>JADLHO010000042.1 GCA_020848735.1 Planctomycetota bacterium | reverse complement strand
CGCGATCACCCGGCCCTGCTGAAGCAGCTCACCGAGATCCGCGACACGCTCGTCCGCGCGGGGGCGCGGCTCAACGTCGGCATCGCTGGTGGCGGGACGCATCCGTTCCAGCAGTGGACCGACCGCCGGATCTTCAAGAAGCCGCGGTTCAAGGAGGTCTCGGCGCTCTACGGCTACCTCAGCAAGCAGTTCACCGTCTTCGGCCAGCACGTGCACATCGGGTGCGCCAGCGGCGACGACGCGCTCTACCTCCTGCACGCGCTCAACCGCTACGTCCCGCACTTCATCGCCCTCTCGGCGTCGTCGCCGTTCGTGCAGGGGAAGGACACGCTCTTCAACTCGGCGCGCCTCAACTCGGTCTCGGCCTTCCCGCTGAGCGGCCGCGCCCCCTTCCTGCTCACCTGGCGCGCATTCGAAGACTACTTCGCGAAGATGGAGCGCACCGGCGTCGTGAAGAGCATGAAGGACTTCTATTGGGACATCCGCCCCAAGCCGGAGTACGGGACCATCGAGCTGCGTGTCTGCGACACGCCGCTCTCGGTGGAGCGCGCCGCCGCGCTCGCCTGCTACCTGCAGGCGCTCTGCCGCTGGCTGCTCGAACGGGAGATGCCACCGCCCGCCGAGGACGATTACCTCGTCTACTCATACAATCGCTTCCAGGCCTGCCGTTTCGGCCTCGACGGGACGATCGTCCCGCCGAGCACGCTCGAAGCGGTCTCGCTGCGGGAGGACATCCTCGCGACGGTGCGGCAGGTGCAGGCGCACGCGGACGCGGCGCAGGCCGGCGCGGCGCTCGACCTGATCTACCGCATCGCGCACGAGGGGAGCGACGCGACGCACCTGCGCGCGGAGTTCACGCGGCGGGGAAGCATGGAGGGGGCGGTGGATGCCGCGATCGACCGCTTCCGGCTCGGTGAGACGGCGCTGACGGTCTGACCGAGCCGGAGTGCGCGCGCTCGCGAACGTCTACTCGTCGCGGTCGGGCCGCTCCTGCGGCATCGAGCCCTTCCGGCGCGCCGAGCGGCCGTACTGGCCGCTTTCGGATCGCGAGAGCTTGCGGCGCGCGACCAGCGCCTCGAGCACGAGCTCGCAGGCCACCACCGCGTCGGCATCGTCACCCACGCCGAGCCCGCTCGCGGTCACGATCTCGATGAGGCCCGGGACTGCGGCGAAACCCTTTCGCGCTACCGCAGCGCTCGCGTCATCGCTCACTTGCAGCGCCTGCCCGCGGTCGAACCAGATCACGATCTCGTCGAGGTCGAGGGAGTCGTCGCGCTCGCTGAGCGTCGCGTCGGCCGCGCGCCGGATGAGCTCGCGCGCGATCGCCGCGCCGCCGATGAGCTCGCCCTCGTACTCGAGCTCGATCTTGCCCGTGATCGCCGGCAGTGCCGCATAGATGTCCGCGAGGCGCGGGACGATCTCCTTCTCGCCCAGCCGCACCGCGCGCCGCTCGGCGTTGGAGATCACGTTCTCGAGCAGCGTGATCGACAGGCGCTGCGAGACGCCCGAGCGCTGGTCGATGCGCTTCTCCTGACGCGCCTCGAAGGCGACGCGCTCGGCCACCTCCGAGACGATGTCGGGCAGGCGCAGCGGCAGGCCGTCGCGCGCGACCCACGCCTCCTGCGCGGTGATCGCCATCGCGAGGTCCACCGTCGCCGGGTAGTGCGTGATGATCTCGCTGCCGATGCGGTCCTTGAGCGGCGTGATGATCTTGCCGCGCGCCGTGTAGTCCTCCGGGTTCGCGGTGAACGCCAGCACCACGTCGAGCGCGAGGCGCACCGGGTAGCCCTTGATCTGGACGTCGCCTTCCTGCATCACGTTGAACAGCCCCACCTGCACCTTGCCCGCGAGGTCGGGGAGCTCGTTGAGCGCGAAGATGCCGCGGTTGGCGCGCGGCAGCATGCCGTAGTGGATCGAGAGCTCGTCCGAGAGCAGGTGCCCGCCGCGCGCCGCCTTGATCGGGTCGAGGTCGCCGATGAGGTCGGCGACCGTGACGTCGGGGGTCGCGAGCTTCTCGACGTAGCGCTGGTCGGGCGCGAGCCAGGCGATCGGCGTGTCGTCGCCGCCCGCCGCGAGGCGGTCACGGCCGTACTTCGAGATCGGCTTGAACGGGTCGTCGTTCGTCTCGCTCCCGGCGATCACCGGCAGCGCCGGGTCGAGCAGCGTGGTGAGCGCGCGCAGGATGCGGCTCTTCGCCTGGCCGCGGAGCCCGAGCAGGATGAAGTGATGCCGCGAGAGCAGCGCATTCACGATCTGCGGCATGACGGTGTCCTCGTACCCGAGGACGCCCTCGAAGAGCGGCTTCCCGTCCGCGATGCGCGCGAGGAGATTGCTGCGGATCTCGTCGCGGACCGAACGCCCGCGGCGACCGGCGGCGCCGTACGGGGAGGACTTGAGGGCGCCGAGCGTGGAGGGAAGCGGGGAGGCCAAGGGTCGTATTCCGGATGGGGTTCCGCATTCTAACGCGCGTCGGGCGCCGCCGGTTCGGTCGTGGCGGGCTTGCGTACGGGTCGCACCGACTTCATACTGCAAAGTACTTGACAGCCTTCACGCTCGAGGATGCATGCACACCACGCTGTTCGGGATGACGTCGCTCGACCTCCGGATAGGCCTCCGCATGCTGGCGAAGCATCCGTGGCTCACCGTCGTCGGCACCGCGGCCATCGCCCTCGCGATCGCACTCGGAACCCTCTACTTCGAGGCGATCGACAAGTTCCAGAACCCGCGACTCCCGATCGCTGACGCCGACCGGGCCGTCTCGCTGCACCTCTGGGACACGAGCGCCCTCTCCGCCGAGCCGCGCCTGCTGCACGATTTCGCGGGATGGCGCGGCGAGGTCCGGACCATCGAGGAACTCGGAGCCGCTGTCACCTTCGAGCGGAATCTCGCCACGGAGGACCGGAACGTGGAGCCCGTGCTTGGCGCCGAGGTCACCGCCAGCGCGTTCCGGCTCATGGGGACCCCGCCGCTTCTCGGGCGAGTACTGAACGACCGCGACGAGCTCCCCTCGGAGCCACCGGTCGTGGTCCTCGGCCACGCCGTCTGGACGTCGCGCTTTGCGTCCGACCCCGGTGTGCTCGGCCGCACGGTGACGCTCGGCAGCACCGTCGCGACCGTGGTCGGGGTGATGCCCGCGGGGTTCGCCTTTCCGCGGAACCACCAACTCTGGGCGCCATTGCGCGTGGACGGCGCGTTGCTCGCCCGGCGCGCGGGTCCGTCGGCAGCCGCCTTCGGGCGGCTGGCCGAGGGCACTACGGTCGAGGCCGCCAACAGCGAGCTCGCGGTGATCGCCGCGCGGACGACGGCGGCCAGCGGCATTGCCAGCGGCACGGCCGACGGCACGCTCGACGAGCATCTCCGGCCGCGCGTCGCGCCATTCGCCAAGCCGCTCAACGAAGGCGGCGAGATGCTGGTGATCCGCAATATCATGTACGCGGTCAACAGCGTGTTCGTGATGCTCCTCGCGGTGATGTGCACGAACGTCGCGACGCTGGTGTTCGCGCGGACCGCCACGCGCAGCTACGAACTCACGGTGCGCAGCGCACTCGGCGCGAGCCGCCGGCGCATCATCGGCCAGCTCTTCGCCGAGGCGCTCGTGCTCGCGACGCTTGCGACGCTCGTCGGGCTCGTCGCCGCGCGCGTCGCGCTGCGGTTCGGGGTCGCCAAGTTCGCCGAGAGCGGTACCCTCCCGTTCTGGATCGACGCCAGCCTGTCGTGGCGGACGCTGCTGTACGCCGCGGTGCTCACGGTCATCGCGGCAGCGATGATCGGGATCCTGCCCGCGCTGCGCGCCACGCGGGTGAACGTCAACGATGCGCTGCGCGGCACGGGCGCAAGTCGCGCGGGACCGCGGTTCGGCGGATTCTGGACCTTCGTCATCGTCGCCCAGGTCGCGATCACCGTGCTCTTCCTGCCGCTGGTCGCCGGAGGAGTCTTCGAGTCGAACCGCTTCAACCAGCGCGCGCAGGGGATCGGGGCGGAGCGCTATCTCGCGGCAGATCTTGGGCTGGACCGCGAGGACTACATGCTCGACTCGGCGACGAAGGCGGCGCACGCGCGGCGCGCCTTCGATGACCTCGAGCGACGGATCGCGGAGGAGCCCGGCGTCGAGGCCGTGGCCTATGCGGACCGCCTCCCCGTCGAGGATCAGTTCAAGTACCGCATCGAGGTCGACACCATCGCCGGCGTGCCGACGGACGGCCTGCGGAGGAGCACGCTCGTGCACGTCTCCGGCGGCTTCTTCCGGGCGTTCGGGACGGAGGTCCTCGCGGGGCGGGCGCTCGAGCCACTCGACTTCGAGGGCGGCAAGGTGATGCTGGTGAACCAGTCGTTCGTCCGGCACGTCCTCGCAGACCGGAACCCCTTGGGGCAGCGCGTCCGCATCGTCTCGGGCGAGGTCTCGAGCGTGGGTGGGGACGACTGGTACGAGATCGTGGGCCTGGTGCGCGACTTCGGCTGGCAGCTTCCGCGGCCGGAAGAGCAGTCGGCGATGTACCTGCCGAGCCGGCCGGTGGTGGGACAGGCCGGCCAGCTCGTCGTGCGCGCCGCCGATCCCGCGGCCCTCGGCTCGCGCATCCGCCAGATGGTGGCGGACGTCGACCCGGCGATCCGACTCTCGGACATCAAGGCGCTCGGCGATGCGGGCGGCGGCGAGGCCGCGGCGAACTGGACCCTCGCAGCCGTCGCCTGGATCGTCGCCCTGCTCGTGATGCTGCTCTCGGCCATGGGCATCCATGCGCTGATGTCCTTCACCGTCGCGCGGCGGGCACGGGAGATCGGCATCCGCGCCGCGCTCGGCGCGGGGCCGCGCCGGATCGTCGTCGGCGTCTTCTCGCGCGCCCTCCTGCAGATCGGTCTCGGGCTGGTCGTCGGCAGCACCCTCGCCGTCGTGGCCGGCGTCGGCTCGACCCGCCAGCTGCTGTTGCTGCTCGGCGCGAACCTGCTGATGCTGGCCGTCGGGCTGGCGGCGTGCGCCGTACCGGTCCGGCGCGCGCGCCGCATCGATCCCTCCGAGGCCCTGCGCGCCGAGAACTGAGACGTGTGCGGCGCCCGAGGCCGCGTCAGGCGATCGTGCGGATCTCGACGAGGTTGTCGTAGAAGACCGGACCGGCGCCCATGTCGGTGAGGCGCTGGCTGGTCGTGGCGTTCACGTTGCGGCCATCGGGCGAGAGCTTTGCCCACCAGACACCCGGCGCCCACGCGACACCTTCACGGATGCCCTCCCGCACGCGCGCGCGCGCCTGGAAGTGCCCGCGCTCGTTCTCCACCACGACCATCGCGCCGTCGGCGATCCCGCGCCGCTCGGCGTCATGCGGATGCAGCGCCACTTCGGGCTCGCGCGCGGCGCGCTGCAGCGGCCCGACGTTGACGAAGCTCGAGTTGAGGAACTGGTGCGCCGGCGACGAGATGAGCGTGATCGGGAAGCGCGCCGCGAGCT
>JADLHO010000041.1 GCA_020848735.1 Planctomycetota bacterium | reverse complement strand
AGCAAGCGCTTCCCGGTGCCCATACCCGTCTGGAAATACCTGTTCCCATCCCGAACACAGCAGTCAAGCAGACGGGGCCGATGATAGTCGCAAGGCGAAAGTAGGTCAGTGCCGGGTCCATTCACCTCGAGCCCCAGACCGCGAAAGCGGTCGGGGCTCGTTTCGTCTCAGGGCTCCGGCTTCCGAGGCCTCGCGGCGGAGGCATCTCGGCGGGCAAGGGCCAAGCCCGCTTACCGGGCGAGCTCCTCGCCTCGATCAGCGTGCCGGGGCGGACGGGCCCGTGGTCCCGGGCTCGGCGTCGGGATGGGCGGCGAGCCGGGCACCCTTGGCGACGAGTTGCTCGATCGCGGCCTGGCTCGCGCGGACCAGGATCCGGCTGCCCCGCTCGTCGAAGCGCTCGTCGAGCACGGTGGCGAGCTGTCGGACCTCGGCGCGCAGGGCGCCGGCGCTGTGGTCGACGAGCAGGATGAGTTCTCGTTCGACGGTCGCCAGGTGCTCGAGAAGGGCCGCCTCGAGCTCGCCGATGCCGTCGCCGTTCAGCGCGGAGATCAGCACGCTCGTCCCGCCGTGGGCGCGGATGGGCGCGAGCACGGACCGGTCCGAGATCTGGTCGGCCTTGTTCAGGACCTGGATCCGGGGGATCTGTCCGGCGCCGAGCTGCTGGAGGACTTCCTCGACCGTCGCGAGTTGCTGCAGGGCCTGGGGGCTCGAACCATCGACGAGGAGGAAGAGCAGGTCGGCGTTGAGCGCCTCCTCGAGGGTCGCGTGGAAGCTCGCGACCAGTTGGTGAGGGAGCTTGCGGATGAACCCGACGGTGTCCGAGAGCAGGACCGTCCGACCCCCGGCGAGGCGCCATGGCTTCGTGCGGGTGTCGAGCGTGGAGAAGAGTCGATCCTCGGCCAGCACACCGGCGGCGGTCAGCCGGTTCATCAGCGTGGACTTGCCGGAGTTGGTGTAGCCGACGAGGGCGACGGTGAAACGATCCGCGCGGGTCCGGACCTCGCGGACCTTGCGCTCCCCGATCTTCTCGAGGTCGCGCTGCAGAGCGGCAATCTTGCTGCGAAGTTCGCTCCGGTCGACGTCGATCTGCTTTTCGCCCGCACCGCCGCGCACGCCGATGCCGCCGCGTTGGCGCTCCAGGTGGGTCCACATCCGCTTGAGGCGCGGCACCTGGTATTGGAGGCGGGCGAGTTCCACCTGGAGTCGCGCCTGCGGGGTCCGCGCGTGGATGCCGAAGATGTGGAGGATGAGCTCGCTGCGATCGAGCACCGCGACCTTCACCGCCTCCTCGATGTTGCGGCCCTGCGCGGGTGAGAGCTGATCGTCGGCGATGACGACACTGGCGCCGGTCTGGGCCACGGCCTCGGCGAGCTCCTGGAGCTTGCCGGCACCCAGATAGGTGTGCGGGTCCGGATGGCGGCGATGCTGCGCCATGCAGCCGGCGACGACGAACTCGCCCGTGTCGGCCAGCTCCGACAACTCCGCGAGCGACTCCGCCGCGCTGCGCTCGTCGCCGTGGTCGACGACTCCGAACAGGATCGCCTCGACGGGAGCGATCTCGTTGCCATGCAGTCGTTCGCGAAGGGTCAAGGGAGCTCCTGGGTTCTGTCGCTGGGCTGGCGGAGAGGGGTCGGCTGCACCGCGATCCGATCGTCGCGGTCGCGATGGAGGCAGAGGTTGCGACACCACCGGGCGTCGTCGCGGGACGGGAAGTCGCTGCGGAAGTGCGTTCCGCGCGACTCCTCGCGCGTGAGCGCCGCCGTCGCCACGAGTGCCGACGTGGTCAGCATGTTCAGGAGCTCGCAGGCGCGCCGCGTCGTGGCGTGGGCTCGTCGCACGTAGCGCTGCCAGAGCCCGATCCGTTCGACGGCCTCGGCCAGACCCGCGCGGTTGCGTCCGAGCCCCACCTGACGCCACATGAGGCTCTTCAGCGAATAGAGGACGTCATCGAGCTGGAGCATCGCCGCCTGCTCGGGATCGCCTGCTTCGACCTCGTGGTGCGGGAGGCTCCCCCGGGAGGTCTCCCGAGCCGCGGATTCTCCCGCCGTCGCGCCGAACACGGCGCCCTCGAGCAAGGAGTTCGAGGCCAGGCGATTGGCGCCATGCAGTCCGGTAGCCGCGGCCTCGCCGGCGGCCCAGAGGCCGGGCAGGCTCGTGCGACCGTCGTGGTCGGTCCGCGCGCCGCCCACCATGTAGTGCGCGCCGGGGCGGACCGGGATCGGATCCCGCGCGATGTCGATGTCGAAGGCACGACAGATGCGGGAGATCGACGGGAACCGCTGATGGGGGTCGCCCTCGACTCCCGAGAGGTCGAGGTACACGTGCGTGTCGTTCGTCGCGACCATGCGGTCGAGGATCGCCCGACTCACGACGTCGCGCGGGGCCAGTTCCTCGTCCGGGTGGACGCCGATCATGAGTCGCTCACCGGCGCGGTCCCGTAGCACCGCGCCGGCGCCGCGGACGACCTCCGAGATGAGGAAGCGCGAGGCGCCCGCGATGTAGAGCACGGTCGGGTGGAACTGCACGAACTCGAGGTCCATCAGTTCGGCTCCCGCGCGGAAGGCGAGCGCGTGTCCGTCACCGCTGGCGCCACTCGGGTTGGTCGTCTCCCGGTAGATCTGGCCGGCACCGCCGGTGGCGAGGATCACGGCCTTGGCGTGGACCGCGAGCTCGCGATCGCCGTCGAGGACGACCGCTCCGACGCAGCGGTCGTCCTGCACCAGGAGATCGCGGACGAACGGTCCGATCTTGCTGATGATCCTTGGATGCGACTTCAGCGCGAGTGCCAGCGCGCGCTGGATCTCCTTGCCGGTCGCGTCACCGTTCGCGTGGACGACCCGGTGTGTCGAGTGTCCGCCCTCGCGGCCGAGTGCCAGGTCGCCGTCGTTCGCGCGGTCGAAGCGCGCGCCGAGGGTCTGGAGCCAGCCCACGATCGCCGGTGCCCGGGACACCACGAGGTCCACGGTCGAGGGCGACGAGAGGCCGCTCCCCACCAGCAGAGTGTCCTTGGCGTGACGTCCAGGGCTGTCGTCCGCACGGAGTGCCGCGGCGACGCCACCTTGGGCCCAGGCGGTGTTGGCCTCGTCGAACTCGGTCTTCGCGATGCAGAGGACCGAGGCGCCCGTGTCCGCGGCGCGCAGTGCGGCGGTCGCGCCGGCGATCCCGGCGCCGATGACCAGCACGTCGGTCTGCAGGACCGGGATCCGGCGCGCGTCGAACGCGCCGAGCATCGACGGGAAGCGGAACTCGCCGAACGGCACGCGCGGACTCAGGAGCCCGCGCCGGTCGGCGCGGCGGGGGACTCGCTCGTGCCCGGAGCGGCGGTGATCTGCCCCGTCGCTGCCGCGACCTCCTCCTCGCGCTCACGATCCCAAAGCCAGAGCACGATCGGCGCGGCGATGAAGACCGTCGAGTAGGTGCCGCTGATCATCCCGATGAGCAGCGCGAACGAGAACCCCTCGAGGGCCGTGCCGGCGTGGAAGTTGACCGCGAACTGCGCGATCACCACGAGCATGACGGTCGCCGTGGTGAGGATCGTCCGCGAGAGGGTCTGGTTGACCGAGCGGTTGAGGATCGCGGCGCGGTCGATCTTGTCGCCGAGTCGCTTCGCGTCGGAGAGGTTCTCGCGCACGCGATCGAAGATGACGATCGTGTCGTTGATCGAGTAGCCGATGATCGTCAGGAAAGCCGCGATCATCGACAGGTCGATCTCGGCATCGACGATCCCGAGGTAGTTCGCGACCACGACGAAGCCGAGCGTCACGAGCACGTCGTGGACGAGGGCCGCGACGCCGGCGATGCCGAACTTGTACTCGTGGAAGCGGATGCGCACGTAGATGACGATCGCGAAGAGTGCGAGCGCGAGCGCGTCGAGCGCTGCGCTGCGCAGCTCTCCGACCAGCCGTCCACCGATCTCCGAGGACTCCGGGATGGGGTTGCTCAGGTCGACGTTCTGACCCGAGACGCTCTTCAGCCCGCCGAGGCGGGACTGGATCATCTCGAAGAGCGCCGTCGCCGGAGTGCCCTTCACGACTCCGAGCTCCACCTTGAAGTTCCGGCCGCTCTCGCCGTCCTCGCGGTCGAGATTGCGCACCGTGACGCCGCCGAGCACGGCGAGCTTCTCGTTGAGCGCGGCGACGCTGACGTCCTGAACGAAGTGCAGCTCGACTTCGCCGAAGTCGAGGGTGCCGGCGGGGTTCTCCGCGACGAGCTCACCGCTGAAGGCCTCGGGCACGAGGTGCGCGCCCAACGACGCGTGGAGCTCGGTGAGGTAGGGGGGCTCGAAGTTGGCGGGATCCAGCTTGCGCGCTGCATCGATGGCCGCGCGCTGCTCGTCGGAGAGCTTGACGCGGACCGAGAAGCGCGTCGCCTTGCCGTCCTCGACCTGGCCGACGGTGTTCACGATGACCCCGTCGAACTTCTTCGAGTACTCCCCGAGCAGCCCGCGAACCTCGTCGGGTGTCTTCGGCTCGCGCAGCACGACCTTCAGGTTCGCGCCGCCGGTGAAGTCGATCGCGTACTTGTCGTCGTTCGGGATGACGAAGAAGGCGATCAGCCCGAGACCGATCGTGACCGCGCTGATCCCGAACCAGAGCTTGCGCGCCTTCATGAAGTCGTAGTTCGCGTCCTTCAGCCACGCGTTGAAGCGCAGCGAGCCGAGCGCGTTGCGCTCGAGCATGAAGTGGAACATCAGGCGCGTGACGTAGTACGCCGTGAAGACGGTCGTGATGATGCCGACCATCAGCGTGACGGCGAAGCCGCGCACTGGACCCGTGCCGAGCTGGTAGAGCACGACGCCGGCGATGAAGGTCGTCAGGTTGGCGTCGAGGATCGTGCCGAGCGCGCGTTCGAAGCCCGAACGACACGCCTGGAGCATCTCCTTGCCGCGCTCGAGCTCTTCCCGGATGCGCTCGTAGATCAGGATGTTCGAGTCGACGGCCATGCCCATGGTGAGCACGAGGCCGGCGAGGCCGGGCAGGGTCAGCGTCGCGCGCAGGAACACGACGATCGCCATGATCAGCAGGACGTTCATCGCGAGCGCGGCACACGCGATGAAGCCCGCGATCCGGTAGTACCACAGGACGAAGGCGAGCAGCAGGATGCCGCCGACCGCGATCGAGAGCCCGGCGAGGTAGATCGAGCGCTGCCCGAGGGTCGCGCCGATGTTGTCGCGCGACTGCCGGATCGGCTTCACCTGGAGCGATCCCGTGCGCAGGGTGCGCACCAGCGCGTCGACCTCCCGCTGCGTGAAGGTGTCCGACGAGATCTCGGCAGGGCCGCTGATCCGCCCCATGAAGGTCGGCGCGGAGTAGACGATGTTGTTGAGGATGATCGCGCTGCGCTGGCCCTTGTACTCCTCCGACCAGTCCGCATAGGCATCCTGTCGATCGACGCGCATCCGGTAATGGATCGCGGATCGACCGTTCGAGCCGAGTCCGCCGCGCGTGTAGGACGGGTCGAGATCCTGGCCCTCGAACTTCTGTTCGTGCCAGTTGATCGGCAGGAACTCGACGAGGAAGGGCTTGCCACTCCCACCCTTCGCCGCGGACTCGGGAACGAGGCCACCGTTCCACTCGGTGGCGGTGAACGCCGCGACGGCCGGTCCCTCGTTGTTCGGACCCGCGGGGCCGAACGATTCGGCTCCGGACCAGCGCGAGGTGTCGTCGAGCTTCGGCTCCACGAGCCGCGGGCGCCACTTCAGGTTCTCACCCGCCTGCGGACCACCGAGGTCCGGGCTGAGCTTGTTGAAGATGTCGATCGCCTCGGGATCACCGGCGACGAGCTTGCGGTTCGCGCCGTCGTTCGCGTCGAGCCACTGCTGCAGGCGCGTGCGCTCGGCGCGCACGTTGAAGCTCACGCCGCCCTTGTTGTACTGGTCCGACGCCAGCACCCGGAACTCGAGTCGCCCGAGGTTCTGGATCTGCGATTCGACCGTCAGGGCATCGGCCTCGGAGAGGTTCGGCAGCTCGATGAGGATGCCGAATTCACCGCGCCTGGTGACCACCGCCTCACGCGTGCCCTGAGGGTCGATGCGCTCGAGGATGATCTGGACGGTGCTCTCCATCACCGCCGAGATCTCTTCGGCGCTCGCGTTGGGGGGGATGACCCCCTGCGCCTTCGAGGCCTCGACGTCGACTTCGTAGACGAGCTGGACGCCGCCGCTCAGGTCGAGGCCGTAGTTGAGCGGGGTGAAGGCCAGCACCAGGATCGATGCCGCGATCGTCAGGGCGACCAACAAGACCTGGCGGCGAGCGTTCTCGAGCATGACAGTCGGATCGGCAACGTGAGGAGCGAGCGGTACGTCTCGCCGCGTCGGACGCGACGATGGACCACTCCCGGGGCGCGGTCAGGGTCGAGTGTGACCCTCTGGGCTTCTCGAACTCTTTGGCTCTCGATCAGGACGGCTTCGCGGCGCTCTTGCCCTCGGCGCCGCGGTTGCGCACCGAGCGGGTGCCGCGGATCTTGCCGAAGTTCGCGGAGAGGCGGACCGCCTTGCCGACGCGCTCGCGCATGTAGTAGAGCTTGGCGCGACGCACGCGACCGCGTGACTTCACCTCGATGTTCTGAACGCGCGGCGAGTGGAGCGGGAAGATGCGCTCGACACCCTCGCCCGCGACGATGCGGCGGACCACCGCACTGCGGCGGATCCCGGAACCGCGGATCGCGATGACCTGCCCCGCGAAGATCTGCACGCGCTCCTTGTCGCCTTCGCGGATCAGGTAGTGGACGTTGACCGTGTCGCCGACGGCAAAGTCCGGCACGGCGGTCTTCATGTTCTCCAGCTCGATCTGTCGCATCAGGTCCATCGCGGTCCTCGTTCGAAGCGTCGTGGGTCGAAAACGGTTCGTGGGCTCGGCGAGTCCTCGGACGCGAAGCGCGCGCAGGCGCAAGGCGTCGTCGGATCACACCGAGTAGCAGGATCACCCCGAGGCGATTGCCCAGGGTCAGTTGGTCGGCGTCTCCCCAGGCGGAACGGAGTCCGGACGGGAAGACGAACGGGAGTCGGCGTCGCGATCCGGCGCGGCGCCGCTTTGGGAACAGGTACCGGGAGAGGTCTCGTCGACCGCAGGCGCTGGATGCGCACAGCCGTCGGCCTCGTGGAGACGTCGCCGGGTTTCGGTGAGCTGCCGTGCCTGCTCTTCTCGCCAGCGCGCGACGGCGCCGTGGTCGCCCGAGACGAGGACGTCGGGGACGGCCATCCCGCGGTACTCGCGCGGACGCGTGTACTGCGGGTAGTCGAGAAGCTCGCCCTCGAAGGACTCGAGCTCCGGTGACTGGGCACAGCCCAGCACGCCGGGGATCAGGCGGACCGCGGCCTCGACGACGCAGAGCGCCGCGAGTTCGCCGCCGGCCAGCACGAAGTCGCCGAGCGAGATCTCGTCCCAGGCCATGCCTTGGCGGATGCGCTCGTCGTAGCCTTCGTAGCGACCGCAGAGCAGGAGCAGTCGCTCGACCTTCGAGAGTTCCCGCGCCTTCCGCTGGTCGAACCGGCGGCCGCGCGGGCAGAGGAGGACCTTGTGGAAGGCGCCGTGACGGCGCTCCGTGTCCTCGACGGCTTCAAAGATCGGATCTGGTTTCAGCACCATTCCAGGGCCGCCGCCGAACGGACGGTCGTCGACCGTCCGGTGCCGATCGTGCGTGAACTCACGCCAGTCGACGAGCTGAACGGCGAGCTTCCCTTGTCGCTGTGCGATCCCGAGAATGCTCTCGTCCAGGTACGGCCTGACCGCGCCTGGAAAGAGCGTCAGGATGGCGCAGAACATGGTGCTGAGCCAGAAAGTGAGCGGAGCACAGTAGGCGTCCCCATCTCCGCGGTCAAGCGAGGCGATTGCAGGTGTTCACGGGTCTGATCCAAGCTGTCGGTACCGTGCGGTCCTTCCGGAGGCTCGCCGACGAGGCGGAACTCGGCGTCGATCTCGGCGCGATGCGTGCCGGTCTCCGCCTCGGGGATTCGGTCGCGCTCTCGGGGGTCTGCTGCACGCTCGTCCCCGGCGCGGACGGGCCGGCCGATGCCGCGGGACCGCAGGGGACGCTCGGGGTGTTCCGACTCTCCGCCGAGACCCTCGCGCGGACCTGGTTCGACGCGTTGGCGCCCGGTCGACGGCTGAATCTCGAGCCGGCGCTCCGGGTCGGCGATCCGCTCGGCGGTCACCTCGTGCAGGGGCATGTCGACGGCGTCGGCCGCGTCGTCGCCGGAATCGACCCGCGCGCCGGCGGCACGCTCGCCCTCGAGATCCCCGATGCGCTCTGGCGTTACTGCGTCGAGAAGGGCTCGCTCTGTGTCGATGGCGTGTCGCTGACGATCGCCGCCGTCGAAGGCCACACGGTGCGCATCGCCGTCATCCCGCATACCGCGGCGGCGACCACGCTCGGAGAGGCGAGGGTCGGGCAGGCGGTCAACCTCGAGGTCGACGTGATCGGCAAGTACGTGGAGCGGCTCCTGGCCGCGCGCTTCGATCGCTGAACCGGCGTGGAGCGGGTTCAGAACGCGCCGCTCAGGACGGTGAAGAAGGTCGCGACGGGGGCGGCTTCGCGGGCGTCCTCGATGGCTCGGCTGACCTGGTTGAGGACGCGCTCGAGCTGGTCGGCCATGCGGTCGTCGAACACGAGCCGGCCGAGCACGCCCTGGCCCGAGCGGACCTGGGCCACGCTGTCCGCGAGGTCGGTCACGATCTGCTCGGCGCGTGCCCGCAGCTCCGACTTGCCGACCAGGGCGCCGATCGTGCCCGCCTCCGGGTCGTCGAGCTTCGCGGTCACGGAATCGATGTGGGCGATCGCCGAGCGGACGCGGGTCGAGACGCCCTCGTCGCTGAAGAGCATGCCGATGGTCCCACGCCCGCCGCGGAGATCGGCGGTGGTCGCGGCGAGGTCGGTGACGATGCCGTTCGCCTTGTCGGCGAGTTCGGGGTCGTTGATGACGCGACCGAGCAGGCCTTCGCGGCTGCCGAGCTTCACGATGAGCTCGTCGATCCGGCGGACGGTGCCGGCGACTGCATCGCCGAGGCTCTTGTCGCCGATCATGCGCCCGAAGACGCCCTCGCCCCGCTCGATGGCCTCGAGGCTCTTCCGGGCGCTGGTGGTCGCGGCGAGGAGTTCGTCGTGGAGCGTCGACTCGGTGAGGAGCTTGCCGAGCGAGCCCTCGCCGCGGTTCGCACGATCCACGGCCGTGCGGATGCCGCTGACGATCGCCTTCACGTCGGTCTGGACGGTGTCGTCGCCGAAGATCTCACCGACCGCTTCGAGTCCACCCGGCCGCACCGAGCCGCGCAGGAGCGCGTCGGCCGCCAACGCCGCAGCACCCTTGCCCGGATCGATCTGGACCTGGACGCCCCCGAGCAGTCCGGCGGCTTCGATCGAGATCGCATAGCCCTCGCGGAACTCGACCGGCTCCGCGAGGACCAGGCTGACCCGGACCTGTGCGTCGCGGTCGGTCGAGAGCGGATCGAGGCGCACCGCGCCGACCTGACCGAGGCGATGGCCGAGCACGAAGACGTTGTCGCCGGCCCGCAGGCCGGCGGCGTTCGGGAACACGACCTCTCGCATCGAGGGGCGCTGCAGCATCGAGAGGCCGGTCAGCTCGATCGTCGCCCACATGAGGATGCCGAGGGCGGCGAAGAACACGAGGCCGAGCACGAGGTCCTGCTTGGTCTTCTCCATGGGGGCGTTTCTCGTCCGGTCCGTGATCGTCCTCAATCGGCATGGCCGCTGAGGAAACTCTGCACCAGGGGATGGGGCGACTGCCACATCTCCTCCATCGAGCCTTCGGCGACGATCCGGCCGCCGTCGAGCACACCGATCCGATCCCCGGTGTCGAGCGCGCATTGGCGGCTGTGGGTGACCAGGAGTCCGGTGACGTGGTAGCGGTCGCGCACGTGCGCGATCAGCTCGTGGATCTGGCGCGCCATGATGGGGTCCAGCCCGGCGTTGGGCTCGTCGTAGAGCACATAGCGGGGCCGACCGACGAGTGCGCGCGCGAGGCCCGCGCGCAGCTTCATTCCGCCCGACACGTCGGGCGGGAACTGCTTCGCGGCGTGGTCCATGCCGACGACCACGAGGGTCTCGTGGACGCGATCGGCGATCTCGCTCCGCGGCAGCGTCGTGTTCTCCACCAGGGGCAACGCGACGTTCTCCTCGATCGTCAGCCAGTTGATGAGGGCGCCGTTCTGGAACAGGTAGCCCATCTTCTTGCGGAGCTCCTGCAGCTCGCGTCGCTTCAGCTCCGCGACCTCGACGCCGTCGACCTTCACGCTGCCCGCGTCGGGCCGGAGGATGCCGATCACGTGTTTGAGCGTGACGCTCTTGCCCGTGCCCGAGCGGCCCATGAGGACGTAGTTGAGACCCTCGGGCACGACGAGGTCGAGCCCGCGCAGGATCTCGCGCGATCCGAGCTTCTTCCACACACCCCGCATCTCGATCATCGGTCGGACCGCATCACTCCGGGAGGAGGAAGTAGAAGAGCCACGTGATCGCGTAGCCGAGCACGATGATCAGGATGATGGAGGACATCACGGCGCGTTGGACGGCGCGTCCGACCCCGAGCGCGCCGCCTCCGGCGCGCAGTCCCGCGGCGCAGCTCACCGTGGCGATCGTGCAGCCGAAGACGATCGCCTTGACGAGACCGACGTAGACGTCCTTGGGCAGGATGCTGGTCGTCGAGGTCAACGACTCGCGTGCCGCGAGCCAGTAGGTCTGCTGCGTGATCCCGAGATGGAAGTGGCTCACGACCGCGCCGCCGGCGATGCCGACGAGGTCGGTGACGACGGTCACCGCGGGGCACATCAGGGTCATCGCCGCGACGCGCGGCAAGACGATGTAGTTCGCGGCGTCGATCGACATGACGTCGAGTGCCGTCACCTCGTCGGACACCTTCATCGTGCCGACCTCGGCCGCGATCGCCGAACCGACGGTCGCCGCGAGGATGATGCCGGTCATGAAGGGGCCCATCTCGCGGCACATGGAGAGCGCGAGGATGCTGCCGATCAGATCGGATTGGCCCAGCCGGCGGAGTTCGATCCCGGTCTGCAGCGCGAGGATCATCCCGGCGAACAGCGCGACCACGAGCGAGACCGGCAGCGACTTCACGCCCGCCGCGTGCGCCGCATCGAGGAAGAAGCGGCGTCGCCGCGGCAGATAACGCAGGGCCGCCGCGGTCCGGAAGAGGAGTGCGACGCTGAACCCGGCGCTGCAGAGGATCTCGTCGACCTGCGCGCCGACCCGCCGCACCGCCGCGAACCTGGGCTTCCGGTCGCTCGTCGCCTCACTCATCGATCGTCCTCACCACCGCCGAAGGGGATCGGGATGACCTGGAGGAGACGTAGCGTGCCGCCGCTCGCGTCGCTCTCCCAGTTGAAGAGGAAGGGCACGCTGGTCTGTCGGCGTTCACCGCGTTTGCGGGTCGAGTAGAGATGGGCCATCAGCTCGAAGGAGCTGTCCTCTGCACCGCGGCGGTCTGCGCGGGCGATCTCCCAGGCCCAGCCGAAGGCCTCGCGCAATCCGGCGCTGACCGCGCCGTGCCAGGGCCAGGGCGAGAGGAAGCTCCACTCACCGCGCCGCGCGCCGTCGCTGCGATCGTCGCGCGCGCGGTGAAGGAACGGCCAGACCTGCAGCCAGTCGGAGACGCCGGCCCGTCCTTCGCGATGTGTGTGGGAGAAGAACGGCACGACGAGCTGCTGCGTCTCGAGATCTTCGGGATCGTGGTACTCGCGCAGCCAGATCAGGGGCCAGAGGAAGTTCCAGGCCCACTGGTCGTCGGTGATCGTGCGCGCGACGAGCGGGAAGACCCACCACTGGAAGAGCGGGTTCTCGGGATCGAGGCGGTCTTCGGAACGGAAGATCGGCCAGAGGAAGTCGACCTTCCAGTGTCGATCCGCGATGCGCATGCTCTGGAAGAGCGGGAAGAGCACGGTCCAGCCGAAGACCTCGCGGCTCGTCTGCTTGCCGAAGAGCGGCCAGACGAACCAGCGGAAGACCGGGTCGTCGCCGTCGAGGTTCTCGACGCCCCACGAGAAGACCGGCCAGAGGATCGAGCGGTACCAGCGTCGCGGTCCGTTCGCGATCGACCAGAGCGGGATGAAGCGGTGCCAGGTGCTGCCGTCGCTCACGCTGCCCCAGCCGATCAGCGGCCAGAGCATGATCGTGCTCTCCGTCCGTTCCTTCTCGAGGTGCAGGTACAGCGGCCAGAGCACGAAGGTGAAGCGCCGGTAGGTGAGGAAGTCGGGGAACGATCCGGCGATCGGGAAGACGCCGAAGTAGTTCTCCTGCCCGTCCTCGCGCGAGCCGCCCCAGATGAACGGGAAGAGGCAGTACCAATCGGCCTCGCGCTGCCCGGAGTCGTTCGTGCGGGAGCGGTGCCAGAGCAGGGGGAAGAGGCGGAGACTCGACTCGCCGGCGTCGTGGCGGACGCGGCCGAGCGGCCAGAGGAACTGATGCTCGACGGCCCGCGCGCCGCTGACCTTCGACACCGGCTCCACCACCCTCCGCCAGAGCGGGCGGATCCGGAGGTCGTCGCCGCCCTCGGCGCTGAGCTCGTAGTGGAAGATCGGCCAGAGCACGTCGAGTTCGAGGACCCGACCCTGCTCGTCCAGTCGGTGCCGGTAGAGCGGGGAGCAGTTGAACTCGGCGGGCAGCCAGGTGCATGCGGCGAGCAGCAGGCTCGTGGCGACTGCCACGAAGCCCGGGAGGCTCCTGGCGAGCCGAGTGCCCTGACCGCGCATCGCGTGCACCATACGGCGCGAACCGCCGACCGCCATGCATTGCCTGCCCGCTCGGCGTCCTGATTCGTCGATGGCGTCGCGCTAACCTGCTCGCCATGCGCTGTCGTCCGGTCCTTCGAAGAGTTGCGGCGTGCCTCGTCATCCTCGCCGCTGGCCTCGGTGCCTGCGGTGGCTCGGCGAAGCCCGTCGACGAGTTCGCGATCGCCGCGGCCGAGGGGGGCCTGATCGCGCCCTTCACCAAGCCCCTGACGGTCGTCACCGACGAGCTCTCGATCGTCATGACGGCCAACTTCTACGACGAGCTCGCGACCCCGGCGGGGGTCGAGGGCTCGGCGCGGCGGCCGCGGGCGGACGGCGGCTCGGACTTCGTGTTCCGCAACCCACCGGGTGGCGGGCACCTCACGTTCCTCGTGCGTCAGACCGAGGTCATCGTGCTCGGCACCGCGCGCATCACCGTGCTCGGGGGACGCAACGACCTCGCCTTCGACTTCGAGGCGAGCGGGCGGGTCTCGCTCGCCGACGAGGCGGGTCGTCGCGATGGCTCGCGGTACCGCGTCGCGGGCGGTCACGCCGTCCTGACGCCGTGAGGAACGCCGTGCGCATCCGGCTTCGGATCGGCCGTCCGCTCGCCTTCGCCCTGCTCAGCGGCCTCTGGGCCTGCGCGGCCGTCGAACAGCTCGCCCCCATCGCCGACGGTTACGACCAGTGCGGGGATCGCGGCCGTTGGGAGGCCGAGCTCCTGCAGCGCCGTGCCGAGGAGTCGCAGGCGCGGGCCTTCCTGATCGAGACGATCGGCCGTTGCCCGGACTTCGTGCCGGCGCATCTCGCCCTGACCGAACTCGGCCGCGCCGAAGACGGCACGCCGAACCCGGCGGTGGTGGAGTTCTATGCGGGTTGGAAGGGTCGCCCCGGCTCGCCGTTGCCCGAGTTCGTGCGCGCCCGTCTCGCCCGCAACGACCGCGACCGGCTGGAGGCCCTCGAGTCCGCGATCGCCCGCGACGCCTCCTTCTACTACGCCTACCTCGATCTCGCCGAGGTCTGGGAGCGCAGCGACCGCATCGCGAAGGTGGTCGACGCGTACGACAAGGCCTCGCGCGCGAAGCCCGACTCGTGGCGGGCGCAGCTGGGGCTCGCGCGCGCGCTCGCGCAGATCGGTCGTGCGGAGGACGCCGCGGGCGCGTATGCGAAGGCGCTCGAGGGCATGCCGTCCGCGGAGCCCGGCTTCGCCACGGCGGCGCGCGAGTACGCCGCGATGCTCGTCTACGAACTCCGACGGCCGGCGGCTGCCGCGCTGTGGCTCGATCGCCTGCTGGCGAATCGCCCCGACGAGATCGGCCTGCTGATGGACCGCGCCGCCGCGTACTGGCTCGCGGGTGAGCGGGATCGCGCGGTCTCGCTCTACCGTCGCGTGCTCGAGCTGGAACCGAAGGAGGCACGCGCCGCGCTGAACATCGGCAATCTCTTCTTCGAGCGCCCGGAGCGCAGCCTCGAGGAGAAGCGTCGGGACTGGCCGAGCGCGCGCCGCGCCTACCGGTACTTCCTCGCGCACGCCGAGGACGGCGATGCCTTCGACGTCACCGACCGCGTCGTCACCGTGCCCCTGCGGCTGCGGTTGATCGACGAGGCGCTCGGTGCGCTCCCGCCCGGGAGCCCGGTGCCGAAGGTCGGCGAGCTCTGACGGCGCGTTCGTCAGCCTGCGCCCGCCAGTCGCGCGAGGCCGCGCTCGAGCCGCGCGCGATCTTCCGCGACGAGTCGCGCCAGGCGTCGGCTGCTTGGCAGGATCCGATGCCTCGGTGAATCGATCTTGGCGATGCGGAAGGCCGCGTCACCCTGCCCGGCGACGAGCAGGTTGCGCGGGTCGAGGTTGCGGTCGACGAAGCCCCGCGCATGGAGCGCGTCGACGAAGCGCCAGACCGCGGCGAGGAGTTCGGTGCGACGAGCGGGCGCGAGTGAGGGCCAGACCTCGTGCAGGGCCTGCGAGGGCCAGGCTTCGGTGGCGAGCACGGCGCAGCGGAGGAACCCGAGCCGACGCGTCTCGGCGTAGCCCAGGGCCCGCGGGCCCTCGAAGCCTGCCTCGGCGAGCCAGCGCAGCGCCGCCGCCTCGCGCGCCGCGCGGCTCGGAGCGAGCCAGGTGTTGCGGAGCGCGCCGCGGAGACGGTCGCGGAGCGCGGGGTACCCGTAGGTCTTGCAGTAGATCTCGCGTTGCCCGATGCGGCAGCGGCGCACCCAGGAGCTGCGGTGGTCGGTGATGGGCGCGCCGACCGTGCGGGGACCGAGCCGCGACGGGCAGGCATGGTCCACCCTGGCCAGCGCCTCCCGCCAATCGGAGAGGAAGCCCGGCGCCGTCGCGCGCCACGCTGCGTCGGGGCCGAAACCCTCGGCCGTGGTTGCCACAAGCGTCGATTCCACGCTACTTTCCGGCGGTCCGTGGGATCGGCGTCGCGTGCCCGACGCCCGAGCCCGGGGATCGGAGGCGACGCTCGATGAGGACCGTGACGAAGAAAGAGCTGGTCAACCGCATCGCCGAGGAGGCGCACGTCACGAAGGTCGTCGCCAAGGATGTCATCCAGGCCTTCCTCGACGCGATCATCCGCGAACTCGCCGAGGGCAATCGGCTCGAGTTCCGGGAGTTCGGGGTCTTCGAGACCCGCGAGCGGGCGCCGCGACGGGCCCAGAACCCGCGCACCCTCCAGAAGGTCGAAGTCCCCGCGAAGCGCATCGTCAAGTTCAAGGTAGGCCGGATGATGCGTGCGAAGGTCTCGGGAGACGACGTGGGGCCTCCCGAGCCGGAAGAAGACGACGACGACGAGCTTCCCAGCAGCGCGCGAGCCCGTCGCTCCACCTCGCGATCGGCCGACGGGTGACCCGGCTGCGCCGCGCGACGCCTCACAGCACCGCGAGCGCGTCCGCCAGGTCCTGACGCAGGTCGGCGAGCTCCTCGATCCCGACGGAGAGGCGGATGAGGCCGTCCTCGAATCCCGCCTTGCGGCGCTCCTCCCGCGGGATGCTGCCGTGAGTCATCGTCACGGGGTGGTCGACGAGGCTCTCGACTCCGCCGAGGCTCTCGGCGAGGGAGAAGATGCGGAAGCTCGACGCGACGCGCTTCGCGTCCTCGACGCTCGCGTCGAGTTCGAAGGACACCATCCCACCGCCGTTGCGCATCTGTCGCTGGGCGAGCGCGAACTGGGCATGGCTCGGGAGCCCGGGATACCAGACGCGCTTGACGCGCGGGTGGGCCTCGAGATCGCGCGCGATGGCGATCGCGTTCGTCGCGTGGCGGTCCATGCGCACGTGCAGCGTCTTCGTGCCGCGCAGCACGAGGAAGCAGTCCATCGGGCCGGGAGTGCCGCCGACGCTGTTCTGGAAGTGGGCGAGCTGCTTCGCGAGATCGTCGTCGTTCACCACCAGCGCGCCGCCGACGACATCCGAGTGCCCGCCGAGGTACTTCGTCGTCGAGTGGATGACCGCATCGATGCCGAGCGCGAGCGGGTTCTGCAGGTAGGGCGTCGCGAAGGTGTTGTCGCACATCGACAGCACGCCGCGCTCCCGACAGAGCTTCGCGAGGGCGGTCAGGTCGGTGAGGCGGAGCAGCGGGTTCGACGGCGTCTCGGTCATCACGAGACGCGTGTTCGGCTGGATCGCCTTGCGCACCCCGTCGAGGTCGGACATGTCGACGAAGCTGAAGCTCACGCCGAACTTCGCATAGAGCGTCGTGCAGATGCGGTAGGTGCCCCCGTAGAGGTCGTTGCCCGCCACGACGTGGTCGCCCGCCTTGAGCAGGTTCAGCACGCAGTTGATCGCGGCCATGCCGCTGGCGAAGCAGAGACCGTGCTTGCCGCCCTCGAGTCCAGCGAGGTTCCGTTCGAGCGCGCTGCGCGTGGGGTTGCGCGTGCGGGAGTAGTCGAAGCCCTTGATGACCCCCGGCGCCTCCTGCACATAGGTGCTCGTCATGTAGACGGGCGTCATGATCGCGCCCGTCGTGGGGTCGGGAGACTGGCCCGCGTGGATCGCGCGCGTTCCGAAACCGGCTGACTGGTTCATGGCTGGGGCGGCGGAGTCTACGGGCTCGAGTCCTGAACCGTGACGAATCGCCCATCCGTGCACGCGACGTATGCTCCGCGTGTGCGAACCACGACTCGCTTCGACCTCGATGCGCTCGAGTTCCGCGCCGTGCGCGAACTGCTCATGGAGCGACTCGTCACCACGCTCGGCCGCCCCCTGGTCGACGGCCTCGTGCCGTACGCGAGCGCCGCGGAGGCGAATCGCGCGCTCGCGGAGGCCGAAGCGCTGGCGCTCGCCGCCGCCCGCGGCGAGCGGCCGCCGGTGGCGGGTGCCGTGGAGGTCCGGTCGTGGATCGGGGCGTTCTTCTCCGGCGTGCACCAGCCCGGGACCCGCGACCTCGCCGAGCTGAAGCGCCTGCTGCGCGCCGCGGCCCGCTGCCGTGCGTGGCTCCTCGATCGCAGCGGCAGCGAGGCGCTCGCGGCGACGGGCGCGGCATTCCCGGTCGTCGCCGATCTCGCGGACGAGCTGGAACGCGTGGTCGACGATCGCGGCGAGGTCCTCGACTCCGCGTCTGCGCGGCTCGGCGAGATCCGCCGCGCGATCGAGTCCGGGGAGGCGGCGGTGCGTGCCGTCGTCGCTCGGGTGCTCGGCGATGAGCGCGTGCGCCGATGCCTGCAGTCGACCGAAGCGTCCTGGCGCCACGGCCGTCCGGTGCTCCAGGTGAAAGCCGAGCAGCGCGGGAACGTGCCGGGTGTGCTGCACGACCGCAGCGCCTCGGGGGCGACGGTGTTCATCGAGCCCGAGGCCGTGATCGAGGCCGCGAATCGCCTCGCCGATGCGCGCGCCGACGAGCATCGCGAGATCCAGGTGGTGGTGACCCAGGTCTGCCGCGGGCTGCGGCGGCTGCAGCCGGAGGTCGAGGACGCGATCGCCTGCATGGCGGCGCTCGATCTCGCGATGGCGCGCTCGCGGCTCGTCGCGGAGGACGGCTGGCGCGTGGTCCCCGTCGTCGAGTCCGGGGCGCTCGGTCTGCGTCGGGCCCTGCACCCGATCCTGCTCCGGGCGGCCGCTGCGCGCGGTCGCAGCGATGAGCTCGTTCCGTTGGATTTGACGCTCGGCGAACCGCATCGCGTCCTGGTCGTCACGGGTCCGAACACCGGCGGCAAGACGGTCGTGCTGAAGACCGTCGGCCTGCTCGCCGTCATGGCGATGGCCGGAGTCCCGATCCCGGCCGCGGAGGGGAGCATCGTGCCGCAGTTCGACGGCGTCTTCGCTGACATCGGCGACGAGCAGGCGATCCAGCAGAACCTCTCGACCTTCTCCTCCCATGTGGTGCGGATCGCCCGCTGTCTGGCCGAGGCGACCTCGCGCTCCCTGGTCCTCCTCGACGAACTCGGTTCGGGCACCGACCCGGACGAAGGCGGCGCGCTCGGCACCGCGGTGCTGGAGGCGATCGAGCGCGGTGGCGCCACGGCCGTGGTCACGACGCACATCGGCCGGCTGAAGGCCTTCGCGCACGCGCACCCGGCGGCGGTGAACGGTGCCATGGCCTTCGACGGAGCCTCGCTGCGGCCGCTCTACCGACTCGATGTCGGGATCCCGGGTTCGTCCCACGCGCTCGACGTCGCCGGCCGGGTCGGGATGCCCGGCGCCGTCGTGGCCCGCGCGCGGGAACTGCTCGGGACGCGGGATGTCCGTCTCGAGGAGGTGATCGAGCGGGTCGAGCACGCGCGGCGGGAGGCCGAGGCCGGACGTCGCCGCGTCGAGCAGCTCGAGCAGGAGGCGCGCTCGGCAGGCCGGGCCGCCGACGAGCGGCGCGCCGAGATCGAGAAGCGACGTGCCTGGCTCGAGGAGGAGGCCGATGCCCTCGTCGATGAACAGCTGCGGGCGATGCGCACGCGGATGGAGGAGCCGCTGAAGCGGCTCGCGAAGGCCCCGCGCCCCTTCGACGCCGAGGTCCGGGAGATCCTCGACGCGGCGAAGCACCTCACGGACCGGAGCTCCCTGCACCGCCGCCGCATGGCCTTCCTCGCCAAGGTGAAGAAGGACGACGTCGTCTATCTTCCCCGCCTCGCGCGTCGCTGCACGGTTCGCAAGGTCGATCGCGTGCGTGAGATGCTCTCGATCGACGTCGGATCGATGCGGCTGGAAGTCGCGTTCGACGACGTATCCTGGCTCATCCCGTTGGATGCCTGAAACCAGCGCGTGCCGCCGGTCCTGACGGCACGTCCAAAGCCCACGATGACCGAACCCCGCAGAGTCGCCCTGGTTGCGGACAACGATGAGTCGGTGGCCGAGGTCCTGAGGGTCTTCCTCGCGCGGGAGGGGCTCTCGGTCGAGGTCGTCGGGGACGGGTTGCGCGCGCGCGAACGGCTGCTCGCCGGACCCGTCGACGTCTTCGTCTGCGATCTCGACATGCCGCTGCTGGCGGGGGAGAACTTGCTCGAGGGCCTGGGCGCGCAGGCGCCACCCACGGTCATCGCCTCGGGCTACGTCGAACTCGGCACCGAGGCGCGACTGCGTCGGCACCCCGCGGTTCGCGACGTCGTGCGCAAGCCCTTCGACCTGCTGCGCTTCGCCGCGCTGGTCGCCGCCATCGCGCGAGGCGAGTCGCAGGCCGTCGAATGCTGAGTCGCAGCCCGATCGCTGCCCGGAGAAAAAAGCCCGCGGGCGTTCTTGACCGCGAAGGGTGCCTCGCTATCGTGCCCCGTCCTTTCCTCGCCAGGTCGTGCCGCTAGCGTAGCTCAACGGTAGAGCACCTGATTTGTAATCAGGTGGTTGAGGGTTCGATTCCCTCCGCTAGCTCAAGGAACGACAAGCACTTCGCGCGATGCGCCGCCAGGCGCGCCCAGCGGGGTGCTGTTCCACCGGGCTCCGCTTGCGGGCGATCGAAGCGCGGAAAGGCGCCGACGAACTCGGCACCCCGGTCCGGGCGGATACCCAAGCGGCCAACGGGGCCAGACTGTAAATCTGGTGGCTACGCCTTCGCAGGTTCGAATCCTGCTCCGCCCACTCTGCCGGAGGTTGTCCGCGTCGCCGGTCGGGTGTCGTTCGTCGGTGAGTGGTCGCTCGTTCGCGGGTTCGCCCGCTCGGTGACCGCGGTCCGAATGCCGTCGTGGCTCGCCACGGCGGCTTCGTCGTCTGGTTCTCGAAGCATCTGGGTCGTGTCTACCGTGGGCTCTGCCCGCGGCGTGGTGTGCCCGCAGGAACTCCTGCGTCGCAGCCGCGAAGCGTCGCCGCGCCTTTGGCGCGGCCCGAACAAGTCAGGCATCCGAACAAGTCAGGCATCGCAGTCCTCGTGGACTCGGTCCGCGGCAGCCGATCGGCTCCGTCCGGCCGGTCCGCGAACCCCCTTCCGAATCGCCACTCCCTGGGTGGGGCGATCGATGCCTCGCGGGCGCAGT
Source organism: Planctomycetota bacterium (assembly GCA_020848735.1). Taxonomy (GTDB): domain Bacteria; phylum Planctomycetota; class UBA1135; order UBA1135; family UBA2386; genus JACRLW01. Next base: position 6,136 of record JADLHO010000041.1, on the reverse strand, counting down.
TCAAGCGGGTGTAGCTCAATGGTAGAGCCCCAGCCTTCCAAGCTGGTGGTGAGGGTTCGATTCCCTTCACCCGCTCCACTCGTTCGCGCCGTGCGCAGTTCGTCACGCCGCCGTTCTTTCCGTCACCGTCCAACCCCATTTCGCTGCTGTAGCTCAGGGGTAGAGCACTTCCTTGGTAAGGAAGAGGTCATGGGTTCAATTCCCATCAGCAGCTCCAAACGGTGGAGTTCCGCAGGCGAGTCCCGCCCCGCGCTGCCCTCCGACCCCGCGCCCCGCGCAGGGTCCGGTCGGCGTGGTCCGGACGGACCGGTGGTCCGATTCACCGACACGTTGAGATCCCGTCCCCACTGACAGCAAGCGAGCACGCCTCCTCGCGAGGCCCCTCGGAGTCCGCAGAGCATGGCCAAGGAAGTCTTCGAACGGAAGAAGCCCCACGTCAACGTGGGCACCATCGGGCACGTCGCGCACGGCAAGACCACGACCACGGCAGCGATCACCCGCACGCTGGCCGCCGTCGGCCTCGCGAAGGAGAAGGCGTATGCGGACATCGCGAAGGGCGGCACCGTCCGTGACGACACGCGCGTCGTGACGATCTCGTCCGCGCATGTCGAATACGAGACCGACAAGCGCCACTACGCGCACGTCGACTGCCCCGGGCACGCCGACTACATCAAGAACATGATCACGGGTGCCGCCCAGATGGACGGCGCCATCCTCGTGGTCGCGGCCGACGACGGCCCGATGCCGCAGACGAAGGAGCACATCCTTCTCGCGCGTCAGGTCGGTGTGCCGGCGATCGTCGTCTACCTCAACAAGTGCGACGAGGTCGACGACGAAGAGCTCCTCGCCCTCGTGGAGATGGAGGTCCGCGACCTGCTCAAGAAGTACGACTTCCCGGGCGACGACATCCCGGTCGTGCGTGGCGCGTCCTACAAGGCGCTGCACACCGCGAACCCGAGCCGCGACAACCCGGACAGCAAGTGCATCTTCGCGTTGATGGACGCGATCGATGCGCACATCCCGACGCCGGCGCGCGAGATCGACAAGCCCTTCCTCATGCCGATCGAAGACGTGTTCTCGATCGAAGGTCGTGGCACGGTCGTCACGGGTCGCGTCGAGCGCGGTCGCGTGAAGACCGGTGAGTCGGTCGAGATGGTCGGCATCAAGGACACCCGCACGACCACCGTCACGGGCGTCGAGATGTTCCAGAAGACGCTCAACGAGGGCCTCGCCGGCGAGAACGTCGGCTGCCTCCTCCGCGGCATCAAGAAGGAAGACGTCCAGCGCGGCATGGTCCTCGCGGCACCCGGCAGCATCACCCCTCACACCAAGTTCAAGGCGCAGGTCTACGCGCTGAGCAAGGAAGAGGGTGGCCGCCACACGCCGTTCTTCTCGAACTACCGCCCGCAGTTCTACTTCCGCACGACGGACGTGACCGGCTCGGTCAACCTCGTCGGTGCCGAGATGTGCATGCCCGGCGACAACGTCGAGATCGAGGTCGAGCTGATCACCCCGATCGCGATGGATGCCCACCAGCGCTTCGCCATCCGTGAGGGTGGCCGCACGGTCGGCGCCGGTCGCGTCACCCAGATCATCAAGTGAGCCCGGGTTCGGCGCCTCGCGCGGCGATCCGAGATCGCCGCGAAGGCGCCGCGGGCTTCGAGCACTGCGGCTGGACACGGCGCCGAGCCGTGACGGCGGAGAGCGAGGTCCAAGGACCGAGCTCCCGGTGCAGGTTGCCGCGATCGACCGAGTGGGAGATCGCGGTTGCTGTGAGGCCGTCCTGGCGAGTTCCCTCGCCCGGCCAGCCGCGCAGCGTGTTCGAGAACGACGCCCTGGCCGAGGGCAGCAAGAGCACAGGGCAGCACCAGCACAGGGCAGTAGCTCAATTGGTAGAGCAGCCGATTCCAAATCGGCAGGTTGAGGGTTCGAGACCTTCCTGCCCTGAACGCGCGCGTCCCCTTTCCAGTCCCTGACCCCAAGCAACGAAGACCAGCCGTGGCCGACAAGAAGGATCAAGGTCGTTACGCCCGCATGACGGCGTTCTGGGCCCTCCTCCTGCTCCTGGCCTACGGCTGCCTGGGCGGAGCCGGCCTGGCCACCACGTTGCGTTCCTGGTTCCCGTCCTGGGGCAGCCCGTGGACCGGACGCCAGCCGCTGATCGGCGACGTGGATCTGGCGAAGTTCGTGACGCTGGGCGTGCTCGCCGCTGGGGCCTTCTTCCTTCATCGCGTCCTCAACCGTCCGCGCGTCGCGGACATGATGATCGAGACCGAGGGGGAGCTGAAGAAGGTCACCTGGCCTACCGGCGCCGAGACCTGGGCGGGTGCCCTCGCGGTCCTGCTCACGGTCACCGTCCTGCTGGGCTACCTGTTCGTCGCCGACTACGTGCTCGCCTCGTTCATGCCAGGCCTGATGGGGGTCCGCTCATGACCCTCTCCTGGTTCTTCCTGCGCGTCCAGGTCGGACGCGAGGAGCGCATCCGCAAGAGCCTCGTCGCCCGCGTCAAGCAATCCGGGCTCGAGGAGCGCGTCGCGCAGGTCATCGTGCCGACCGAAGAGGTCGCCGAGGTGCGCGAGGGCAAGCGTCGCATCCGCAAGCGGAAGCTGTACCCCGGCTACCTCATGATGCAGGCGGACCTCTCCGACGAGGTCTGGTTCACGTTGCGCGACACGCCGGGCTTCGGAGACTTCGTCGGCGCGCGGAGTGCGCCGACCCCGATGTCGGACGAGGAGGTCGAGAACGTCCTCGGCCGGATGCGCGCCAGCAAGGATCAGCCCAAGATGTCGGTCCAGTTCCAGAAGGGCGACCGCGTCAAGATCAAGCAGGGCCCCTTCGAGAACATGGATGGCGTCGTCGAGGAAGTGCACCCCGAGAAGGGCACGCTCGAAGTCGCCGTCACGATCTTCGGTCGCTCAACCCCGGTTTCGCTCGGTTACTGGGAGGTGGAATCCGTCTGAGTCGACGCCGAAGATCGCCGTGAACATCGACTGACGGTCGCGTGGCTCAGTCGCCCGGGTCCGGCTCCGCCGGCTTCGGGACCTCGCCACGAGTCACGACCGCTCTCGTGAGTGGGAGGCGCCGGCCGATCCGGCGCCGTTCGAACCGCTGGGAGTAAGCAATGGCAAAAGAAGTCACCGCACTCGTCAAACTGCAGTGCCCGGGTGGTCAAGCGACCCCCGCGCCCCCCGTCGGCCCCGCGCTGGGTCAGCACGGCGTGAACATCGGTCTGTTCGTGAAGGAGTTCAACGACCAGACCCGCGATCGCCCGGGCTTGATCATTCCGGTCCTGATCACGATCTACAAGGACCGCACCTTCACCTTCGTGCTGAAGTCGCCGCCTGCGGGCGTGCTGCTCAAGAAGGCTGCGGGGATCGCAACTGCCGCGGCTACGCCGGGCAGCCAGGTCGCCGGACAGGTCACTCGCGACCAGGTGCGCGAGATCGCAAAAATGAAGATGTCCGACCTCAACGCCGGGACCATCGAGGCCGCCATGCGGATCATCGAAGGCACCGCGCGCTCGGCCGGCATCCGGGTCGTGGACTGAAGGAGCACCGATGGCACGCATTCGCAGCCGCCGCTACCGCAACGGCATCGCCAAGCTCGATCGGACGAAGACCTATTCGCCGGCCGAGGGCATCTCGCTCCTCAAGAGCTTCCCCGCTCCCAAGTTCGAGGAGGCCGTCGAGGTCGCCGTCCGACTCGGGATCGATCCCAAGAAGACCGAGCAGCTCGTTCGCGGCTCGGTCAGCCTGCCCAAGGGCACCGGCAAGTCCGTGCGCATCGCCGTGTTCGCCGAAGGCGACAAGGCGAAGGAAGCGCTCGACGCCGGCGCTGACTTCGTGGGCTCCGCCGACCTCGCGGACAAGATCGAGAAGGGCTTCACCGAGTTCGACATGACCATCGCGTCTCCGGACATGATGAAGTACGTCGGCAAGCTCGGTCGCATCCTCGGTCCCCAGGGCAAGATGCCCTCGCCCAAGGCCGGCACCGTGACGCCGAACGTCGGCGCCGCCGTCCGCGAGTTCAAGGCCGGCAAGATCGAGTTCCGCACCGACGCGGGTGCCAACGTCCACGTGGCGATCGGTCGCCGTTCGTTCTCCGTGAGCGATCTCGAGGCCAACCTCCGCGCTTTCGTGGAACACCTGAAGGCCCTGCGTCCACCCCAGGCGAAGGGCTCGTTCATCAAGAAGGTCTGTGTTTCGACGACGATGGGACCTGGCGTCGTCGTGCAGGTCGACTGACCAAGCGAGATCGACCCATGGCGAACATCGTCAACGAGATCCTCTATCGCGAGCTCGAGCGGGACTTCCGCGGCATGGGCTCGTGCCTTCTCATCGAATTCAACAAGCTGACGGTCGAGCACGACACGGGTCTGCGTCGCAAGCTCCGCGAGGCGGGCTTCGAGTACCGGGTCGTGAAGAACCGCTTGGCATCGAAGGCGCTCCAGCAGACGGCGAAGGTCGACATCGCACCGGCCCTGAAGGGCAAGTGCGGGATCATCTTCGCGAAGGAAGCGCGCGCGATCGAAGCTGCGAAGCTCATCCGCGAGGCCCTCAAGGCCTTCAAGAAGGAAGCTCCCTACCGCGTCGTCGGCGCGGTGATCGAAGGCGAGGCGATCGTCGGAGCGGCCGCTTCGGGGATCGCGGACATGCCCGATCGCAACACGGTCAACGCCCAGTTGGCCGGCGCGATCTCGGGCCCGGCCCGCAAGCTCGCCACGATCGTGGCGGCACTTCAGTCGGGGCTCGCGCGCTGCGTGCAGGCGCGGGTCGACGAACGCAGCAAGACCGAGGCGCCTGCCGCAGGCTGATCGCGGATCCCATCCACGCCCGAGGGGACCGGAGCTCCGGTCGACCTCGGGTGGGTCGTGCGGTGCTCGTCGCCGCGCGGCGTGACCGAACCAGAAACCCGTGCTGCCGCCGTGCGGCGCGGACCCGAGACTCGAACCGAATCCAAGCAACCCGGAGAACCTGAAATGTCCGACCAGACCGTCACGCTCGAGCCCGCGCTCGAAGAGATCTTCCAGAAGATCGACTCTCTCAGCCTTGGCCAGGCGGCCAAGCTGGTGAAGGCGATGGAGTCGCGCTGGGGCGTGTCCGCCGCCGCGCCTGTCGCCGTCGCCGCCGCCGGTGGTGGTGGTGCCGCCGCCGAGCCCGTCGAAGAGAAGACTGCGTTCGACGTCATCCTGAAGAGCGGTGGCGCGAACAAGTTGAACGCCATCAAGGTGGTCCGCGAGATCACCGGCCTCGGCCTGAAGGAGGCGAAGGCGCTCGTCGAGGAGGCGCCGAAGCCCGTCAAGGAGGGCTGCACCAAGGACGAGGCGAACGACCTGAAGAAGAAACTCACCGAGGCCGGAGCCGAGGTCGAGATCAAGTGAGTCGCGGGTGGGCGGCCAGCCGCCCCTCGCGCTCGATGGGCGTCGCGCCAGCGGACTCGCGGCACGTGCGGGCTTCCGCCCCGTCGGCACTTCGGTGCCCACGGGGCCGGGCCGGTGTGCCGGGGGCCGCGGCTTCGTCTTCATCGCGCTCGATCGCGTTCGTGGCGGCAGAGAGTTGCCGGCCCGGCGAGTCTCCTGACCGGTGATCCACGGATCCCGGCGGACCCGCGGGCCCGGCCCTCGAAGCCCTCGCGTCGCTCCCTTCATGCACCCTCGTTCGATTCAGCCGATCGACGAGGGTTGCGCGCGTGGTCCTGTGCTTGCGCCGAGCTCGCGCTTGCATCGGACCCTGCGCACGCCTTAGGCTGCGCGTTCCCGCGGTGGTTCGGTTTTTGCAGCGGTGCCCGTCGCGACGCGAGGGCCTGCGGCAGGAATCCAGCCGGTCGAGTTCGAGTTCCCCCAGGTGCAGAGCATGCAGACCGTCACGTACGGGCGTTATCAGTCCGTCGCGGAGATCCCGGACCTCGTCGAGATGCAGACGAAGTCCTACGAGTGGTTCCTGCAGCCGAAGGCGCTGCCCAACAAGCGGAAGAACCAGGGCCTCGAGTCGCTGCTGCGCGAGGTCTTCCCGATCTACTCGTACGACAAGACCCTGTCGCTCGAGTACGTGAGCTTCGAGCTCGGTCGGCCGCGCTACTCACCCGATGAGTGCCGCAAGCTGCGGATGACCTACGGCTACCCGTTCAAGATCCGGGT
>JADLHO010000040.1 GCA_020848735.1 Planctomycetota bacterium | reverse complement strand
GCACCAGGATGGTCGTCGGGTTGCCCGCGCTGTGGCCATCGAGCAACGCCTGCGCGATCGCCGCGCTGATGCTCGTGTGCGTCGCGCCGTTCGCCAGCGAGGTGTCGACGATGTAGCGCGCCGCCGGAATGCCCGGCACGCCCTGCAGACCCTGCGGGCCCGTCGGGCCCGGATCGCCCTGTGCGCCCTGCGGGCCTTGCGGACCCGTCGGGCCAGGATCGCCCTGCGGACCCTGCGGACCCGTCGCGCCGGTCGGACCGGTCGGACCCGCGGGACCCTGCGGACCTGCAGGACCCTGTGGACCCTGCGGACCCACGAGCCCGGTCGGGGGCCCGATCCAGTTGCCGTTCTGATCGATGACCGGGATGCCGTTGATCGTGATCGTCCGCGGGTTGATGTCGCGGTTGCGGACGTCGAGCGCGTTCTTCGCGAGCTGCGCGAAGGCCTGTGACGTGAGCTTCGTGCGCGGCACCATCTCGACGTCGGCGCCGATCTGGATGCCGACGTAGAGCTCGCTGTTCTCGAACAGGTTCGCCGGGAAGGCGACGACGCTGCCGAGCTCGACCTTGAAGAGGCCGTTCTTCACCTGGACGAGCGGATGCGACTCGTTCCAGAGATCCACGCCACCGACCGGCACCGTGTAGGCGCGGAAGGTCATCGGCAGGAATGCATTGACGTCGGTTCCGGGCCCCTGCAGCGTCAGTCTGCCCTGGAATGGCAGCGTGCATGGGATCGGCGGAGCCTGCGCGATGCCGACCGCGGCAAGCAGCGCGAGTTGCGAGACGAAGATCCAAGGTCTCATGGCGTGTCCTTCGAGAGAGAGAGTCGACCCACCCCGAACTCGGGCCGGCTCACGCGAACGCGTGGCATCCCCAGTCCGTGGCGCGGTTCGAGAGCGCACACGCTAGGTCAGCGAGGTCGAGTGGCGCAATGCCAATCAATCGCGGGTTCTTTCGCGAGGTGGAGACACGGGCGTCCGCGACTCGGTGCAGCGGAGCGCCGTGGTCGACGCGGCGCATCGTGCACGGCAACGAGCTGCCGCATCGCGCGGGGACGCCGCATCCCGCGTCGATTCAGGGTCGCGACCCGATCTCGGCGAGGGCATCGTCCCGCGCGAGGGGATCCTGCCGGTAGAACGCGCGCAGCTGCGCGTAGACGCGCGGATACTCCGCCTCGAGCAACCAGGGCGCACAGAAGAACGTCTCCGTCAGCACGGCGAAGCCCTCGGCCTCGTCCTCGGCCGCGTAGGGGTCGATCGGTGGCTCTTCGCCGCGACGCTCGCGCCGCGCGAGGTCCTCGCGCGCGGCCGCGAAGTCGCGGCGCCAGGTGTCCGCGTCCAGACCGCGTGGCAACGGCGGGACCCCATCCTCGTCGCCGTCGAGCATGTCGAGCTTGTGCGCGAACTCGTGGAGCACGAGGTTGAAGGGTTCACCTTCGGCGACGTCGAGGACGTCCTCGACGTTGAGGATCACCGGTCCGTCGTTCCACGCCTCGCCGAGCAGCTCGTCGTCACCTTCGCTGACGATGCCGAACTCGTCCTCGTGATGCCGCCGCGTGCGGTAGCCGCGCGGATACACGAGCACGCTGCCGACGTTGCGGAAGGCATCGAGGTCGAGCTCGAGGACGAGCAGGCAGGCCTGCGCCGCGATGAGGCGGCGCAGCCGATCGTCGAGCACGACACCCCCACAGCCTTCGAACTCGCGCTCGGCGAGGAACACGACGACGAGATCGTGGAGCCGGCGGCGTTCGTCGGCGGAGAGCGGCCAGAGCACCGGCGCAGCGTCCAGGACCGCAGACCACTCCGCCGCGGGGATCGCCCGCCGTCGCAAGAGCCGGCGACGGCGTGCCTCCCGGCCGAAGATCCACCAGTGGCTGAACGCGCCCATCGCGAGATCTCATATCGGCCACGCACGCCATTGCCAGGGCTCGTGCCGCGCGCACGCACGCAGGCGCTCGCGCGTTCACACACGCCGAGCGGCCCTCGGCGGAGGCTGGCGCCGGGTCGGGCCCGACCGCAACATCGCGGCCTCCCATGAGCACCAGTCCAGGCGCGATCCACTGCACTCTCATCCCGGGTGACGGCATCGGACCCGAGGTCGCCGCGGCCACGCGGTCGGTCCTCGATGCGGCGGCGACCCGGCCGATCACGTGGGAGACGCACGAGGCCGGTGGCGACGTCATCGGCCGCTACGGCAAGCCGCTCCCCGACACGACGCTCGAATCCGTTCGGCGGACGGGTGTCGCCCTGAAGGGCCCGATCACGACGCCGGTGGGCTCCGGCTTCCGCTCGGTGAACGTCGAGCTGCGCAAGACGCTCGACCTCTACGCGAACGTGCGCCCCGCACGCACGCTGCCGGGTGTCCGTTCGCGCTACGAGGACGTCGATCTCATCATCGTGCGCGAGAACACCGAGGGTCTGTACAGCGGTCTCGAGCACATCGTCGTGCCGGGAGTCGTCGAGAGCATCCGCATCATCACGGAGCGCTGTTCGGAGCGGATCGTGCGCTTCGCGTTCGAGACCGCACGACGACAGGGCCGCAAGCGCGTGACCGCGGTGCACAAGGCGAACATCCTGAAGCTCAGCGATGGCCTCTTCCTCGAGTGCGCCCGCCGCATCGCGCGCGAGTACCCGGAGATCGGCTACGACGAGGCGATCGTCGATGCCGCCGCGATGAACCTCGTCGTCGACCCGCACCGCTACGACGTGCTCGTCATGGAGAACCTGTTCGGCGACATCGTGAGCGACCTCTGCGCGGGGCTCGTCGGCGGGCTCGGGCTCGCGCCGAGCGCCAACATCGGGGATCGCTATGCGATGTTCGAGGCGGTCCACGGCTCGGCACCGGACATCGCCGGCAAGGGGGTCGCGAACCCGAGTGCCCTGATCCTGGCGGGTGCCCTGATGTTGAAGCACCTCGGCGACCTGGTCGGCGCGGCGCGCGTGGAGCGCGCGGTCGTCGCGGTGCTCACGAAGGGCGAGGTCCTGACCCGGGACCTCGGCGGCACCGCAAGCACGACCCGCTACACCGAAGCGGTGCTCGCGGCGATCGAGGACTGAGCGGCCCCCCGCTCGGGACCGCCTGGAATCGCCGGGTCTTCGTTCGGTCCGCCCGCGCGGTCCCGCTGAGGGGTCGGCCGCTCGGACCGAGGGTCCAACGGCCAGTCCCGGCGGCCGCCGATCCGCGCGCGAGACCGAGCACCTTGTCCATCGACACCAACGCTTCGATCATCCCGGCCCGTCGGCAGGTCCCCAGGAGCGGGACGCGCGCACGGGACCGACATCCGGGCATGGACTCGAACGACGACACCCGCGTTCTCCTGCAGCGCTGGCATGCGGGCGACCGAGCGGCGATCGAAGCGCTGCTCGCGCGCGATCTCGAGTGGATCCGCGACTTCGTGCGTTCGCGCCTCGGGCCCGTGCTGCGCGGACGCGCCGAGACGATGGACTACGTGCAGGACGCGATCTTCGACGTGCTCGACTATGTGCCGCGCTTCGTGACCTCGGACCGCGGGAGGTTCCGCGCGCTGATCGCGCGGATCATCGAGAACCAGCTCCGCGACGCGCACGACCATCACGCCGCCGCCCGGCGCTCCGCGAAGCGCGAGAAGCCGCTGCCGAGCGACTCCCTCCTCGACCTCGATGCGCCGCGGCGCGGAGTCACGCAGCCGGGCGTCGCCGTCGAGCGCCGGGATCGCGAGGCGTGGGTCCGGCTCGCTCTCGAACTGCTGGATCCCCAGGACCGCGAGGTCATCCTGCTGCGGCAATGGCAGGAGCTCGAGTTCGCGGCGATCGGCGAGCGCATGGGGCTGAGTGCGGATGGCGCGCGCATGCGCTTCCACCGCGCCCTGCCGAAGCTCGCCCGCCAGCTCGAACGCCTGCGCGCGGGCAAGGACGCGCTCTGAGGATCGCCGCATGGACGAACCGGATCCGCGCCCCACGCGCCCCGTCGCGAAGCTCGTCGACGCGCTCGAGCTCTGGCTCGATCACCGGTCCGACCCGGACCACGACGACGACGAACTGCTGCGCCGTCATCCCGAGCTGCGCGAACTGCTCGAGCCGCTCGTGCGCGACGAGCTCACCCAGGCGGACGACGCGCCCGAATCGAAGCCGCGCATGCTGGGCGAGTTCCGCATCGTGCGCGAGCTCGGCCGCGGCGGGACGGGCATCGTCTACGAGGCGATCCAGGAGACGCTCGGCCGCCGCGTCGCGCTGAAGGTCCTCGTCGAACCGCTCGCGGCGCATCCGCAGGTCGTCGCGCGGTTCCGCCGCGAATCGACGCTGCTCGCCCGCCTGAGCCATCCGCACGTCGTCCCCGTCTTCGAGGCCGGGACGCAGGACGGCGTGCCCTACCACGCGATGGAGTTGATCGACGGCTGCACGCTCGCCGATCTGCTCGCCTGGCTCACGACACAGCGCGAGACGAGCGGCGGCGGCATGCCCGGCCTCGGCGAGGGTCTGCGGTCGTTGCTCCGCGATCCGGGGGCGGGCCGGCTGCTCGACGGCGGCAGTCACGTCGATGCGTCGCTCCGCTGCCTGCTGCCCATCGCCGAGGCACTCGTCGCGGCGCACGCGCACGGCATCCTGCACCGCGACGTGAAGCCGGCGAACGTGCTGGTCCGTCGCAACGGGACGACGCTCCTCTCCGACTTCGGCCTCGCGCGCGACGCCGGCGACCCCGGGTTGACGCGCAGCGGCGAGTTCGCGGGCACCCCGCAGTACGTGTCGCCCGAGCAGGCCTCGGGCGGCACGACGCGCCTCGACCAGCGGACCGACGTCTTCTCCTTCGCCGTGACGCTCTACGAGCTGCTGCTCCTCGAGCGACCCTTCGACGGGGACACGACCGATCAGGTGCTCGAGCGCGTGCGCGTCGCCGAGCCGCCGGCGCTGCGGCGACGCGGCGGTCCCCTTCCCGAGGACCTCGCCTGCGTGCTCGACAAGGCGCTGCGCAAGGCGCCCGACGATCGCTACGCGACGATGGCCGAGTTCGCCGACGAGCTGCGCGCCGTGCGCGAGTTGCGGCCGGTGCGCGCACGCCGTCGCGGACCGGTGAGCCGCGTGATGCAGGCCGTGCGACGCAGCCCGCTGCGCGCGTTGCTCGTCGCCGCCCTGGGCGTCGGCCTGCCCGCACTCGCCGCGCTCGCGATCTACGTCGGCTGGCAGCAACCGCGCATCGCGGCCGCGGCCGCCGCGGAGCGCCTGCCCGCGGTGGAGCGCCTGCTGGAGACCGTCCTCCTCGAAGAGGACTTCGCGGCCCGAGGCACCGGCATCGCCGCCGCACGCGAGGCGTACGCGCTGCGCGCAGACCTCCCGGAGACGATCGCCGCGCTGCTCTCGTGCGAGCTCGCGCTGGGCCATCGCGCGGCGGCGGCCGAGCTCATGCAGCGGCTCCGCGAGACGGCGCCCGACGTCGCGGACCAGTTCGCTCCCGAGCTGCCGACCGTCGAACCGGCGACGGCCCTCGCGTGGTTCGTGCGCGGCATGCGCCTGCTCGACGCGGGTCACGACAGCGGTGATGTCGCCGCCTTCACCGCCGCCGCGCACGCGATGCGCCGCGCGATCGACCGCGCCGACGCCCCGCGCTCGATGTTCCACGGCCAATACCTGCACGCGCTGCTGCACCTGCGCGACGGCGCGCGCATCCGCGAACTGGCTGCCGACCTGCGTCACCGTTGGCCGCGGTCGCCCTTCGCCGCGTACTGGTGCGGCTTCGCGCTCCAGGAGCACGATGCGGAGCGCGCGGCCGAGGAGTTGCGGCGAGCGATCGAGCTCGCACCCGAGGTCCCGCAACCCTGGCTACGTCTCGGCAAGCTGCACGAGATGTCCGGCGACTTCGCGGAAGCCGAACGCCTCTATCGCCGGGCCGGCGCGCTCGCCGCGGCGAGTCATCTGCCGCGGCTCGGACTGGCGCGCGTCCTGCTGGCCACGAAGCACCGCGACGCGGCGCTCGTCGAGGCCGAGGCCGCGGTGCGCATCGCACCGGAGAGTCACTCGGCGCGACAGGTCCTCGGGCAGGCGCTCGCGGCGCTCGGTCGTCCGGTCGAGGCGCGCAGGGAATTCGACGCCGCGATCGAGCGCGGACCGGCCGCGGCGTCGACCTGGCTGGCCCGCGCGCGCTTCGAGCAGGATCGCGGCGACCTGAAGGCGGCCCTGGCGGACGCCGAACGCGCTGCCGCGCTCGAGCCCGAGCTCTGGCCGACCCACACGATGCGCGGGACCCTGCGGCTCTTCCTCGGCCAGCCGGGCGAGGCCGCCACGGCCTTCGTGCGCGCGCTCGAGTTGAAGCCCGATCACGCCGCTGCCTGGTGCTCGCTGGCGCAGGCGCGGCGCCGGATGGGCGACCTCGACGCTGCGCATGCCGCGCTGTCCGAGGCGCTGCGCCTCGACCCATCGATCGGCCAGGCGCAGATCGAGCTGGGGAAGACCCTGCGCGCACAGCGCCGCAACGACGAGGCGCGGGACGCCTTCCTCGCGGCCATCGAGCGCGGCAGCTCGGTCGCAGAAGCGCGCGTGAACCTCGCCGGCCTCGCCGCCGAAGCCGGCGACCTCGAGGCGGCGCTCGTCGAACTCGAGCGCGCACGCCGGGTCGATCCCTCGCTCCGCGAAGCCTGGCTGCCGGCGTTCGGATTCCTCGAGCAGCTCGGCCGCGTCGACGAGGCGCAGCAGCTGCGCGCCGCGTATGCGGAGCGCCGGGAACTCAGCTCCCGATGACGAAGCGGCCACCCTCGCTGGTCGCGATGCCGAGCGTGTTCGCCGCCGGATCCGCGACGATCCACTGGCCGAAGAACACGGTTCCGATCAGCGCGGACGAGTTCGGCACGACGAGGTTGAGGCTCGCGGCGCCGCTCGGGTCGGTGGGCAGCGTCGCGTCCGCGACGAGGTCGATCAGCACGAAGCAACCCGTCGCGCCGAAGGGGCCGAGGTGCAGGGGCAAGGGGGTGCTGCCGCCGAGCACGCGGTCGCTGAAGCCGAGGAACGCGACGGCGCTCGAGTTCGCGAGCGCGTTCGTCAGATGCAACGAGAAGGGATTGCCGAGCGACGGCGCGCCCGAGCTGCCGAGCCTGGGCTGCGTGCGGGCCGAGCCCGGGCAGGCCGTCCCGAAGGTCGAGACCTCGCCGATCGGCCCGCACCAGAGCCGCAGCTTCCAGTCGTAGTTCACGAAGGGGCCGTTCCAGGTCTGGCCGCCGTCGAAGCTCCCGCGGTAGGGCTGCCCGCTCGTGCGGTTGCTGCGCTCGATCGAGCTGAACTGCCCGTTCTGCACGGACCACACGAACCAGAAGTCCTGACCCGCCGAGAGGAGCACCGGCACCGTCAGGTTCGCGCCCTGCCAGATGCGCGCGTTCTGCAAGCCGAAGGTCCCGATGCCGAGCGGCCGGCCGGGTCGGTTGTTGACCGCGTCGTGCGTCCAGATCGCGACGCCATTGCTTCCGCTGCCGCCGCCGGTGAAGACCTCGGCCGCGAAGACGAGCAGGGTCGAGGTGCCGTTGGTCGACTTGATGCCGATCGAGAGGTTCGGACCGCCGGTCGTCACGCCCGGGAGGAAGTTCGGGCCGTCGAAGGCGGCGAAGCAGGGACCGGTCTGTGCCGTCGCGGGAGCGAGCGTCGCGACGAGGACCGAGAGGAAGATCGCGGGGAGGAGGACGGTGCGCATGGTCAGCCGGGCGGTCGGGGCACCCGATGCTAGCGGGATCCGCGCGCACCGGATCCGGCCGAAAAAAACAGACGGCGCCCGAGCCGAAGCCCGGGCGCCGTCCTCACTCACTCGGCGTCTCTCTCTCTCGTGAGACACGCGACTGCGCTACGCAGGCGCGGTCTCAGTTGGCTCGGACTTCTTTGCACTCGGCATTCGTGATCGACAAGGCTCCACCGCTCGACACGACCGACTGTGCCGCGAACACCGCGCCGACGAGCCCGGGCACCGTCGGCATCGTGACCGCGAAGCGCGCGCTGCCCGCCGCGTTCGTCGTCCCGTTCAGGAAGGGCACCGCGCTCGGGCCGAGGAGCCAGGTGCCGATCGCGCCGACCGGCGTGTAGCCCGTGTCGCCGCCGCCGCCGACGAGGACCCAGACCTGGCTGCCCGGTGCCGCGAAGACCTCCCAGGTCTCGGTGCGGCCGATGCGGAGGTTGCCCATGTCGAAGTTGCGCGTGACCGGCGTCGCCGCGACGACCTCGAGCGAGCTGCCGTTGCCGAAGCTGTCGACGACCTGCATGTCGAGCACGACGTTGTTCTGGCGGGTCAGGTCGTGGAGCGCCTGCAGGTTGAGGTTGGCGCTGGTCAGGCGCACGGTCGTGCACTTGAGCTGGAAGCGATTCGTGCCCTGGATGCCGTCGACCTCGCCGCGGACGAGCTGCGTCTGCGCGCTGAGGGAACCGAGGGCGAGGAGGGCGGAGAGGGCGAAGGTGTGGAGTTGCATGGTCGGCGGGCTGATCGCGGCCGCGGGCTGCGGCGCGGTGGGATGAGGTGTTGAGGACTGCGGACTCGCTCGAGTCCGCGAGACCAGGGGCAAGGTCCATGCCGCCGCCGGGTCGCCGCGTGCGTGACCGGCCCCTGACCATGCGCTGTGCGCGACGCGCACGGACGGCGGCAGCCCCCACGGTCTCCGCGCCGCTTCGCGCAGTTCATTGCACACAACCGCGTTCCTGCCACTCGGTCGAGCCGCCCGCCGCGACGGCTGCGTAGGGCGCGCTCGACATGCGTCGCGAGCCCGGGCGGTGCTCGCATCTCGACCTCGACCGGTCTCGTCTCCCGCAGCCGCACGGTCTTCGGTCTGCCGCGAAGCTCATGCTTCTCGCGAGTTCGCGACGATCAGGCACCTGCCCCAGCCGTGACCGAGATCCTGCCCTGGCTCCTGCCGGCGCTTCCCGCGTCCGGCCTGATCGCCGCATTCTGCGTGCTCCTGCTGCGCCGTCGCGAGCTCGCGAGGTCCGCGGCGACGCTCGCCGAGCGGCAGGAGGCGGAGCGCATCGGCAGCCATGCGGCCCGACTGCTCCATCCGCACATCGAACTCGCGCAGTGCATCGGCTGCGGCGCCTGTGTCGACGCGTGCCCCGAGGACGGCGTGCTCGCGATGGTCCACGGCCAGGCCGCGGTCGTGCACGGCGCCCGCTGCGTGGGTCACGGTGCGTGCGCCGAAGCCTGCCCGGTCGGCGCGATCGCCCTGACCCTCGGCGATCTCTCGGATCGCAAGGACCTGCCGGCGCTGAACGAGGAGCTCGAGGCGATCGGAGTACCCGGGCTCTTCGTGGCGGGTGAGCTCTCGGGTTTCTCGCTCATCCGCACGGCGATCACACAGGGGACGGCCGTCGCCGATGCCGTGGCGCGCCGTGCGAGGGTCGCTGTCCCCCGTCGTGAGGCGACGCCGCCGAACGAACGCGGCGGCGCCGTCGCGGTGATGGAGGCGCCGATCGACGAGGACGCGCGCGAGCTCCTCGTGATCGGCGCGGGGCCCGCGGGCCTGTCCTGCCTGCTGCGCGCGCGCGAGCTCGGGATCGAAGCCGTGGGGATCGAGCAGGAGCCGATGCTCGGCGGGACGGTCGCCGCGTATCCGCGCAACAAGCTGGTGATGACGCAGCCGGTCGTCCTCCCCCTGCACGGCAAGCTCCCCAAGACGAGCTACCAGAAGGAGGAGCTCATCGAGATCTGGGATGGAGTCGCCGCGCAGCACGAGCTGTCGATCCGTCTCGGCACGCGCTTCACCGGTCTGCGCAAGGAGGGTGAGCTGTTCGTCGTGGCGACCAGTGCCGGCGAGTACCGCGCGCGGCACGTGTGCCTCGCCCTCGGTCGCCGGGGCACGCCGCGCAAGCTCGGCGTGCCCGGCGAAGGCCTGTCGAAGGTCCACTACGCGTTGATCGACGCGCAGTCGTGGCACGGCAAGCGCCTGCTCGTCGTCGGCGGTGGGGACAGCGCGATCGAGGCCGCCCTGGGACTCGCCGCTCAACCCGGCAACCAGGTCGTCCTGAGCTACCGGAAGGAGGCGTTCTTCCGCCTGAAGTCGCGCAACGAGTCGGCGATCCGCGAGGCGATGGCGCGCGGCACCGTGCGCGTGTTGTTCCGCACGCAGCCGAGCTCCATCGCGGAGGGACACGTCGTCCTCGACTCCGACGAGCGGCCGGACGAACCGATCGTGCTCGCGAACGACGCGGTGTTCGTCTTCGCCGGCGGACTGCCGCCCTTCCCCTTGCTCGAGGCGGCGGGAGTGTCCTTCGACCCCGCGCTCCGCGGCACGGATGCGCAGCCCGAACTCGATCGTGGTCGCGGGCTGCTGATCGCGCTCGGCACGGCGTTGGTGCTCGCCCTCTTCGTCGCGGCGTTCGCCGTCGTGCACCGCGAGTACTACGGACTCGCGCCCGCCGCACGCGCGACCCACCCGCGCCACGCGCTCCTCGAGCCCATCGGACCGATCGGACTGAGCTGCGCGCTGCTCGCCGTGGGGTTCTTCGCGTGCAACCTCACGTATCTCGTGCGCCGTTCCAGGCACCTCGGACGGTGGCTGCCGGGCTCCCTGCGCACCTGGATGAGTGCGCACGTCCTCACGGGTCTCTGCGCCTTCTTCAGCGTCCTCCTCCACGCCGCCTTCGCGCCGCGCGACACGGTCGGAGGACACGCCTTCTGGGCCTTCGTCGTGGTGGTGGTGACGGGCGCGATCGGGCGATGGCTATACGCCTTCATGCCCCGCGCGACGAACGGCAAGGAGCTCGAGCTCGACGAACTCCGCGGCCGCATCGCGGCGATCTCCGGCGAGTGGGATCGCGACGGCCGCGGCTTCGGCAACGAGGTGCGTCGGCGCGTGGACGCCCTCGTGACGAGCGACCGCGAGCGTTGGCACCGGGGCTTCTTCGCGCGCATCGCGACGATCCTCCGCAGTCGCCGCGAACTCGAGCGGTGCCTCGCCGAGCTGCGCCGCATGGGCATCGCGGAGGGCGTGCCGCTCCTCGAGGTGCGGGCCCTGCTCGGCCTGGCGAGACGATCGCATCGCATGCTCGTCGCCTATGCGCACTACGAGGAGGTGCGCGCCGTGCTCGGTTCGTGGCGCTACCTGCACCGCTGGCTCGCCCTCCTGATCGTGCTGCTCACGATCCTCCACGTCGTCACGGCGTTGCGCTACGCGGAGCTCGATTGGTCCGTGCTGCCCTTCGTCGGCAGCGAGGAGCGTCCGCGATGAAGCTGGTGAAGACCGCACTCGCCGTGGTGACCCTGGCCGCGATCGGCGTCGTCACGCTCTGGGAGGCCGAGTCCCGCACGAGTCCCGGACCCTTGCACCCCGTGCACGCAAGGCTCGACGAGCTGCAGGGCGGCGAGGGCTGCGTCGCCTGCCACGGGCAGGGCGGCACGGGTTCGCTGGCCAGCGCCTGCGAGACCTGCCACGAGGCGATCGCGGCACAGCGTTCTGAGCGGCGCGGACTGCACGGGACGATCGACGAGGCCGCGCGCTGCGATCGCTGCCACGTCGAACACCACGGTGCGGCGACCGCGCTGGTCGACGCGCGCGTGTTCGCGCTCGCCGGCGTCGAGGACCTGCGGCGATACGACCATTCCCACGTCGCGGGCTTCGGCCTGACGGGCGCACATCTCGCCCTGCAGTGTCAGGACTGTCATCCCCATGCCGAACGCGAGGTGCTCGCGGCGGGCGAACGGCGATTCCTCGGCCTGGAGCAGACCTGCACGTCCTGTCACGAGGACCCGCATCGCGGGGAGCTCGGGGCGGATTGTGCGTCGTGCCACGGCCAGGCGATCGCCTTCGATCGCGTCGGCGAGTTCCGGCACCGGCGATTCGTGGTCGACGGCGCTCACGCCGAGCTCGCCTGCGCGAGGTGTCATGCTCCGAAGGTCGACGGTCAGGGCGGGGAGTTCGCCATCGATCGGCTGCGGGGCACCGACCCGGAACCGCGCGCCTGCGTAGCGTGTCACGGCGATGCCCACGGCGCGGACCGCAGCGGGGAGCGACTCGCACTCGCGGCGGCCACCGACTGCGCGCGCTGCCACGACACGCGCGCGTTCGCCGGCGCGGAGTTCGACGTCGCGGAGCACGCGGCGATCGGGGTCGTGCTCACGGGCGCGCACGCCCGCAGCACCTGCACGAGTTGCCACGCCCCGGAGCGCGCCGAGCGGCTGCACACCGAGCGGATGGCCGGTCGCGCGGTGATGGAGGATTGCGGCGGCTGCCACGCCCCGGCCCATGAGCCGGACGGCGGCGCCCTGCCGCTCGCGAATGCCGGCGACTGCGCCCGGTGCCACGACACGCGCGCGTTCGCGGGCACGCCGTTTCGGGTCGACGAACACCGTGCACTCGGCGTCGAACTCGTCGGTCGCCATGCGGTCGCGGCCTGCACCGGCTGCCACACGCCGGAGCGGGCCACGCGCGGTGCCGCGGCCACGCCGGCCGCCCGCGCGAGCCTGCTCACGCGCTGCACGGAGTGTCACGCCTCGCCGCACACACCGGCGATGTCGACGACCGTCGCCGAGCTGCGCGCACTCGCGGGGGACGCGGCGTGCGCGCTCTGCCATGACGCCGACGCGCCGCGGTTCCGACGCCCGGACGCGCGGATCGACGACGTGTTGCACGCCCGCGTCGGCCTTCCGCTGGTGGCGCCGCATGCAGGGCTCGCGTGCGAGGCCTGCCACGCCCCGGAGCGTGCGTTCGCCGCGCGCTACCCGGCTCGGAGCGCGAACGACTGCGCGTCCTGCCATGCGGACCCGCACGGTGCGCAATTCGCCACGGCAGGACGAGCCGGCGATTGCCTGCGTTGCCACGCCGAGACGTCGTTCGTGCCGCCGCGCTACGACGTGGACGAGCACGGCAAGGCCGCCTTCCGGCTCGAGGGCGCACACCGCGCGACACCCTGCCATGCGTGCCACACGAAGACCGACGAGGCACCCCGGCGCTTCGTCGGAACTCCGCAGGATTGCGCGGCCTGTCACACCGACCCTCACGGCGGGCAGTTCGATCTCGCGACGAAGCCGCGCGTGGTCGAAGGGCGTTCCGGCTGTGCACGGTGTCACGACGCGGCGTCCTTCGCGTCCGTGAGATCCGACTTCGATCACGCGCTGTGGACCGGTCACGCCTTGCTCGGCAAGCACGCGCGCACCGCGTGCAGCGACTGCCACGGGCGGAACGAGCGACCCGACGCCAGGGGACGCACGCTCGGGACCGCCGCGCGGCGCTGCGCCGAATGCCACGCCGACGTCCACCGCGGACAGTTCGCGCGTGGGAACCCGGCGCTCACCGACTGCGCGCGTTGCCACGACGAGTCCCGGGACTTCGCCGCGCTGCGCTTCGATCACGCGCGCGACACACGATTCCCTCTCGACCAGGCGCACGCGAAGCTGAGCTGCTCGGCGTGCCACACCGAACAGGTGCTCGCGGACGGCGCGCGCGTGGTGCGCTGGCGACCGCTCGGAGTGCTGTGCACCGACTGCCACGGCGGCAAGGAGATCCGGCGATGAATCGGCGACCCCATCTCCTGCCCGGCGCGTTCGCTGCCGGTCTCGCCCTGCTCGCGCCTCCGGGCCTGATCGCGCAGTCGGAGCAGAGCGTGCCGGTGAGCGTGACCGCGGTCTCCGGGCGCAGCGTCTATCTGGACGCCGGCAGCGCACAGGGCATCGCCGCGGGCGACGAGGTCGAACTCCGCCCTGCCGGTCAGGCCCCGGTTCGCGCCCTCGTGCGCGAGGTCGCGAGCCGCAGCGCACGCGCCGAGGCACCGCTCGGCGCGACGATGCCGCCGATCGGGACCCCGGGCGAGGTCTTCGCCCGCGGGACGGGTCGCCGGCGTGAACCGCGAGCTCCGGTGCGCGCACCGGGGAATCCCGCGCATCCGCCGTGGTCGGCACCGGGTGCGGGCGATCCCGACGAGCCCCTGCTCGCCCCGGCCTTCGGCGGCGGACCTTCGTCGCGGCCGCGGACCCTTCACGGCCGAGTCTTCGCCCAGCTCCTCGGCACGCACGACGATCTCGAGGGCGGCAGCGTCGACACCATGCGCGCGCGGCTCGGCGCGCGGCTCGAGCTGGAGAATCCGTTCGGCGAGGGCGGCCGTCTCGCCTTCGACGGCGAACTCACCCACCGCGCGATCGACCCGTTCGGCAACGACGGCGAGACCTCGAACCGCGCCCGCCTCGATCAGCTCAGCTACGCCTTCGGCGACGATGAACTCGAACCGTGGCGCGTGCAGCTCGGTCGCTTCGTCTCCCCGAACGCGCCGCAGGTCGGATTGCTCGACGGCGTCGAGGTGATGCGCCGTCTCGACAGGCAATGGGCGGTGGGACTCGGCGTCGGACTCGTGCCCTTGCCCTTCCCCAGCCGCAACACGGGTGACGACTTCGGCACCCACCTCTTCGCGCGCTGGCAGGCCGAAGGCGACGCGCGCGCGTCCGCGACGCTCGGCATCCAGAAGACCTGGCACACGGGCGAGGCCGACCGCGACCTGTGGTTCTCGCGATTCGATTGGAGCCCGACCGATCGCCTGCGCTTCGACGGCGCCCTCGAGCTCGACCTCTACACCGGGAGCGACGACCTCGAGTCGAGCACGCTCGAGGTCACCAAGGCCTGGCTCTCGACGACCTGGCGCGCGAGCGACGTGCTCGACTTCGGTCTGCACACGTCGACGCATCGCTGGCCACAGCTCCTGCGCGAGGACTGGGCCTTCCTCCCCGAGGAGCTCATCCGCAACGGCCACGTCGAACGCATCTCGCCGCGCGTCGGCTGGCGGATCGACGACTCGCTGCGGCTGACCGCGCGCGTCGACCATTGGCGCGACCAGGATCGCGACGGCACCAGCGGTGAGCTGGGTGCCGATCTGCGCGATGCCCTGGGCAGCGGCTTCGATCTGGGCGCGGCCGTGTTCCTCAGCGACGGCGCCTGGCAATCGGGCCCGGGCGCGCGGGTGCGGGCGAGCCGGAGCTTCGACTGGGGCCTGCTCGGTCTCCGCACGGAGTGGAGCTCCTGGGAGAGCAACGGTCTGGTCACCGGCGACGAGAGCTTCCAGCTCTGGCGCGCGGGCTTCGACCTCGACTTCGATCTCGGCGGCGATTGGAACGCGCTCGTCGACGCTGAACTGGTCCTGGGCGACGACCAGGACGGCTACCTGTTCGGGATCTTCGTCCAGCGGAGGTTGTGACGTGACGAACCGCATTCTCGACTCGCGCCGCGGACCGCGACGCCGTTCGGTGCAGACGCTCCTCCTCGCGCTGGGACTCGCGCTCTGGGTCGCCTGCGGTGCACTCGTCGCACCGCAGGACTGGGACCAGCGCCGCGGACCGGTGGTCCCCCACGATTCGTTCCCGGCCGACTGCCGTCTCTGTCACCTCGGCGACGGATGGCACTCGATCCGTCCGGACTTCCGGTTCGATCACGGCAAGGAGACCGGCGTGGTCCTCGACGGGGCCCATGCGCAGGCCGAGTGTCTGCGCTGCCACAACGATCGTGGACCGGTCCAGGTCTACTCCGCGCGCGGCTGCGCGGGCTGCCATGTCGACCCGCACCGCAGCGCCCTCGGCGCGCGTTGCGATGCCTGCCATGGCGAGACCACCTGGTTGCCGCGCGAGGCGATCCGTGAGCACGCCTCCACGCGCTTCCCGCTCGTCGGCGCACACGCCGTCGTCGGGTGCTTCGCGTGTCATCCCGGAGCGGAGCTCGGCAGCTTCAGCGGGCTCGACCCGGACTGCGCGAGCTGTCATCGCGACGATCTCGTCCGCGCGACCAACCCCGATCATGCGACCTTGGGTTGGACGAACGAGTGCCAGCGCTGCCACGTGCCGATCGTGTTCCAGCGCGCGCGCTTCGATCATCCATCGAGCTTCCCGCTGAGCGCCGGACACGCCGGCCATCGCTGCGCGGACTGCCATGGCACGAGCGGTTCCTTCACCGGCCTCTCGACGGACTGCGCGAGCTGCCACACGGACGATTACGACCGCACGACGGACCCCAACCATCGCGCCGCCGGCTTCTCGCTCGACTGCACGCGGTGCCACTCGACCGCCACCTGGGACGGCGGGCGCTTCGATCACCCGTCGAGCTTCGCGCTGACCGGGGGACATGCCGGCCGCAACTGCTCGGAGTGCCACGGCAGCTCGGGGTCCTTCGGCGGACTGTCGACCGATTGCGCGAGCTGTCATCGCGACGACTACGACCGGGTGACCAATCCCCACCACGTCAACGGCGGCTTCCCCCTCGACTGCCTGCAGTGCCACACCACGGCCACGTGGGGCGGAGCGCGCTTCGACCACCCGCAGGGCTTCCCGCTCACGAACGGACATGCGGGTCGCCGGTGTCAGGACTGCCACGGCACGAGCGGGGTCTACACCGGCCTGATCACGGCCTGCGACTCGTGCCATCTCGACGACTACAACGGCACGACCGACCCGAACCACGTCGCCGCGGCCTTCCCGCGCGATTGCACCGCGTGCCATACGACCGTGCGCTGGTCCGGGGCGACCTTCAACCACCGCTTCCCGATCACGAGCGGCGCGCACCGCGGGCTCTCCTGCAACGAGTGCCACACGAACCCGCAGAGCTACGCGGCCTTCTCGTGCACGCACTGCCATGAGCACCGGCAGAGCGAGGCCGACGCCGAGCACCGCAACGTCAACGGCTACACGTGGTCGTCGCCGGAGTGCTATCGCTGCCACCCGAACGGGCGCGGCTGACCACCGGCGCCCGTCAGCGCGCGAAGCCGCGGCCGAGCATCGCGATGAGGTCGCGGCGCACGCGCGCCTCGTCGACCACGCCACCGGCTGCGGCGAGGTCCGCGTACTGATCGCCGAGCACCTCGGCGAGCCAGCGGCGTGAGCGCTCCCACTTCGAGAGGAGCTGCTCGAGCACGCGGGCGTCGGAGTGCTGCGGGACGAAGTTCGGGCCGAGGAGATCGAGGCGCATCGCGGTGATCTCGCGGGCGACGCTCGGCACGTTCACGAACCACCAGCAGCCGAAGGGCTCGAGGTTCGCGAACTTCCGGGCCGCGACGCACAGCGCGTGCTGGCCCTCACGCGAGAGCAGGGTGACGAGGAAGCGCACGCGCGGAAACGCGTGCGCGAGGCGCTCGATGGACTCCACGTCCGGGACGCCGACGCTGTCGCCCGCGAGCCGCAGGCGAGGATTGACCTGACGACGCACGCCGATCATCAGCGCGAGCGGGGTGCCGAGTTCCTCCGCTGCGGGCAGGACGGCCCGCTCGAGGAGTGCGAGCCAGGTCTTCTGCCCGCCGTCGGGATAGCCGATCTCCGGCGGCAGGCTGACCGCCATGTAGCGCGCGTCGAAACGCCCGTGCCAGGCGACGAGGTAGCGGCGCAGGGCGTCGATGCTGCGCGCGGAGAGCCCGTCCTCCACGTCGCAGCCCAACGCGCGGAGCGCGGGGACGGCACGCGGCCAGTCCATGATCGCCGAGTCGAGACGGAGCGCCGCGACGAAGCGCGGGTCGCGCGGGAAGCCCCGTTCCCAGCAGGCCCGCTCGCGCGGGTCGAGCGGGTCGTTGGTCATGCAGACCTCGCGCACACGCGCACGCGCGAGCACGTCGTCGACGTGTGCGCGCGGGTCACGCAGACGCTCGGCGAAGCACGCGCGCGCCTCGCGCAGATCGCCCGCGCCCGGGTCGAGACCGAAGGCGCGCCAGAGCGTGACGAGTCCCCGCCCCGGTTCGGAGAGCGGGCTGCGCTTCACGAAGAGCTCACGCCACACGAGGTCGGCCCGCACCTCGCGCGGCATCGCGAAGAAGGCCTCGGGATCGAGATCCGGTCGCGCGCGGAAGAGCTCGGCGACGTGGTAGTGGTACGTGAGCAGCTCGTCGGGCCCGGCGAGCAGCAGCTCTCCCATCGCCGGGTCGTAGAGGTGCGTGTGCACGTCGACGATCGGAAGCTCGTCGAGGAGCCGGGCGACCAGCGCGCGCACGTCGACCCTCATCGCGGGCCACCCGCACGGGCGATCGCGGTGATCTCGACCCGTGCGCCGCCGGGCAACGCGGCGACGGCGACGCAGGTGCGCGCGGGATGCGGCGCCGCGAAGCGCGCGCCATAGGCGGCGTTGAACGCCGCGTAGTCGGCGATGTCGGTGAGGTGCACGGTCACGCTCACCACGTCGCGCAGCGTGGCGCCGTGGGCGACGAGCTCGCGCTCGACCGCGTCGATCGCCGACGCGACCTCGCTCGCGAAGCTCGCACGGTCGGCGCCGACCTTGCCGGAGGCGAAGACGAAGCCGCCGCTCGCGACCGATCCCGAATAGGGACCGAGCGCACGCTCCGCGGGCACGAAGCGCGGCTCGGCCCGAGACGATTGACACGCTGCGAGCGCGAGCGCGCCCGCGAATGCGAGGACGAGACGCGGCTTGCGCAGCGACGGAAGGGCGAAGTTCGTCACGGCGGCGATTCTGCGACGGGCTGCGGCCCGGGCAAGTGCGGAACGCCGCCGGGCTATGCTCGACGCCTCGATGTCGCGACCGTTCCTTGGTCTCCTGCTCGCCGCACTCGCGCTGCCGTCGGCCGCCGCGACGCAGTCCTTCACGTCGCCGCGCGGCCTCGACGCGCGCGAGGGCGATGCGAGCCACTTCGCTCTCTTCAACCCGGCCTACGCGCGCTTCCAGCAGATCGACGACTCGCAGACCGGCCACGCCGCGACGCTCGTCAGCGTGGCCTTCCGTCGCGATGCCGAGCGGACCGCGGTCTTCGGCGGCCCGCGCGCGTTGGACCTCACGATCCGCTTGGGGGACGCCGACTTCGGCGCCGTCGGCGGGACCTTCGCCGCGAACTGGTTCCAGCCCCCGACCATCGCCTTCGCGCGGCGGACCGTGAACACACCGGACTGGTCCGCCCCCGCGAACGCGCGCCCGATGCCCTTCGAGCTCGTGCTGCCGCTCGACGCGCCCTTCCCCTACGGCGGCGCGCGAGCCCTCGCCTTCGAACTGCTGATGGAGAACGTCGCGGCCGCCGGCAGTCCCGACGTCGACGCCGAGCTCGGCACCACCGCCGGCTTCCTCTCGGAGTACGGCCGCGCCACCGGCTTCGGCTGCCTCGCGGCGACGCAGCCGCTCGAGATGACCCACGCGATCCACCTGGAGAACTGGGGTGCCGCCAACCCGGGCTTCGGGATGCGGATCGGTGCGCGCGTCGACTACGTCGATCCCGCGCAGCCCGTCGTCCTCAACCTCGGCTTCGCCGACCAGCAGCTCCAGATCCCGGGCCTCTGCTCGACGCTCTGGGTGCTGCCGACGCTGAACGTTCCGCTCGGCACCGCGAACCCGCAGGGCTCGATCCCGCTGCGCTGGACGAACCTCGCGCACCTCGCCGCTCTGGAAGGGGTCCGCTTCTACACGCAGGCGCTCGCACTCGCGCCCGGGGTGCCGGGTCTCCCGATCGTCGTCTCCGAGCGACGCGACGCGGTGATGCCCGACGCGCCGCGCGTTCCGCCGCGCTGTGCCTATCTCTATGCGGGCTCGCTCGCCGCGACGAGTGCGACGCTCTGGCGCGACCGCGGCGTGGTCGTGCGCTTCAACCCCTGAGCGCGCGGCGGAATCAGCCGTCGAGCTTCAGCTCGATCGCGTGGCGCGCGGCCGTCTCGCCGATCTGCACGTCGACGGACCGGCTGTCGGGTTCGCCGAAGATGCCGATGCGGTAGCGACCGGGTCGGTCGGCGACGAAGCTCAGGCTGCCGTCGACGTCCGTCGTGCGGGTGCCGATGAAGCTGTCCTCGTGGTAGAGCGCGATCACGCGGAAGACGGCCGCCGGCGCGCCACCCGCGACGAGCTGAACGTGCACGATGGAGCTCGGCTGGAGCTGCACGGCATAGGGCTCGCGGCGCAGGAGATCGTCGGGCAACACGAGGTCACGGACGACGGTGGTGTAGCCCTGTGCGGCGACCACGATGCGCTTGCCGATGGGCGTGATGCCGCGCAGGACGAAGCGACCGTCGGCATCGCTGCGGTTCTGCTGCGCCAGGTCGAGCGCGAGGTCTTCGATCTCACCGAGATGGACGATCGCACCGACGACCGGTTTGCCTTCGGCATCGGTGATGCGCCCACGCAGCTCGGCACCCGACTCGAGGCGGAGCGCGCCGAGATCGAGCCGCGACCCGGACGGCACCTCGACCTCGGTGCGCCAGAGCCCGAGTCCCGGCGCGATGATCTCGAGACGCGCGCGTCCTGCCGGCAGCTGATCGGCCATGAGCCGACCACTCGGCGAGAGATCGACGAGCACGCGCTTGCTGCGCAGCCGCCGCACGATCGGGTCGCCGTCGGCCGCCATGTCGAGCGGCGTGACCCCGAGGATCACCCGCGCCGGGAGCCGGCCGCGCAGCGCCGCGCTGACGCGCGCGTCGAGTCCACCGAGCGTCACGAAGGGCAGGCGGATGGTGATCGAACTCATGTTCGGCCCGATCACCTCGGTGGCCGTCGAGCGGAAGTCGGAGGAGAAGGCCTGCAGCTCGACCTCCCCCTGCGGCACCTCCATGTCGAAGGTGCCGTTCTGATCGGTCGACGCGATCGCGGCCGTGGCACCCACGACGCAGATCGTCGCATCCGGCACCGGCACGCCGGAGTTGCCCGTGACTTGGCCACGCACGCGTCGACCCGGCGAGAGGGTCAGCTCGATCCCCGTGGTCTCGCGGCCGGCCTCGACCGCGACCAGCGCCTCGTAGACCTGCACGGGGGACGAGCCGCTGCGCGCCATCACGCGATAGCGACCGGCCGCGAGGCCGTGCAGGGCGAAGCTGCCGTCGCGACCCGAGACCGCGTTGACGGCCGTGTCCCCCTCGCGCGAGGCGAAGACGTTGGCGCCCGCGAAGCCGCTGCCCTCCTGCAGGACCACGCCGCGGATCGTGCCGGGACGCTCCAACGCGACATCGCCGAGCTCGACCCGCGAGCCTGCGGCACTGACCGTGGCCTCGACCATCCGCGCCGCGAAGCCCTCGCGCGAGAGCCGCAGGAAGGAACGCCCCGGCGGCAGCCCGCGGAGCTCGAAGCGGCCATCCTCGCCCGTCGCGGCGTACCAGCTCTCGGGGTTGCGCGGCTGCAATCGATGGCGAGGTGTGGCCAACAGGACGCCCGCCAAGGGTTGACCCGTGTCGTCGACGACCCGGCCGGCGATCACCGTGGGCGCGACCAGTTCGAGCTCCAGGGTCGTATCGCCGGACTCGTCGATCGAGACATCCATCGACCGCGCGGAGGACGCCGCGAACGCGCCGATGCCGTCGATCACCTCGAGCGTGGCCGGACCGGCGCCGACGCTCTGCTCGAACACGACCCGCCCCGATTCGTCCGCCCGCGCGCGGTGCATCTCGCCCGATGCCGACGCGAGCCGCAGCGCGATGCGTCCGTCGAGCGCGCCGCTCAGCTTCACGCGCAGGGTCGAGCGCCGTCCGAGTTCGATGTCCTGCGACGGCTGCCCATCGGCCACCGCGATCGGCCGCGACAAAGTCGTGTGTTCGGGATGCGAGACGACGAGGAAGGCCGGGCCCGGGGCGAGTGCCGCGAGCACGAAGACTCCCTCGGCGCTCGTCGTCGTGAGGGCGGGTGCGTAGAGCAGCTTGTTCCAGGCGGTGCTCGGGTAGAGGCGCACCTCCGCACCCGCGAGGGGCTCGCCGTTGTGCGCGCGGCGGACGATCCCGCGCAGCGCGCTGCCCGGGAAGTGCGGCGACACGCTGATCGGTCCACCGCCGACGTTGACCGAGCTGACCGTCGCAGGCGCCAGCCCGAGCGCACGCACCGTGAGCCGCGCCGCGCCGGCAGGCACATTGGAGAAGAGGAAGCGACCGTGGTCGTCGGTGAGGGTCTCGACCGCGCGCCGCGTGCCCCAGGTCCCGGGCTCGAGATAGACCGGCACGCCGCGCAATGCGATCTGCCCCGCGCTCGCGAAACGCACCACACCGCTGACCTCGAAGCCGGGGGCGAGACGGATGTCGACGCTCTCCAGCGCCTTGGGGGCGACGACGCGCTCGCGCGCCATGCCGGTGTGCACGACCTCCAGCGCGAGGTCCTCGTCCCGGGTCGCGGCGAACCGGAAGCTGCCGTCCTTGCCGCTGAACACGTGGGCGACCTCCGCGGCGCGCTCCTCGGGCCACGGGCTGAGGTAGCGCAGCAGGATCACCTCGGCGCCGGCCAGCGGTCTGCCGTCGGGATCGAGCACGCGGCCGGCGACCCCGTCCTTGAGGATCCCCTTGTGGGCCGAGGCCGGCTCCTCTCCCCGGAAGATGCGCGCGATCTGCTGCGGCGAAGGATCGATCTGCGACTCGGGGGAGCGCTGGCTTTGCGCCGGCACCTCGCTGGCATCGGGACGCGGGGCCTCGCCATCCCCGCAGCCGCTCAGGGCGGCGATCCAGGCGCCGAGGACGAACGCGACGAACGCAGGGAGTCGGTGCACGGCTCGCGCAGTGGCCGCTCGCGCCGGGAGCCCTGTCGGGTTCCCCGGGAGAGGGTGCATGGGGGTCGGATGACGGGTGGGAGCGCTGCTCACGGGCCTTCGCCCTCGAACTTCTTCGCCAGCGCGCGCAGGCTCTCCGCCGCCGGCGCGTTCCGGCGCGCCTCGGCACGGCCCAACGCCGCGAGGAATTCGGCGTGCACGCGGCGACGCGCGACGTCGCCGTCGAGCGCGAGCTGGATCACGCGGGCGCCGTCGAAGGCCGCCCAGTCGAGCTCGTTGCCGGCGAGGAGACGCGCGCGCAGGCGCGCGAGCCAGGCCTCGGGATCGTCGGGCTCGGCGCGGGTCCAGTCCTCGGCGGCGAGCAACGCGGTCGCGGCGTCTCCGGTGCGATCCGCGAAACGCGCCCGGATGGCGAGCACGCGCGGGCCGGTGACGCCGAGCGCGGTCGCCTGCTTCACCGCCTCGTCGAGGCGCGCGAAGACGTCGGGCGGCAGGTCGAGTTCGAGCGCATCCGCGAGGCCGCGCAGCACGATCGCGTTCGGCAGACCGAGCTCGTCGATGCGCCTCGCGGCATTGGGCGAGTCGGCGAGGAAGGCATGCACGACGCGCCAGGACTGCAGCGGCGAGCGCGGGGCGACCTCGGTGTCGAGTGCCCCCAGCAGGAGGGTCAACGCGTCGCTGCGCTCGGCCTCGTTCGCGAAGCTGCGTGCGGCACGCCCGGCGGCCTGGGCGAGCGCGGCCTCGAGCGCACCGGCCTCGGTGGTCGTGGCGGCCGCCGCGGCGTCGCCGCCGACGCGACGGGGCTCCGCGCCCTCGTCGTAGCGGTTGGCGAGCGTCAGCAACTCGTGACGGAGCGCCGGCGCCAGTTCGAAGTCGAGGAGATGCGCCGCGGGGCTGCGCGACGGTGCGGCGACGACCCGCAGGAGTCTCGCGACGCTGCGCCTCGCCTCGCCCTGCTGCGCCTTCTCGAGCAGGCGATCGAGGTGCTGCACCAGCGTCGGCACGCCGCGCTCCGGGCGCCAGTCGAGCAAGACGCCGAGCATCGCGGGCGCGAACGCGCCGGGGCGACGCACCGAGGCGCGCAGGACGTCGCGCACCGCGGAGTCGGTGTCCCCCACCGAGGAGGTGAGCTTCGCGATCGCCCGCGCGAAGTACAGGCGGTAGAGCTCGAGCCAGACGACCGGATCGCTGCCGGAGAAGGAGCCGGCGTCCTCGCGGACCGCGATGCGCGCGTCGAGCATGCCGAGGGCGACGTGACCGCGACCCTGCCGCAGCGCCTCGGTGGCCTCGGGCAGCGGGTCGGTCTCGAACGCCGCGCGGATCGCGCGCACGCGGGGGCTCTCGGGCAGCTCACGGCTCGCGCGTTCGAGCCAGGTGAGCACCTCGCTCCCGGCACCCGCGCCCGACGGCTCGCCCGTGAGCGCGGCGATCAGTTCGGACGGGCCGTCGAGCGCGCCGAGCTCCGTCTCCGCCGCGGTGATCGCCTGTGCGATGTGGTTGTCGTGCCGCGTCTGCTTCGCGGCCTGTTCGCGCGAGACCATCTGCCACGAGAGCACGAGCAGCACCAGCAGCAAGGCGGCGGCGATGGCGATCGCGGAGCTCAGGGCGCGGTGCTTGCGCGCGAGGCGCCAGGCCCGCGTGAACATCGAGCGGCGGCGCACCGTCACCGGCTCGTCGTCCGCGAAGCGCTGCAGGTCGCGGGCGAGGACCTCGCCGTCGGTGTAGCGATCCTCCGGTTCCTTGCTGAGCAGCTTGTCGAGCACGAGCTCGAGGTCGCGCGGCGCCTTCGGCAACACGCGCCGCAGCGGGAGGTGCTCGCCGTGCAGCAGGGCGTTGAGCATCGCCTCGGTCGTCTGGCCGTCGAGCGGCAGGCGGCCGGTGATCGTCTCGTAGAGCGTGACGCCCAGGCTGTAGAGATCGCTGGCCTCGGTCACCGGCCGTGCCCGCGCCTGCTCCGGCGCGGCGTAGTGCAAGGTGCCGAGGAAGCCTCCATGCTGGGAGACGCTCAGCGATTGGTCGCCGGAGATCTTCGAGAGACCGAAGTCCGCGAGCGCGAGCGAGCCATCGGGATGCACGAGGATGTTCCCGGGCTTCACATCGCGGTGCAGGATCCCACGGCGATGCGCATGGGCGAGCGCATCCGCGACACCGGCGAAGCGCCGCGCCGCCTCACGCGCATCCATCAGGGGGCGTCGCTCACGACGTGCGCCGGCGATGTGCTTGTCGAGGCTGATCCCGTCGACGCGTTCCATCGCGAAGAAGAGGAGTCCACCGGCCTCGCCGAAGCCGTAGATCGGCACGATGTGCTGGTGGTGCAGCGTCGCACTCGCACGCGCCTCGGTGCGGAAGCGCTTCCGCATGCGCGGATCGGCGCTGAGCCCCGGGGCGAGCACCTTCAATGCGACGACGCGTTCGAGCGTGTCGTCGAAGGCCTCGAAGACCGTGCCCATGCCGCCGCGGCCGAGCACGCCGACGATGCGGTAGTTGCCCAGGCGCTCGGGCAGGTCGCTCCCGAGCTCACCGACGCAGTTGTCGAGGAACTCGAGTGCGTTGACGCGCGCGAGCAGATCGTCCGACTCCGCGGCATCGCCGCCGGCGCTCTCCTCGGCGATCACGCGCTTCAGCGCGTTCACGGACTGCGACGAGCCCGAGAGCAGCGTCGCCATGCGTTCGTCGACGCGCGAGGGGTGCTGATCGGCATCCGCCGTCCCGCCGTCCCCCGCCCTCCCCTGGTCCGTCCCACCCTGGCCGTGGGGCGCCCCGAGCTCGAACTCGTCGTCCCTCACAGGTTCAACTCTTGGGCGAGACGCTTGAGCGCGCGGCTCAGCAGGAGGTGGACCGCGTTCTCCGAGCGCCCCATCCGCTCCGCGATGTCCTTGGCCGCGAGACCCTCGATGCGCGCGAGCATGATGACCTCGCGATGGTCGTCGGAGAGCCTCGTGAGCGCGGCCTCGAGCAGCGTGAGTCGGTCCTTCCGATCCGCGATGGTGACCGGACCCGAGCGGCGATCCGCGACCGGGAAGTCGGTCTTGATGTCGCGCTCACGCCGCGGGTCGCGCGCCGCCACGCCGACCTGATCGCGCAGGATGCGTGCGACCTTGCGGCGGGCGAGCGTGACGAGCCAGGCCCCCGCATTGGCCGGGTCCGAGAGCGTGTGCCAGGAGTTGATCGCCTCGATGGCGACCTCCTGCAACACGTCTTCGGGGTCCATCCGGGCGCGGAGATCGGGACCCATCCGCAGGTAGATGACGGAGAGGACCCGATCTCGATAGCGCTCGAAGGCGACTTCCGGCGAGAGGGACATCGAGGGGCGGCGAGGGCGGACCGCCTCGTTCGGGCGGCCGGCGGACGGGGAAGATAACACCGGTCCCGACATGCTCGATGGGGCTCCTGGCATCGCTCGCCTGCGAGGTTCTCGATCCCGCTTCGGGACGCGTCCGCATCCCCCGGCCGCGCACCGTGCGCGGACCGGATCTCCGCCGGGACGACCCTGACGACCATGTCGTCGAGCGGAGGCGTCCGGCGGGCGGGGCCGCCCTACGGGCCGGGTCAGGCTTCATTCGCAGGTGGGTCCATGCGGTCGCCCTGCCTCCCGATCGGCGCGGGCGACGCGGACTAGACTTCGCCCCGGTGCTCGCGTCGCGTCTCCTGCTCGTGTCGATGACGCTCGCCTGCCACGCGATCGCCGCCGTGCCGCAGGGGGCTGACGGTCTGGATGCGTCCGTCGCGCCGGTGAGCTGCCTCATCGCGGGGACGGACCGCATCGCGGCCGAACGGCGCGGGCGCCTCGAAGCGGTCCGCGACGCCGTGCTCGCGCGCGACGAGACGGCCTTCGCCGCCGCCCTGGGCGCGCTCGAGGGACTCCACGCCGCGGAGCTCGACCGGCTGGCCGTCGAACTGCGGGCTCTCGGCGGGACCGAAGTCCGCCGCTCGACGGTCTTCGGGGTGTGCATCGCGAGCGTGCCGCCGGCAGCCGTGGAGACGCTGCGCGCGCGCTTCGCGAGCGCGGACCTCGCGCTCGAGACCAGCCACGCCCCCTGCCTGCGCACCGCGACCAACGCGAACAACCACGCCGTCGACCTGGTGCAGGCGACGACGTCCGGCTACCGCGGACACGGCGCCGGACTCGCCTTGCTCGACACCGGCATCGACGCGCGCTGTGCCGCGACCGGCCGGCCGCACCCGGCGTTCGATCTCGGTCCGGGCCGCGACGGCACCCGCGTCCGCGCCGCGCTGTCGGGCACGCCCGATCCGAACGATCGCGAGGATCAGAGCGGTCACGGCACCGCGATCTCGGGCATCGCGCTCGGCCGCGATTGGATCCCCGGTCCCGACGGTGACGACGGCTTCGCTCCCGAGGCGCACGTGGTGAGTCTGAAGATCACGCGGGGCACCAGCACCTCGTACCGCGACGGCGACCTCGTGCTCGCGATCGACGAGGTCGCGCGCCGACGCCTGAGCGATGCGCTCGGCGTCGCGAACTTCTCGTGGGAAGGGCAGCCCAATCCGATCCACGTCACGCAGCGCACGCTCGACGAACTCGCGCACTTCTTCGACGTGCTCGTCATCGGAGCGAGCGGGAACGCCGGTCAGCTCCCGAATCCCGCGGCCCTGTCCGCGGGCTTCACGAACGGCCTCTCGGTCGGCGCCGTGCTCGCGGACTCGCACGTCGTCTGGCCATCCTCGACGAACGGTCCCCTGGCACTCGATCCGCTGCGCACCTGGCCGGATCTCTGCACCGTCGGCGTCGGACTGCGCACGCCCTGGCGCGACTCACCCGGCGGTGAGAGCCCCGTGCAGAACGGGACGAGCTTCGCCGCGCCGATCGTCGCGGGCACGGCGTTGATCCTGCGCGGCGCGGTGCCGACGCTCGATGCGCTCGAGACCAAGGCGCTGCTGCTCGGCAGCACGCTCGACATCGCGAGCGCCAACCCGGCATCGAATCGCTACGACTTCGGCCTCGGCTTCCTGCGCGCGGACTTCGCGGTCGATGCGCTGCGGACCGGTCTGCGCGTGCGCGGTCGCGCACGCACCGCGAGCCCGGACTTCGTCGTGCCCCTCGAGGACGGCAGCCCCGGCGAGAGCCGTGTCGCCACGTTGGTCTGGAATCGCGTCGATGCGGCGAGCAACGCGATCGACGACCTCGATCTGCTCGTCGTCGACGGGAGCGGCCGCGTCGTCGCGGCCGCCGAGAGCCCGCGCAACCTGTACGAGCGCGTGGTCTTCACCGTGGCCGGAGCGGGGCCCTACGAACTCCGCGTGCGCAACCGCAACCTCCTGCACGATGCGCTGCCCTTCGCGCTCGTCTGCCACGCGAACCGCGGTGGCCTGCGGCAGGACGGCGCCTGGGAGAGCTTCGGCGCCGCGTGCGACGGGCATGGTCTCGATCCATCGCAGGGCTTCCAGTTCCCGACCAGCGCGGCGGGCCGTTTCGCGAACAACCACACCCCGCTCCCGCTCGCGTCGACGCCCTGCCGCGTGCTGCAGATCCTCGACGGCTCGGCCGTCCAGAACGGCGTGCGCATCGACGGCGTCGCGCTGCGACGCGACGACGCGAGCGTCACCGCGCCGAGCTTCGAGGTCGACCTCGAGATCCGCATGGGCCACACGCTCCGCGCGCCCCTCGCCGTCGTGCCCGAGTTCGACCGCAACTACGACGGCGAGCCGACGATCGTGCTGCCGCGCACGCGCGTGCGCTTCCCGGGCGTCATGGGGCAGGTCCCCCAGGCCAACGTGTTCGACCACGTGATCGCGTTCGCGCAGCCCTTCGTCGCGAGCACCACCGGCGGCCAGAACCTGGTGATCGAGTTCCGCGTCCACGGCCACGATCTCGGCAGTCAGCCCTTCGGTCTCGACTTCGACGCCGAGCTCGGCTTCGGCACCGCGCTCGTCGCCGGACTCGGCAACCCCGCCGCGCCGACCGGACAGCCGGACCCGATCGGCATCGCGATGAGCCTGCTCTCGAACTCGATCGGCGTCGTCGCTCCGAAGCTCACCGCCGACCGGGCGCCGCGCCTCGGCGAGACGATGCTCGTCGCGCTGCGCAACGCACCGCCGTGCTCCATGGCCGCTCTCGTGCACGGCGCCGACGCGACGACCTGGGGCACCTACGCGCTGCCCGTCGAGTTCGACCCGCTCGGCGCGCCCGGCTGCCGGCTCCTCGTGCGCCCCGACGCCCTGCTCTCGGTCGGCATCGACGCGAATGGTCAGGGCGTCGTCCCCGTCTCGATCCCGAACCTGCCGAGCGTGACGGGCGAGATCTTCTACCAGCAGTTCCTGGTGCTCGACCCCGCCGCGAACGGTCTCGGCCTGACGGTGTCCGACGGTGCGCGCGCGCGCGTCGGCGGCTGACCCGGGCCGCGGGTCGTTCAGCGCGCCGTTCCCGGCACGCGGAGCGCATCGGGCAGGCGGCGCAGCTTGCCGTCGCGCCCGACGCAGGCGAGCGTCGTGCGGCCCGTGGCCACGAGACGTGCATCGGCGGCACCGCGCGCGACATAGCCGATCGTGACGCTCGCATTGCGCGTCTCGATCAGCCCGACCTCGATCGCGAGCTCGTCGTCGTAGGTCACCGAGCTGCGGTAGCGGACGTCGAGATGGACGACCTGCAGCAGATCACCGGCATCCTCCATCGCGCGGTAGCTCGCGCCGCGTGCGCGCATCCACTCGGTGCGCGCCTCCTCGAACCATGCGACGTAGCTGCCGTGGTGTGCCACACCCATCCGATCGGTCTCGCAGTAGCGCACGCGCACGCGGTGCACGATCGGTTCGACGAGCGCGGCAAGGACATCCGCGCTCATGGCGTGTCTCCGGCCGCGGCGCGGGCACGGCAGCGCGGCATGTAGGGCCGGTGCATCACCGCCCCGAGCCGCTCGAGGGCGAGGTTCGTCGCGACCAGCTCCGGCGGCCGGGCCTCGGCCTGCGCGCGGTCGAGGATCTCGCCGACCACCTCGCCGATGTGCTCGATGCGCGACGGCGGCGGGCTGCGCCCCTCGAGATGGAACAACGCCCCGTGCAGGAGCGCCCCCGCGTTGATGACGAAGTCGGGCGCGTAGAGCACGCCGCGCTCGAAGAGCTGGCGGCCGTGCTCGGGCGACGCGAGGACGTTGTTCGCACTGCCCGCGATGGCGCGCATGCGCAGCTGCGGGATCGAGACGTCGTGGACGACGCCGCCGAGCGCGCAGGGCGACCACACGTCGAACTCGATGCCGAAGACATCGCCCGGGTCGACGCAGACCACGCCGAGTTCGTCCACGAGCCGGATCATCGCGTCCCGCCGCACGTCGCTCACGAGCACGCGCGCCCCCGCGCCGACCAGGAGTCGCACGAGTCGCGAGCCGACCTCGCCGAGACCCTGGACCAGGACGCGGAGGCCCGCGCAGTCGGCGAAGCCGAGGCGTTGCGCCACCGCGCGGATGCCGGCGAACACGCCGATCGCCGTCGGCTCCGCGAGATTGCCGACCCGATCCGGCCGCGC
Source organism: Planctomycetota bacterium (assembly GCA_020848735.1). GTDB lineage: Bacteria > Planctomycetota > UBA1135 > UBA1135 > UBA2386 > JACRLW01. The sequence continues at coordinate 15,389 of JADLHO010000040.1, read as the reverse complement.
GACGAACTCGGTCTCCCGCGCGACCACCGCGAGGTCGCTCGCGTCCGTCCCGATGTCGGGGCCGGTGTAGTACCGGCCGCTGAGCTCCTCGACGTGGCGCCCCACGAGGCGATAGGCCGCCTCCCGGTCGGTGCCCGGGCGATCGACCACCACGGTCTTGCCCCCGCCACCCGGCACGCCTGCGACCGCGCACTTCAGCGTCATGGCCTCCGCGAGGCGCAGGGCGTCGGCGACCGCCTCGTCGAGGCGCCGGTAGTTCCAGCGGCGGATTCCGCCGAAGGCGGGACCCAGCCGCGTGTCGTGGATGGCGAGGATGGCGACGACGCCCGCGTCGTCGTCACGGAGGATCTGCAGCTGCTCGAAAGCGGCGACCGTGGTCGCGTTCCACTCCATCCGGGCGAGGCTACGGGGCAGTCACGCCCGGATCACGTTCGAGGGCCAGGAGCCCGAGACCGGGACCGGCGAAGGAGCCGCGGCGTGTGCTCGCCGCCGTCCGGTGGGAAGATCCGCGGCCCGCGCCCCTCCAAGGCCCCCGCCATGCTGCACCGCGCCCCGACGCTCTGCCTCCTCTCCGTCGTCCTCGCCGCGTGTTCGTCCGCGCCCGAAGGGGTCAAGGATCCTCAGGCCGAGGCCGCCGCACGCGACCGCCGTCGCCTCGCCGAGGAGACCGAGCGCAAGCTCTCGGATCCGGGTCGCCTGATCACCGATCTCGACAAGCAGCTCGACGCCTACCTCCGCTATCGACTGACCACCGGCTCGGTGCAGTCCGATACGGAGGTCGCCAAGCTCGGCGATCTCCTGGAGCGCCAGGCCCGCGACCACCTCGAGTTCCTGATCGCGCAGTCGAACCAGACCGAGTACCCGCGCAACCGCGCGATCGCGATCGGCACGCTGGGCTTCGCGAAGCCACCCGAGGCCGAACGGGTGCTCGACCCGATCCTCAACGGACTGACCGATCCCAACCAGGAGGTCGTCGCGAACGCGGTGTTCGCGCTCGGGGTGCTCGCCGATCCCCGCACGCCGCCGGGCGCACTCGCGCGCGTGATCGACTCGGGCTCGCTCGATTCGATGACCCGCGGCGGCGCCGCGTGGGCTCTGCACGAGATCCAGGGCAAGGTGGCGGATCCGGCACCGATGGTGGAGATCTGGCTGCGCGTGCTCGGCCAACCCATCGACGCGCAGCCGGGTGAGGTGTTGGTGAGCGCGTTGCGCGGACTCGGCCGTACCCGGCTCCCGGAACACCGCACGCTCGCGGAGCGCTTCGTGTCGCACCCGCTGCCGCTCGTGCGCTCCGCGGCCGCCATCGCCCTCGGCCGCATGAAGGACCCCGCGGCCGCAGCGGCACTCCTCGCGTTGATCGGCCCCGCGGAGTCCAACGAGAACGTGCGGCTGGCCGCGCGCAAGGCGCTGCAGGCCCTCGCCGGCGGCATCGACCGCGGCTACGACGTCGAGGAGTGGAAGCGGGTCTTCGAGCGCGGCGTATGAGCAGGCTTCGATGGATCGCCGCGACGCTGCTCGCTGCAGCGGCGACCGGTTCCGGATGCGGGGACGAGCCGTCGCCGGCGCTCGACGCGCCGGTTCCAGCGCCCACCCGACTCGACGCGATGGCGCTCGTCGACGCGATCCTCGTCCGGAGCCATGGTCCGCGCCGCGGCAGCTTCGACCGGGCGATCGTCTACCTCCGCGAGACGGCGGACGGCCAGGCGACGACGGTCAGCTACGCGTTGCCCGACCGCGCCCGGATCGTCACACCCGACGGTCGCTGGACGCTCTGCACGAAGGACGCCGTGTCGTGCAGCGCACCGGACGGCAGCAGCGCCCCCGCCCCCGCGGAGAGCCGGACGAGCTGCGACCTGCTCCTGCGCGCGCTGGATGCGATCACGCTGCAACCGCTCGAGCGTCTCGCGGGCGCACGCCACCTCGACGAGGACGAGCTCGAACTGACGACGCGCAACGGCGAGCGGTGGATCCTCGAGCACGACCCGGCGGCCCACGCCGCGCTCGCCCTGCGCGGTCCTTCGATCGCGGTCCGTTTCCTCGAACACCACGATTCGGGACGCACCCGCATCCCGCTGGTGGTCGAGGTCGAGGGGCTCGGCGTCCGGAGGCTCTACTTCGTCGACACGGGTGTGGAGTTCGGCGAGCAGGTCTTCGCGCCCCCGGGCAGCGCGGGCGACGGCGCGCGCACGGTGGTCGTCGGCGGCGAGGCGCGCCTCGCCCGTCCTCGGCTCCTGACCGTCGACGCGGGCCGCTGGCTCATGGCGAAGGACCCCGGTGACTGGGCGGGCCGCATGCGGCTCTTCCGCGCCGCGGGCGAACGGCTCGCCCCGCTCGGGTACGGGAACGGCGGCGATCCCTTCCTGCTGACGGACGAACTCGGTGACTGGTTCGTCGTGCCCTTCGTGGCGCTCGTCGCCGAGGCCCCCGCGGTCGCGCTGGAGGACGGCGAGCGCGATGTTCCGGTCGAGAGCCATCGCGTGGCCAGCGTGGATGCAGCGCCGGGCGCCTGGGACGCGCGGATCGCCGGCGCCGGTGCCGCGCTCGAGTCCTTCGCCAAGGAGCGCGGCGTGCGCATCACCGGTCCGCGGCGGATCGCTCTCAATCTGCTCGGCGCGGATCCGTCCGCCGATGCGAGCGCCGCCTCGTCGCTGCCGATGCGCGTCTCCGTGCCGATCGCGAAGGGCGATTGAGCACGAGGGCGCTTGGCGCCCTGCATCGCGCGACGTACACCGGCCGCCACCGCGGCGCTCGCCGCGCCTGCGAGCCCCGATGCCGTCGAACTCCTGCTCCCCTGCCGTCACCGACTTCCTGCCGATGACGCCCGGCGAGGTCGACGCCCGCGGCTGGGACGCCGTCGACATCGTCTTCGTGACGGGTGACGCCTACGTCGACCACCCCTCGTTCGCGAACGCGCTGCTCGGTCGCGTGCTCGAGGCTGCCGGGTTCCGCGTCGCGATGCTGGCGCAACCGGCCTGGTCGGACGCGAGCGTGTTCCAGCGCTTCGGCCGCCCCCGCCTGTGCTTCGCCGTCAGCGCGGGAAACATGGACTCGATGATCAACCACTACACGGCGAACAAGAAGCGTCGCAACGACGACGCCTACTCGCCGCAGGGTCGCATCGGTCTGCGTCCGGACCGCGCCACGAACGTCTATGCGCAACGCTGCCGCGAGGCCTATCCGGGCGTGCCGGTGATCGCGGGCGGCGTCGAGGCATCGCTGCGGCGCATCGCGCACTTCGACTATTGGTCGGACACCGTGCGGCCGAGCGTGCTCGTCACCTCGAAGGCGGATCTCGTCGTCTTCGGCATGGGTGAACACGCCATCGTGGAGATCGCGCGGCGGCTGCGCGATGGCGCGAACGTGCGCGACCTGCGCGACATGCGCGGCGTCGCATACCTGCTCGGCGCGAGCGAGGCGCTTCCCGACCACCGCTTCCATGGCGAGGCCGAGGAACGGACCCTCGAGCTGCCGTCGTTCGAGCTCGTGAAGGACGACAAGCCCGCGTTCGCGCGGATGACGAAGGTGCTGCACGACGAGACGAGCCCGCTCAACGGCCGGCGTCTCGTGCAGAAGCACGGCACGCGGCTGGTCGTCGTCAATCCACCCGCGTTGCCCCTCGACGAGGCGGCGATGGATGCGATCTACGACCTGCCCTACCAGCGCCGGCCGCATCCGAGCTACACGGAGGCCGTGCCCGCCCACGGCATGATCAAGGACTCGGTGACGATCATGCGCGGCTGCTTCGGCGGCTGCACCTTCTGCTCGATCACCATGCATCAGGGGCGGATCATCCAGAGCCGCAGTCAGGACTCCGTGCTCGGTGAACTCCGCGCGATGGCGAAGGCACCGGACTTCAAGGGGCACGTCAGCGACATCGGCGGACCGACGGCGAACATGTACCGCATGCGCTGCACGAAGCCCGAGGTCGAGCGCGTGTGCCGGCGGCTGTCGTGCGTCCACCCGACGATCTGCAAGCTGCTCGGCACCGACCACGCCCCGCTCGTCGAACTGATGCGCAAGGCCCGTGCGATCCCCGGCATCAAGTCGGTGCGCGTGTCGTCGGGCATCCGCATGGACCTGGCCGCGCGGTCGCAGGACTACCTCGACGAACTGGCCGCGCACCACGTCGGGGGTCACCTGAAGGTCGCGCCCGAGCACGTGAGCGAACGGGTGCTCGGCCTGATGAAGAAGCCGTCGCGCGAGAACTTCGACGCCTTTGCGTCGCGCTTCGCCGCGGCATCGAAGAAGGCGGGCAAGGAGCAGTACCTCGTGCCCTACTTCATCGCGAGTCATCCCGGTTCCGGGGTCGAGGAGATGATCGAGCTGGCGATCTTCCTCTCGCAACGCGGTTACAAGCCGCGCCAGGTGCAGGACTTCATCCCCGCGCCCATGGACATCGCGACGTGCATGTACTGGACCGGCATCGATCCGATGACCATGCAGCCGGTGGAGACGGCGCGGAAGCTCAAGGACCGCGTCGTGCAGCGCGCGCTGATGCAGTACTTCGACCCGCGCAACTGGTTCATCGTGCGGAAGGCGCTCCTCGACGCCGGCCGCGCCGAGCTGATCGGCGACGGTCCCGAGTGCCTGATCCCGGCCAATCCGCCGCGCGAGGCGCTCGAGGCCCGGCGTCGCGAGGCGGAGGATCGCCTCGGCGAGGGCGAACCCGTGCACGGCGAGGAACTGCGCGGGCGCAGCGTGGGCTATCGACCCCATCGCCGCGGCTCCGCACCGCGCCGTGATCGACGGCGCGGCAACGGCCCGGGCTGACACCTTCCGGGCCCGAGGGTGCGCCGTAACCTGCGCGCATGCGGCTTCGCCAGCTCGTCCCTCTCCTCGTGTCCGTGATGGGTGCAGCGCTCGCGGCGCCGGATCCGCCGACGGGTGTCTCGCGCGAGCTCGCCCGCGAGCGCCGCGCCCGCATCGGCGCCGTGGAGTATCGACTCCGCTTCGATGTCGTCCCCGAGGCCGCCGAGGTCGCCGGCTTCGCGCGCATCGCGTTCGAACTCGGCGGTGAGGCCGAGCCCACCGCCGATCTGGTGCTCGACTTCGGCGGCTCGGCGCTCGAGATCGCGTCGATCAACGCCCGCAAGCCCGACGACAAGACGCGCACCGTGGGCGATCACGTCGTGATCGCGCGAGAGCTCCTCGTGCGCGGCACCAACTGGATCGAGGCCAGCTTCCGCTCGCCGGTCGCCGCCACCGGCACGCCGCTCACGCGCTACGACGACCCCGCGGACGGCGCCCGCTACCTCTACACCCTGCTCGTCCCCTCGGACGCGCACGCGCTCTTCCCGTGCTTCGACCAGCCGGACCTGAAGGCCACGTTCCGCCTCACCCTCACGATGCCGAGCGGGCTCGTCGCGATCGCGAACACGCTCGGCGACGTGGAGCCGGCGGTCGACGGACTCGCCGAACCGGAGCGGGAGCGCGAACGCGGGCGTGAGGTCGTCGCGTTCCGGCCGACGCGGCCGCTGCCGACCTATCTCTTCGCCTTCGCGGTAGGTCCGTTCGCACTCGTCGACGACGACCGCGGGGCAGGACTCGGCGAGGACCCCGCGCGCCCGCTGCGCATGGCGTTGCGTCGCTCGCAGCTGGCTCACGTGTCGAGCGGCGAGCTCTTCGCGATGCATCGCGACGCGCTCGGTCGCCTCGGCGAGTGGTTCGGCATCCCGTACGCGTTCGACAAGCTCGAGTTCGTCCTGCTGCCGGGCTTCCCGTACGGCGGCATGGAGCACGCGGGTGCGATCTTCTACCGCGAGTCCGCGCTGGTCTTCGAGCGTCCACCGACCGAGCCCGAGCGCGTGCGTCGCAGCACGCTGATCTACCACGAGGTCGCGCACCAGTGGTTCGGCAACCTCGTGACGATGGAGTGGTTCGACGACCTCTGGTTGAAGGAGGGCTTCGCCACCTTCCTCGCCTACGACCTGCTGGATCGCATCGAGCCGGAGCGGCTGTCGTGGCTGCGGTTCCTGCAGCGCGTCAAGTTGCGTGCGTACGCGATCGACGCGACGTCGGGCACGACCCCGATCTGGCAGCAGCTCGGCAACCTCGCCGATGCCAAGTCGGCGTACGGAGCGATCGTCTACAACAAGGCGCCGGCCGTGCTGCGGGAGCTCGAGGCCAGACTCGGCAAGGAGGGCTTCCGCGCAGGGGTGCGGCGTTTCGTCCAGGACCACGCGTTCGGCAATGCGACCTGGGAGCAGCTCGTCGCCGCGTTGCGTGCGCACGGCGGGCTCGACGACGAGGACTGGTCGAGGCGATGGATCCTGGGGAAGGGACTGCCGAGCGTGCGCGTCGAGTGGCGCGCGGATGACGACGGTCGACTCGCGAGTTTCGCGGTGACGCAGCGCGGCGCGATCGAGACCGACCCGGCGTGGCCTCTCGTGCTCGAACTCCGGCTCTTCGAGCGCGGAGACGACGGGAGCGTGCGCACGCGGGACATCACCGTGCGCAGCAAGTCGCGGCGCACCGAGATCGAGGAGCTCGTCGGCCAGGTCGCGCCGATCGCCGTGCTCCCGAATCCGCGGGACGTCGCGTACGCGCTGCTGACCTTGGATCCCGTCTCCCTGCGCTGGTTCGCGAGCCGCGTCGAGTCGATCGAGGACCCCCTCACCCGCGTCGCCGCGACCGTTCAGCTCTGGCAGAGCACGCGGGAACTCGAGCTGCCGCCGCAGGCGATGGCCGACGCGCTCCTCGCCGGAATCGAGCGCGAGCGCGATCCCGATACGCACGAGTGGCTGCTCGGTCAGCTCGAGGTGGTGCTCGGACGCTGGCTCACGGGCAACGAACGCGCGCGGCGTCTGGGTCACGCGGAGCGCCTCGCGCGCGCGCAGCTCCTCGGCGATCTCCGCGGCAGCGCACTGCCGCTGCTGCGCTTCCTCGCCTCCGTGTCCTCGAGCCGCGAGACGCTGGAGCTCCTCCGCGGCGTCCTCGACGGTTCGGTCCAGATCCAAGGCCTCCAGCTCGCGCCCCGCGATCGCTTCCAGTTCGCCGCGGCGCTGCTGGCGGCCGGGGATCGCGATGCCGTCGAACGCGAGCGCACGCGGGCCGAGGCCGGCACCGACGTCGCGAAGTGGGCGTTCGTCGCGGGTGCCGCGAGTCCGGACCCTGCGGTGAAGGCCCGGTACTTCGCGGACTACCTGCGCGCCGACGGCCCGCCCGAACAATGGGTGCAGGACAGCCTCGCCAACTTCCACTGGAGCGGGCAGTCCGAGCTCACGTTGCCGTACCTCACGCGCGCCCTCGAGCAGGTCGAAGAGGTCAAACGAACGCGCAAGATCTTCTTCATGCCGGCGTGGATCGATGCCTTCGTCAACGGTCACTCGTCGCCCGCCGCGCGGGACGCGGTCCTCGCATTCCTCGCGTCGCATCCGCAGCTCGACCCCGACATCGTGGGGAAGGTGAACCAATCGCTCGACGAGCTGGAGCGCGCGGTCCGGATCCGAGCGCGATGGTGAGGCGCGTTTCGCCGCAATGCGCCGAGACGCATCGCCGAGACCTGTTCCCGCGCCGCGCAGCGCGGCATCCTGTCGGCTTGCCCGGTCGCCGATGAGAACCACCCGCCGCCTCTGCTCCGGTATCGCGATCCTCGCCTCCCTGGCGCTCACGCATCGCTCCGCGGCGCAGGTGTTCGGCATCCAGCAGGCCGCGCCGTTCCCCATCCACTCGCAGGCGACGATCAACGACACGCGTTCGCACGGCACCGTCGGCGACCGCTGGCTCTCGCTGCGGGAGGCGATGCTGCTCACGAATCGGCAGCTCGACGAGAACGCGCTCTCGGCCGAGGAGCTCGCCCAGCTCTCCGGTTTCGGCTCCGACATCGCGTGGGCCGACATCGATGCGCGACGGCTGCCGGTGATCGTGGTCGAGCGCGACCTGCCCGTGCTGATCGACACGCCGCACGGCTTCGCCCTCACCGGGTCGAACGGTCGCCCGGTGATCGAGCTGGGCAACACGCGAGGCATCGTCGCCCACAGCGAGTTCGTCGACTTCGCGAACCTCCTGCTGCGTGGCGGCGAGCACGGGATCCACCTCGTGCAGTCGAACACGCTGTACGGATCGCTCGTGTCCCACTGCGAGTTCGAAGGCCAGGCGGTGGCCGGGCTGCGCCTCACGACCCTGGACCCCGCCGGCTTCGCGCGCCTGCAGGTCAACTCGTGTGTGTTCCGCGGCCTGCAGCTCGGCCTCCTCGTCGAGGACTCCGGGCAGAACCGCACGACCCAGCTCGAGGTCTTCGGGACCACGCGGTTCGACGGCTGCACGACCGGACTCGCGGCGCGCTTCGGCGCGCTGGGGACGGCATCGCTGTATCTCGCGGGCATCGTCGCGCGCGGCGGCGCACACGCGATCGACATCAGCTCACTCGGCTCGCCCCAACGCTCGCTCGCCATCGAGATGCGCTACTGCGACCTCGAGGGCAGCGTGAGCGCGTTCGTCGTGCCCGGCAGCCCGCTGTCGAACTGCATCGCGACGGTCCAGGCCTGCGACTTCGGCGCACCGCGGGCGTTCGAGTTCGGCCCCCTCGGCGCACAGGGCAACTTCACGCTCCAGGACTCGCGATTCGTCGGTGCGCTGACGTGGCGCGGCGGCGCGAGCGGCCGCCTCGCGATCCAGAACGTGCGCGCGAGCAATGGCCGCTTCGACGTCGGCAGCACGGGCGCGAGCCTCACGATCGACACCTCGATCCTCGACGGCATCGATGTCGCGACCTCCGGCACCACGCCGCTGACCGTGCGCGATTCGCGCCTGATCGCGGGGACCGTGACCGGTCTCGCCGCCGCACCGATCACGGTCCAGGACGGACATGCGAGCGGAACGAACTTCGGCGGCCATGTGACCGTGCTGCGGCCCCTGCCCGCGGCTCAGCTCGGCTGGTTCGACGCGACACCCCGGGAGCCCGCGATCGGCAGCGCCTTGACGCTGGCCGTCGATCTGCCGGCGGGCCTCGCGGCGTGGCTGATCTTCGGTCGCACCTACGAGTACGGCGCCACGCTCCCCGACGGCACACGGCTCTACGTCGATCCGAGCGCGATGGCGATCGCCCCGGCGATGCTCGTCGCGCAGGGACAGCTCGTCGTGCCGTTGCCCAACGACCCGGCGTTCCGCGGGCTCGACCTGTTCTTCCATGCCCTGGTGTTCCCGCAGGGCGGGACCGTCGCGCCGGCGACGAATCTGCCTCCCGGCCGCCGCGTGCGCATCCGTTGAACGGAGTGCAGGCCGCTGCCGCGGGAAACCGGAGCCTTGGACCGGCACAGCGCGCGCTGCATGCTGCTCGCGTGAGCCGACTCGAACTCGTGCGCGGCTGGTTCGCCGCACGTTCCGCTCCCGAATCCCTGCTCGTGCTGGCCCCGCGGGACGTCGCGCGCGACGCCGACTTCCTCGCGGCGGCGCCCGCGCAGGTTCCGGTCCCGACCCTGCGGCGGCTGGCCGCGACCCTCGAGCCCGGCGACAACGGCGCGGTCGGCGCATCGCTCGTCGAGGCCGTCGGTCGCGGGCAGGGACGCCCGAAGGGTCTCGCGCACGTCGAGCTCGCGGTGCTCCCCGATCGCGTGTCGCGCCACAACGCGCCGTCGCGCGCCGAGGCCGTGCGTCGATCGACCGCGGCGGCGAAGCGTCCGGGCGTCGAGGGGATGATCGTCGTCGTCGTCGACGATCCGTCGCACGCGCTCGCCGTGGCCAACGCCGTGGGCCGCGCGATGCCCCTGCTCACGCTGAAGAGCAAGGTGTCGGCGAGCGCCCGGCGGCGGACCGCGCTCCTGATCGTCGACCATGCCGGCAACCCGATCCCGTGCGATGCCGAGCTGGGCGCGATCGTCGCGGCGAACCGCGATGCGGCGCGCCTCGTCGACATCCCTCCCACGGATCTCGATCCCGCGGCGCTCGCGCGCGAGGCACGCGCACAACTGCGCGGCATCCGCGGTGTGCGCATCACGGAGATCGCCGGCGCCGCATTGCTCCGCAAGGGACTTCGCGGTCTCCACGCCGTGGGCCGCTGCGCGAAGTCGGAGCCACGGCTCCTGATCGCGACCGTCGCGCCGCGCGGCGCGCGCGGTCCGCACGTCGCCCTGGTCGGCAAGGGACTCACCTACGACACCGGTGGCCTGCATCTGAAGGCGCGCGGTTCGATGGAGACGATGAAGGGCGACATGGGAGGAGCCGCCGCGGTGCTGGGCGCGTTCCGCGTGCTCGCCAGGCGCGCTCCGTGCCGCATCACGCTCGTGTTGTGCATCGCCGAGAACGCGATCGGCCCGACGGCCTACAAGCCCGACGACGTGCTCGTGATGCACTCCGGCAAGACGGTGGAGATCAACAACACCGATGCCGAAGGGCGACTCGTGCTGGCCGATGGCATCAGCTACGCGGTGCGCGTGCTGGGCGCCGAGGTCGTGCTGGACGCGGCGACGCTCACCGGCGCGCAGATGGTGGCGACCGGTCTCAACCATGCCGCGGTCGTGTCCAACGACGCGGACCTCGAGGCACTGTTCGTCGAGTGCGGTCGCACGAGTGGCGACCTCGTCCACCCGCTGCCCTTCGTGCCCGAGTTCTACCGGCAGGAGTTCGCCAGTCCGCTCGCCGACCTGCGCAACTCGGTCAAGGACCGCAACAACGCCCAGTCCAGCTGCGCCGCGCAGTTCATCTACGAACACATCGCCGACACCTCGGCACGCTGGCTGCACGTCGATCTCGCGGGTCCGTCCTGGCGCGACCAGCGGGGCACGGGGTTCGGCGTCGCGCTCTTCAGCACGGCGGTTCGCGCCCTGACGCAACGGAAGCGTTGAGGACAGGGACTTGACCCGCAGCGGGGCCGCGCGCTACACGTTCGCCCCGCACACTGCATCAAGAGACCCGGGACGGCATCTTGTCCTGGGCGGCAACCGAGCTGACGAACAGCCGCGGTGCCGAGACCAGCCCACGAAGTGGGTGTCGATGCGGACGGAGCCGACGCGGCGCGAGCCGGGCCGGGATCCGTCAAACGGTCCACAGCGCTTGCCCGTCTGCACTCCGTACGCGAGTGGAGCGGGTCGCCGCGGTGGTCCAACGCGGTGGAGTTCACCGCGGCCCATCAGGCCGCTGGCTTCCGCGATGCCGTGCGCAGGCAGCCCGGCATGAACTCGTCTTTCGATCCGCATCCCCTCCTTCCCTTCGACCCGACCGACCTCGATCGCGGACGCGATCCCGAGGGCGGCGCGCACGGAGCGTTCGCCACGCTGTGTGCCGGTGGCGGCACGCTCCTCCGCGACGGGGAGCCCCTCGTCGCGCCGATCGTGCAATCGACGTCGTTCGCACGCGACGGACTCGAGAGCACCGCGCAGCACCGCTACTCACGCGAGTCGAATCCGACGGTCGCGGCGCTCGAGGCCGTGCTCGGTCGTCTCGAACGCGCGCCCGACGCGCTCGCCTTCGCGACCGGTCTCGCCGCCGAGACGGCGCTGCTGCTCGCGGTCGCCAAGGCCGGCGACCACGTGGTGTGCTCGCGCGCGGTCTACGGAGGGACGTCGCGCCTCCTGCGACAGGTGCTCGTCGAGTTCGGCGTGAGTGCGACCTTCGTCGACACGACGGATGCCGGGGCCGTGGCCCGTGCGCTGCGCCCACGGACGAAGCTCGTGCTCGTGGAGACGCCCGCGAATCCGACGCTCGTGCTGAGCGACATCCGTGCGATCGCGGCGCATGTGCGTCGCTCCGATGCGCTGCTCGCCGTCGACAACACGTTCCTCACGCCCGTCCTGCAGCAGCCGCTCGAACTCGGAGCGCACGTGTCGATCCTGTCGACGACGAAGTTCGTCGAGGGCCACTCGGTCGCCCTCGGCGGCGCACTCGTGACGCGTGACGAGGCACTGCGCGAGCGCCTCTTCTTCCTGCGGAAGTGCACCGGCGCCATCCAATCGCCGTTCCAGGCCTGGCTGACGCTGCAGGGCCTGCGCACGCTGCCGGTCCGGATCGAGCGCCAGTCCGCCCATGCGCGACGCATCGCGCGGTGGCTCGCGGGTCAGGCGGAGGTGCGCGTCGTGCACCACCCTTCGCTGCCGACGTTTCCGCAGAGCGCCCTGGCCGCCTCTCAGCATCTCGGCGAGCACGGTGCCGTGGTCTCCTTCGAGCTCGACGGTGGCCCGGAGCGCGCGCGGCGCCTGCTTCGCGCGGTGAAGCTCTGCCGCGTCGCCGAGCACGTCGGCTCGGTCGAGACGCTGCTCACGCACTCCGCCTCGATGACCCACGCGGCCGTTCCACGCGAGGAACGGGAGGCGGTCGGGATCACGGACGCCCTGGTGCGGCTGTCGGTCGGGCTCGAGGATCCGCGCGACGTGATCGACGACCTGGACGCGGCGATCCAGATCAGCGGCGGCGCACCGGCGCACGAGGAGGCGAAGCGATGCTCGGCGATCTGATCGTCCTGAAGTTCGGCGGCTCGGTCCTCCGCTCGCCCGCGACACTGCCGCGCGCGGTGCACGAGATCCACCGTTGGCGCCGCGACGGCGTCCGCGTCGTCGCCGTCGTCTCGGCCCTCGCCGGTCGCACGGATGCGCTGCTCGCGGAGTGCCACAGCGCGAGCGAGTCGCTCTCCCCGCATGCGACCGCCGCGCGAGTCGCGCTCGGCGAGTTCGAGAGCTCGGCGCTGCTGGGCCTGCAGCTCGATGCGGCGGGCATCCCGGCCGCCGTCGCGCTCCCGGCGGCGCTCGGGCTCGTCGCGAGCGGCGATGCCCTGGATGCGGACCCACAGGAGGTCGACGTCGAGCGACTCTCCGGGCTGCTCGCAGAGCACGGCGTCGTGGTGGTGCCCGGATTCGTCGCCGTCGATCGCAGCGGGCGCGCGGTGCTGCTCGGGCGCGGTGGCTCCGACCTCAGCGCGCTGTTCCTCGCGCATGCGCTCGGCGCACGCTGTCGTCTCGTGAAGGACGTCGACGGCCTCTACGAACACGATCCGTCGCGACCCGGCCCAAGACCCCGCCGCTTCGAGCGAGCGACCTGGGACGACGCGCTCGCGACCGATGGGAGCATCGTCCAACACAAGGCGATCGCGTTCGCGAAGCGGCGGTCTCTCGTCTTCGAACTCGGTCGCATCGGCGGCGTCGCACCGACGATCGTCGGCGGGGTCGAACGCGCATTCAGCACGCGGGCCGACGGGCTGCGGCGCAGCACGGTGACACTGCTCGGCCGGGGCACCGTGGGTCGAGGGGTGCTCGACGCGCTCGCCGCGCATCCCGAGTGCTTCGAGCTGCTCGGCGTCGCGACCCGCAGCAGCCACCCGGATGCGAGGACCCTCGCATCCAGCGGGGCGGATGTCGTCATCGAATGCATCGGAGGCATCGACGAGGCGCGGGCCCTGATCCTCGCCGCGCTGTCGTGCGGATCGCACGTCGTCACGGCGAACAAGGCGGTGCTCGCCGCTCACGGCGCGGAACTCGCCGCTGCGGCCCGCACGGTCGGGCGCGAGCTCCTGGTCTCCGCTTCCGTCGGCGGGAGCGCTCCGGTCCTCGAGCGCCTGCGCCGCGGCGTGCGCGAGGGGCGGGTGCTGCATCGCCTGACGGGCGTGTTGAACGGCACGACGAACTTCGTCCTGGAGGCACTGGCCACGGGGACGGAGCTGGACCAGGCGCTCGAAGCGGCACGGCGTCGCGGCCTCGCGGAGCGGGACGCCGCGCGCGATCTCGAGGGTCACGATGCCGCCGACAAGCTCGCGGTGCTCGCGGCCCATGCCGGATTCGGCGATCTGGCCCGTGGAGACATCACGACCTCGAGCGGCCGCGATGGCTGGGCTCCCCGGTCGGCGAGGCCGGGCACGCGGGGCGACGAGGCCCCCCGTCGACGCCAGCTCGCCCGGCTCGAGCGACGCGACGGGATCACGCACGCGGCGGTGGCGATCGAGGCTCTCGCTGCCGATCATCCGCTCCATCAGGTGCCCGCCGAGTGGAACGCCGTCGTCCTCGAGTGGGAGGATGGCGGCGTCGAGGTCGTGCGCGGCCGCGGCGCGGGCGGTCGTCCCACCGCGGTCGCCGTGCTCGGCGATCTGTTCGAAATCCAACGTCGCTCGGCGAGCCTCGACCGGGCTCCCGCCCCTCGGATCCTCGTCTCCAAGGTGACTGATGGCGTCGTCGTCTGAATCGCATCGCCCTTCCGAACGCGTCCTCGTCGTCGGTGCAACCGGTGTCGTGGGCGAGGAGATGCTCCGCGTGCTCTCGAGACGTGGGCACGGCGGAAGGGAGATCCACGCCTACGCTTCCGCGAGTTCCAGCGGACGGACCGTGCGGTGCGGCGAGCGGCTCCTGCCGATCGAGGAACTCTCGGACTCGGTGTTCCGCGAGGGCGATCTCGTCCTGCTCGGGGTCGATGCCGCCCTGGCCCGGCGTGTCGCCGGGCATGCGCTCCGCGCGGGCGCTCGGGTCGTCGACAATTCCTCGGCCTTTCGCATGGACCCCGCGGTCCCGCTCGTGATCCCCGAGGTCAACCCCGAGGATCTCCTCGGTTCACCGCCGCCGACCCTCATCGCCAATCCGAACTGCTCGACGGTGATGCTCCTCGTCGCCCTCGAACCCCTGAGGCGTGCGTACGGTATCGAGCATGTAGCGGTCTCGACCTACCAGGCCGTCTCGGGCGCAGGCCGTTCCGCGATGGACGAACTGCGCGACCAGACCCGGGCCGTCCTGGCCGGCGAAGAGCCCAAGCCCCGGGCCTTCCCCCTCCCCTGCGCCTTCAACGTCTTCCCGCACGAGTCCCCGATCGACCTGGACAGCGGCGCGAACGTGGAGGAGCAGAAGCTGCTCGCCGAGACGCGCCGCATCTGGCGAGAGCGGGATGCGGCGATCGACCCCAGTTGCACGCGGGTCCCTGTCCTGAGGGCCCATTCCCAGGCGGTCACGGCAACCCTCGGTCGCCCGGCCTCGCTCGAGGAGATCCGAGCCAGCCTCGCGGCATGCGAAGGTATCCGCATCGTCGACGACTGGCCGAATGGGCGCTTTCCCACCCCCCTGCTCGCAACCGATCAGGACGCGGTGCTCGTCGGCCGCATCCGCAGACCACTCAGCGAATTCGACCGACCCGAGCCGCAGCGCCGTCGCGTGAGCCTCTGGCTCAGCGCCGACCAGCTGCTGAAGGGTGCCGCTCTCAACGCGGTGCAGATCGCCGAGCGCGCCGCCTGGCTGCCGCGCTTCGCCTGAGCGCAGGGCGCCCGGACGGCATTTCCACGGAGCAAGGTGGCGGGCGGCGGCGCGGAGACCTGAGCCCTGAAATGAAACGAGCCCCGACCGCTTTCGCGGTCTGGGGCTCAAGGTGAATGGACCCGGCACTGACCTACTTTCGCCTTGCGACTATCATCGGCCCCGTCTGCTTGACTGCTGTGTTCGGGATGGGAACAGGTATTTCCAGACGGGTATGGGCACCGGGAAGCGCTTGCT
>JADLHO010000039.1 GCA_020848735.1 Planctomycetota bacterium | reverse complement strand
GCTCTTGCGGATCTCCTCGAGCACGGCCTTGAGGCGCTCCTCGAACTCGCCGCGGAACTTGGCGCCGGCGACGAGCGAGCCGAGATCGAGCGAGAAGACCGTCTTGTCCTTCAGCCCATCGGGAACGTCACCGCGCACGATGCGCTGCGCGAGCCCCTCCGCGATCGCGGTCTTGCCCACGCCGGGCTCGCCGATGAGCACGGGGTTGTTCTTCGTCTTGCGCGAGAGGATGCGGATCACGCGCCGGATCTCCTCGTCGCGTCCGATCACGGGGTCGAGCTTGCCGGCACGTGCGGCGGCGACGAGATCGGTCCCGTACCGCGCGAGCGCCTCGTAGGTCGACTCGGGGTTGGCGCTCTGCACGCGCTGGTTCCCACGGACCTCCTTCAGCGCGTGGAGGAAGCGATCCGGGGTGAGATTGAAGCGCGCGAACACGCGCCCCGCCGCGCTGGTCGCGGGCTCGGCGAGCAGCGCGAGCATCAGATGCTCGACCGAGACGTACTCGTCCTGCATCCGCTTCGCGTGCTTCTCGGCCTCGGTCAACGCCTTGGCGAGTCGCGGCTCGAGGTAGACCTTGCCGGTCTCGTAGCCGGGCCCGGACACCTTGGGGCGCTTGCCGAGCTCCTCCTCCACCGCCTTCGCCATCGGGTCGGCGGGCACGTCCATCTTCTGCAGCAGGCGCCGTACGAGCCCGTCCTCCTGCTGGACCAACGCGAGCAGCAGGTGCTCGCAGTCGACCTGCTGGTGTCCGAAGGTCACCGCGGACTGCTGTGCTGCGGCGATCGCGGCCTGCGACTTCTCGGTGAGGCGATTGAGATCCATGGCTTGTCCTCGTGAAACGTTGCCCTGTCGATTCCCGTGATCCGGTGCCGTTGCCGCTCAGCCGCCGCGAGGTCGGAACGGCGACCGATCGCGGAGCTGCTCGAAGAGGCTTCGCTCCTCGTCGCTGAGTTCGCGAGGCACGACGATGCGGAGCTTGACCAGCAGGTCACCGCGCTCGCTGCCGCTGCGCGGCACGCCGAGACCACGGAGCCGCAGCGTCTGCCCGCTCGACGCGCCCGGCGGCACGCGCAGCGCGACGCTGCCGCCGAAGGTCGCGACGTCGATCGTCGCCCCGAGCGCCGCCTCCCAGGGCGCGACGTCCAGCTGGAGGCGCAGGTCGCAACCTTCGAGGACGAAGCGCGGATCGGGATCGACGTGGACGACGAGGAAGAGATCACCCGCGGGCGCGTCGCCGAGGCCCGGCGCACCCTGCCCGGCGAGACGGATCTTCGTGCCCTGCGTGGTGCCCGCCGGGATGCGCACGCTGATCTCGCGCACGCGCCCCTCGGCGTCGCGCAGGTTGACCGTCGTGCCGCCGCCCGCCCACAGCTCGGCGAGACCGAGCCGGAGCTCGGCCTCGACATCCGAACCGCGCGCCCGCCGCGCGCCGCGAGACCGCGCTCCGCCGAAGCCCTCGAAGCCGCCGCCGTCGAAGCCCGCGCGGCCGAAGAGCGAGGCGAAGAAGTCGCTGAAGTCCGCCGGCCCCCCGCTGCCGTTCCCGAACTCGAAGCGCATCCCCTCGCCGAAGCCGGGCGGCGGCGTGAACTCCTGCCCCTGCTGCCAGTTCGCGCCCAGCGCGTCGTAGCGCCGGCGCTTCTCCTCGTCCTTCAGGACCTCGTAGGCCTCGTTGATCTCCTTGAAGCGCTCCGCGGCGTCCTTGGCCTTGCTGACGTCGGGGTGATGGCGCCGCGCGAGGTCGCGGAAGGCCTTCTGGATCTGCTCGGCGCTCGCGTCGCGCGGGACGCCGAGGATCTCGTAGTAGTCCTTGAATCGCAGTGCCATCGTGCCCGCTCCTGGGTGCCGGTCCGCGGCCCGAGAGCAGAACTCGTGCCGCCTGGACGGTTTTGCACATCAGAATGGAAAGCCATTGATGACAATGGCTTAGATTTCCACAGCGATCGTGGAAAAAGCCGCTTGGCTGCCATCCTGACAGTCGACCCTCCGGGCCTCGGAGCAGGGGCGCAGCTTTGTCAGCCGTCGAGTGTCGAGCGCAGGACCTTGGCCCGCGCCTCGACGCGCCGCAGCTCGGACAGCGTCGCGAGACCCTTCGAAGCGAGGGCCGTCACGCGGGCGAGTTCCCGACCGGTCGACTCGGACTCGGCTTCGACGATCTGCCGCAGGAGCGCGCGCTTCTGCCGCGCCGCGGCGAGCCGCATCTCCGCCTCGCGGCCGGTCCGCTCGTCGATCCGACCGGCGCGACTGAGCGCGCTCTGCTCGACGTGCGCCGCCTCGGCGAGCTTCAGCTCCAGGTCGACCTCGACGTAGCGGGTGACGAGTTCGACGAGGGCGGCGAGCTCCCCATCGGGTCGAGCCGGGGACTCGCGGTCCGGAGTCGATCGCGGCTCGCTCCCGGCGGCGGGCGGCGGCTCCGGAAGCGCGCGCTGCCCGGGCGCACCCTTGTCGAGCGCGGCGCGCAGCGCCGCGAGCTCCCGCTGCAGCGCGGCCACTTCGCCGCGCAGCCGTTCGTTCGCGGCGACGAGCACCTCGACGCGCGGCGCCTCGGCCTCCTGCGCGCGCGCCTCGACGCCGAAGCCGCCGACCCCGATCGCGCCGACCGTGGCCAGCAGCGCGGTCGACAGCCAACGCTGGACGCGCGAGGTCGATCGCGCGAGCCGATTCTCTCTCTGGAGCAGCATCTGCATCCTCTCGATGAATTCCGAACGCCGGCGGAAGAGCGGGACGAGTCCGGCGTGCGCGACGAGCGGAGCGCCGGCATCCGCTGCGTCGAGGAGGGCACGCACGTACTCGGAGGGCGCCGCGCCGCGCGCGGCCGCGTCGTCGGCGAGCAGCTCACCGGCGAAGCGCACGTCGCGCGCGAGGCGAAGCAGCAGGGGATGCCAGGCCATGAGCGGCAGCAGGACCGCGAAGCCGAGCTGCACGAGCGGATCGCGCTGCGCGAGGTGGGCCGCCTCGTGGCGCAGCACGGCGCGGAGCGACGACTCGCGAGGCGGTCGGAGCCAGTCCGCCGGGATGACGATCCAGGTCCGGAACACCCCGCAGCAGAAGGGGCGCCCCGCCCGCGGGTCGACGAGGATCCGCGTCCGCGTGCCCGGCGCCAGGTTCTGCCGCAGCGACGCGGGCGCGGGCCGCGAGCGCGCGAGCACGCGACGGAGACGCGCCGCGCCGAGCAGGAGGCGCAGGCCACCCAGGACCACGCCGAGGGCCCAGGCATGGCCGAGCCAGGGCTGCGGCACCGCGGCGGGCGTCGCTTGGGACGGTTCCGACGCCGCGTCGCTCCGCGCCGGCGGCGGCGGCGAGGGCGCGCGGCTCGCCGCCGCCTCGAGCACCGGGGTCGCTGCGCTCGCACGCGGTATCGCCTCGATCGATGACCCGACGCCCGGCGCGAGCCCCATCGCGTGCGCGACACCGAAGCGCGGCAGCGGCAGGACCGCGAGCGCGAGGTAGATCGCGCAGGCGAGCGCGGTCTGGATGCCGATCCTCCGCCGCGCGATGGGCTCGCGCGTGAACCGCATCACGGAGAGGCCGATGCCGAGCACGAGCGTGCTCCCGATCGCGAACGTGAGCGCGTGGCGATCGACGAACTCGAGCGCGGCGAGCGGGTTCACGATCGCCCCCGCTCGAGGGCGCGCTGCTCGGCGGCGGCCAGCAGTTCGCGCAGCCGCGCGAGCTCCTCGCGGCTGGGGCGCTTGACGTCGAACGCGCTCGCGACGAGCTGATCGAGCGCGCCGTCGAAGACCGTCTCGAGCAGCCCCGAGAGCAGGGTCTTGCTCGTCCGCTCTCGCGCCTGCACGGGCCGGTACACGAAGGAGCGGCCGTCGACGCGGTGCTTCACGAGGCCCTTCGACTCCATCACCCGCAGGAAGGCCTGCACCGTGTTCTGCACGATCGGGAGCTCGTCGCGCAGGTCCTCGTACACCTCGCGCACGGTCGCCTCGCCGCGCTCCCAGAGCACCTTCAGGATCCGGAGTTCACGTTCGGTCGGTTCGGGGCTCGCGGTCATCGCCGGCAGCGTGGGCACGGAGGGAAGGACGGACCGGGACTCCGGCGCGTCACGGCCACTACGCTTAGAGATCTAAGCGTAAATCTGCAAGCCATGCGGGGGGAGCGGCGCGTGCCCCCGGACCGCGGCCCGTGGTTTGCCGAGCGCGCGGAGCCGCCCGCTGCCCGGCGTCGTCGGCCCCCTTAGACTCGCGAGGAGCCGCGCGTGGGATCTGCAGAATCCAAGAACCGGATGACGTCGCCTGTCACTCCCGACCCCGCGGGTCCACGGCTCGAGCGGGACCAGCCGAGCGCGCCGCAGGCCCAGGACAGCCGCAATCCGGCCTGGAGCGAGGATCTCGCGCTCGCCCGGGCGGCGCTCGCCGGCGAGCCCGCTGCCCTCGAGACCTTCGTCCGCCGCATGTCCTGCATCCCCCGCATCCTCGACGCGCTCGCGAAGCGCAGCGCCGCCTTCCGCTCGCCGGAGGAGCGGCGCGAGCTCGCGCAGGAGGTCTTCGCGAGGGTCTGGGCCAAGCTGCCGGGGTTCGTCGGTCACGCGACGCTCGAGACCTGGGTCTACCGCTTCTGCGCCCTCACCCTGGTCGAGCGCCTGCGGGCGCGCCGCCGCGAGCCGGGCGATGCGCACGAGCTCCTGGCCGCGCTCGCCGCCGACGAGCCGCGGCGGCTGGCAGCCCCCGACGCACTGCGCGTGCAGGCCGCGGTCGCCGGGCTCGACGCCGACGAGGCGGCGATCGTCGAAGCACGTCACTTCGACGGCGCCACCTTCGAGGAAGCCGCCGCCCGCCTGCAGATCTCGCCGAACACCGCCAAGACCCGCTACTACCGCGCGATCGAGCGCCTGCGCCGCGAGCTGCGCCGCAGCTTCGCCGACGATGTTCAGGCGCCGCGCGGCGCGCCCGATCCGAGGACGACGTCCGCATGACCCGACCCGATGACGCTCCGCACGAGGTCCTGCTGCGCGCCCTCATCCTGGGCGAGCGCCACGCGAGCGAACCCGCGATCGCGGCACGGCTCGCGAGTGACGCCGAGCTCGCCGGCGCCTGGCGCGAGTACATCGGGCTGAGCGGCGCGCTCGGGATGGCGGGCGAACTGCGCCACGCGACGCTCGCCGAGGCGGGCGCATCGGCCGACGACGAGGATCCCGAACTGCGCGCGGCCTTCCGCGCGCTCGCCGCGGAGCAGGGCAGCGGCGCGCGAGCCCCGGCCCGACGCGCCGCCCACCGCGGTCGTGCGCTGGCCATCGCCGCCGCGCTCCTGGTCGGCGCGACGCTGCTGCTCGGCGGGCTGCTCGGCTGGTATGCGTCACGCGCCGTGGACCCGGACGCACCCCGCCCGCGCTACCTCGCCGCCGGCGAGTTGCAGATCGTCCCCGGCACGCCGTTCGGCGAACTCCGTCTCCGTCTGGTCGACGGCGATCCACGTG
>JADLHO010000038.1 GCA_020848735.1 Planctomycetota bacterium | reverse complement strand
TGGCTCGCGGCGCAGACCGGACGCGACGAGCGACAGCGGCTCGAGAACGAGGTCGCGGCGGTGGACGGGGAGGCACTCGCCCTCGCGCGCGCGGAGGAACGGCTGGCGCAGGAGCTCGCGCAGGTGGACGAGGCGCGCACCGCGCTGGCGCCGCTCCTCCCCGATGTCGCGGCCTTCGAGCAGGCGCAGGCGGACCTCGAGGCGATGCGCGTGCTCGCGATGCACGATGGCCGCCGTCGCGCGCTGCTGGAGGCGCAGGCGGCGCTCACCGCCGAGGTCGCCTCGCTCGGCGAGCAGCGCGAGAAGCTCGGCGTCGCCCCGCAGCTCGAGGAGCAGGCCACGCTCGAGCTCGAGGAGCGCCGCAGGGCGCTCGAGGATGCGCAGGGCAAGCTCGAGGCGCGCCGTACCGACTGGGTGCGCGACCGGCAGGAGGTCGATACGCGGCTGCGCGCGCTGCGCGGCCAGTACGCCGAGCTCCGTGACCAGCGCGACAAGCTGCTGCAGCTCGGCGAGGAGGGGGCCTGCCCCACCTGCACGCGCCCGCTCGGCGAGCACTTCCGCAACGTGCTCGACGTGATCGAGCGCCAGATGGAGACGGTCGAGGCCGACGGCTCGTACTTCAAGTCGCGGCTCGAGCAGCTCGACGTGATGCCGGCCGACATCGCGCACCTCGACGAGTTGCGCAAGAAGCTGCAGGGCGACGTGGGACTGCTCGAGCGTCGGCTCGCGAAGGTGCAGGCGGGCGTGGTGCAGCTCGCGCAGGTGGAGCGCGACCTCAAGGCGAAGTCGCTGCGCCTCGAGGCGGCGACCACCGAGCTCGCCGGCATCCCGGGCGGCTATGACGAACCGCGCCACCGCGCGCTCGAGGCCGAGCATGCGCGGCTCGCCGAATCGTCCACGCTCGCCAACCGGCTCTCCACGCGCATCGAGCGAGAGCCGGCGCTCCGTCGCGAGCAGGAGACGCTCGCGCGCCAGCGCGCCACGCTCACCGAACGCCGCGCGGCCGCCGGCGCGCGGCTCGCGACGCTGCGCTTCCCCGACGCCGAGTACGCGGAGCTCCGCCGGCTGCACGACGAGGTGGCGGCCGCACACGCCGAGGCGGCGCGCACGGCTGCCGCCGCGCGCGCCAGCCGGACGATGGCGCTGGAGTCCGCGCGGCGCGCCGACGAGGCGCGCGCCGAGCATGACCGCCTCGCCGAGCGGGTGGAGGCGCTCGAGCGCGACCGACGCCTGCACGACGAGCTCCACCGCGCGTACTCCGACCTCAGGACCGACCTCAACTTCCAGCTGCGCCCCGAGGTCTCCGAGATCGCCTCGAACTTCCTCACCGAGCTCACCGATGCGCGCTACACCGAGCTCGAGCTCGACGACAAGTACCGCCTGCTCGTCCTCGAGGAGGGCGTGCCGAAGCCGGTGATCTCCGGCGGCGAGGAGGACATCGCGAACCTCGTGCTGCGGCTCGCGATCTCGCAGATGATCGCCGACCGCGCCGGCCAGGCGTTCTCGCTGCTCGTGCTGGATGAGGTGTTCGGCTCGCTCGACGAGGTGCGCCGGCAGAACGTGCTCCGGCTGCTGCGCGGGCTGCACGACCGGTTCGAGCAGGTGATCGTGATCACGCACATCGAGGGCGTGCGCGACGGGCTCGACCGCGTGATCTCGGTGGGCTTCGACGAGCGGACGGGAGCGGCCTTCGTCACGAGGCCGGCGTCGGCCGCCGACGACGGCCTCCTCCTCGCCGCCGGGAGTGCCGCATGAACGATGTCGCGCAGCGCGTGAGCGGGCCGTTCCCCATCCGCGCGGAGGACCTCCCGGCGCTGAATGTGCTCTTCAGCGACGCCTTCAGCGAACGCTACCGCCGCGACGGCATGGCTGGCGTGCGCGTGCCGCCGCTCAATCCGGCCATCTGGCGCTTCGCCATCGAGGGGGCCGGCGAGGGTGCCATGCTCTGGCGCGACGGGCTGGGGCGCATCGCCGCGTTCAACATCGCGCACGCGTCGGGGACGGAAGGATGGATGGGGCCGCTGGCGGTCCGCGAGGATCTCCAGGGACGTGGACTCGGCCGCACGATCGTGCGGGCCGGCATCGAACGCCTCCGCGCGGCGCGGTGCAGCGTCATCGGCCTCGAGACCATGCCGCGCACGATGGACAACATCGGCTTCTATGCGGGGCTCGGCTTCGTGCCCGGTCGGCTCACCATCACGCTCACCGCGGAATCGTCCTCGGTCAGCGACCATCGCGTCCCGACGCTCAGCGCGCTCGGGACGGCGGAGCGTGCGGGCGCGATCGGCGAGTGCGTGGCGCTCGCCAAGGACGTGCGTCCCGGCGTGGACTTCTCGCGCGAGCTCGAGCTCACGCTGCGCTACGGGATCGGCGACTGCGTGCTGCTGCGCAACGAGGCGGGACTGCTCGAGGGATTCGCGCTCTTCCACGACGCGCCGCTCGTGGAGGGGCGGATGCGCGAGGAGATCCGCGTGCTCAAGTGCGTCCTCGCCGAGGAGACGCTCATGGCGCGGATGTGCGAGGCGCTCGCGACGCAGGCCCGCCGCAGCGGGGCGCTGCGCTGCGCGGTGCGCCTGCAGGGCGAGTACACCACCGCCTTCCGCACGATGATCGCACGCGGCGCGCGCGTGCGCTGGACCGACCTGCGGATGAGCCTGAGCGGATTCGAGGAGAAGCCGCCGGCGCGGGGACTCGTGCTGTCGAACTGGGAGATCTGAGCGCCGCGTCGCCGTTACTTCGCGCCGCGGGCCTTCGCCGAGCGGCGCACCGCCGCGAGCACGATGAGGAAGACGCCCAGCGTCAGCAGCCCGTGCACGATCCCGGGCGCGTCGAAGGCGAAGGTGCCCGCCGCCCAGAGGGCGAGCATGGCGATTCCGGCGATGGTGAGCAGGTCCACGGTCAAGGGGTCAGGGTCCGTTGACCTTGATACTAACGCTCCCTACATTCGAGCGCAGCAGCAGTCTGGGACGGAGAGAAGCACTTCTTGAGCCGATAAGTCCTCCGAAGCGGATCCGA
>JADLHO010000037.1 GCA_020848735.1 Planctomycetota bacterium | reverse complement strand
GTCGTCCTGATCTTCGACGCGGACCTGCGCCTCCAGAGCGTCCGCTCCGGCTGGCTCGCGGAGATCCTGCGCGAGCTGTCGGGCTCGGACTCGCTGCTCTCGGACTTCGCCGAACTGCCGCGCTGAGGTCGTCGCTCAGCGCAATCCCATCCGCAGGAGCAATGCGTCCGAGCTGACGATGCCGAAGGGATTGATCCCCGGCGCGACGAGCACGGCCTGCGCGAAGATCCCGATACCGGCCAGCGAGGGCTCGAAGGGGAGGGCGAGGAAGCAGTCGCCGCTCATGAGGTTCAGCGGCAGGGCCCCGAACTCGCCGGGGTGGTAGAGGGAGCAACCGCTCATGCCGAGCGCGTCGAGCGGCAGTGAGATGTTGGTGATGCCGAGGAGGACGAGCCCGGCGACGGTGCCGGCGGGAATGGGATTGCCGCGCATCGCGATGGTCGTGCCGAGGATGGGCAGGTTCCGGGCGCGGAGCTGGACGGGACCGGAGAGGGCGCCGGTCTCGAAGGGCACGCGGGCGGACCAGTCGATGGGCGCGGGGATCACGGCGGGCGCCGTGCCGCAGAGGCCGATCAGCGCGTCGTGCGCCTCATTGAGGGCGTTCTCCCAGCCGAGGCGGATGGTGCCGTCGGGGAAGAGCTGCAATTGGGCGCTGAGGACGCGGCTGCGGCCCTTCTCGACGAGCCGCGACCAGGTGACGACGGTCTTGGTCGCCTGCGTGCGGAAGAAGACGCCGCCGCGCACGCTCGGGTCGAGGTCCATCCAGAGTGCCGCAAGGCGCGCGGGACCGCTGCGGAGCAAGGCCGGGCTCGGATTGCAGCAGCGCGGGTCGGGATCGGTGCCGGTCTGCAGATTGACGAAGCCGTTGGAGGAGATCTCGATGGCGTTCGTGCTGCCGCCACCGGGGATGGGGAAGGCGTGGCCCAGACTGCGGGCGCTGCTGAGCTGGTCGTCGGCGAGGAGGAGATTGCTGCCGGTGTTCGGGTCGAGGCAGTTGGCGCTGCAAGGCTCGACCAGGTAGCCGCCGTTCGCGCGGGGCCGGAACACGAGGCCGCCGTCCTGGAGGTCGAAGCTGCCGCTGGCGAACGACTCGTAGAGCAGCGCCGGCAGGGGGCAGCCGATCCCGAGCGGATTGGCCTGGGCCGAAGCGCCGGTGCAGGTGTCGAGGTAGAGGCGTCGATAGCCGCCGGCACCATTGGGGGTGAAGAGGATGCGGAGCCCCTCGACGTCGACGACCTCCGCGGGCGCGAATTGCTCGTAGACGGTCGACTCGGTGCCGCTGTCGCCGGGCAGGCTCGAGAGGTCGGTCTCCCCGGGGTCGGGACGGCCGCCGCCGGCACCGACGCCGATGAGCACGGGATTGCCCGGCGGGTTGCCGATGTCCCAGAAGTTGATCGCAAACGAGCCGCCGGGGAAGAGCTGGACCTGGACGGTATTGCCATAGGGCCCACCGCCTGCCTCGGGCGCGCGCGACCAGGTGCTCACGGCGCGGGCCGAGGGGCCGCTGAAGGTCTTGAAGTGGACGGCGCCGACGCCGCCGAGCCCCGGCCAGAGGTCGGTGCCGAGCGCCAGGATGCGCGGCGCGCCGCCGAGCAGCTCCGCGATCCCGGGCTGCGCGATGCAGCCCGAAGGATCGGTGCCGAGCGTGAGATAGCCATTGGCGCAGACGTTGATGCGGTCCACGGTCGCCGCGCCGCCCGGCAGCGCGAAGTCGAAGCCGAGCATCAGGTCGCGGGCATAGCCCGTGTTGCCGAGCGCGAGGTCATTGCCGAGATCGAGGTCGAAGCAGGGCGGCGCGAAGACCTCGCCCAGGACCTTGAAGGGGAGGCCCTTCGCGCCGCCGTCGCCCACGTCTCGGATGGGGTTGAAGCTCGCATACGGAAAGAGTGCTTGCTGCGCGTTGCCGGTGTCGGCCTGGCCGTCGATCGTGATCGGCGGCGAGTACACTGATCCCGCGCCTGCCGAGGAATCCAGGTGCCATACAACCCAGTAATGGCCGGCCGGAAGGACCGTGCCGACGCGCGCGATCACCTGATGGACGGCGCGCCGCGTGTCTGACAGGAGGCTCTGTCCGACGCGGTAGACCCCGATCGGGCCTCCCGTCACCAAGCGATTGCCCGTCGGATCGCCGAAGACTCGCTGGCTCGAGGGCGATCCGGGCGGCCCCAGCCAGATCTCCACCGACACGGAGGCCAGCGGCGGAGGAGAAGAACTCGACGAGAACTGGTAGACCTCGAACAGGAGCCCGTCGATGCGCCAGAATGGGGCGGTGACGACGAAATCGTCCGCGACGACGGCGGATCCGGTCGTGCAGCCGACTCCGACGGCGATGCTCGGGGGGCGCATGATGCTCAGGTCGCTCCCCGACGGTCCCTGACCCGGGCCATTGACGATCGGGCCATTGTCGAAGAGCACCGCGCTGGGCGACTGGGCCGGGATGGGGAGCACGCCGGCGAGGGCGGAGAGGAGGAGGACGAGTGGGAGGCGCATCGCGTGATCGAGTGGGTGAGGGAGCGAAGGGGCGGCGGACGCTTCGCCGGCCCGGCCCAGGAGATGCCTCGCCCTGCGTTCCGTGACGCGGGATCTCGACCGCGAGCCCTGCTCAGGACCGCGCGCGCGCCGCGCCGCAAGCGCTGCGCTGTGCACAGCGCACGGCGAGGCCCAACGCGACGAAGGCGCCGGGGAGCACCGTGATCAAGGCGAAGCGCGCGAGGCCCTCGCGCTGCGCGAGGCCGAGGTCGTAGGCGCCGTGCAGCAAGGTCGCGCCGAGCAGGCCCGCGGCCAGCGCGAGCACCCGCGGCCGCCGGCAGCCGAGCCGCGTCAGCGCCAGGCCGAGCCCGGCGATGCCGCTGCTCGCGACGTGGGCGAGCGTCGCGGTGAAGCCGCGCAGGGTCGCGAGCCGCGCGTCCTCGGCGTCGAGGGCATACACGACGTTCTCGACGCTCGCGAAGCCGAGCGCGGCGCAGGCGCCATAGACGATGCCGTCGAGCGGTTCGTCGAAGTGCCGGCTCAGGCCGACGGCGAGCGCCACCGCGAGCAGCTTGCAGATCTCCTCGAGCGGTGCCGTGACGAGGAAGGCGTCGCGCCACGCGACGTATCCGGCACCGAGCAGCAGCGCATCGAGGAGCGGCCGCAGCGCGAGCACGGGCAGGGTCGCGAGCCCGCCGAGCAGGTAGCTGCGCAGCAGCAGCGCGCGCGGCTCCGGCGACGCGGCGTCCGTCCGTCTGATCCAGAGGAACCAGAAGGCGATCGGCGCAGCGGCGCAGGCGAGCAGCGCGGCAATCGGCATGGACGGACCCGTTGTCCGTTCGGCCGTCGGGCAGGCTCTGCCCAAGGGACCCGCGTGGCCCGCGTTGGCATCGGACTCAGCGCGCGGCCTCGACGCGGATCGTCAGCGGCGGGGTCTCGATCCGTCCCATCCAGAGGGCCTTGTCGCTGTCCAGCCAGGCGCTGGGTTCGAAGTGGAAGCGGAGCGCGAGGCGGTGCTCGCCGGGCCTCGAGAGGGCCGCTGCGCCGTCGAGTCGCCAGAAGTCCGAGAGCACGGCGATGCTGCGCCGCGTGCCGACGGGTTGGGGCAGGTAGCTGCCCCGCGCCGAGGTGATGACGCCGAGATCGTCGCGCTGTTCGCCGTCCTCGCCGTCCTCGATCAGAGTCAGGTGGTAGGGCTGGGGGATCTTCGCGAGGGTCACGCCCGTCGTGTTGTAGGCGCGCGGGCGGTCGGACTGGTTCTCGAGCTGGAGCGCGATGGCGAGCGGACGGTCGGCGCGCGTGCTCGAGGCACTCGCGACGAGTCGCGCGCGCAGGCCGTCGACGGGCTCGCTCCAGGCGCCGACCACGCCCGCGACGCGGAACGCGCAGGCGAGGCGCAGCGGCTCCGGGAAGCCGATCCAGCGCGAGTCTGCCGCGGGGGTGAAGGAGCGCAGCGTGAACTCGATGCGCCACTCGCCCGGGATCTCGGGGACGAAGCCGTGGGCGCCGCCGACGTCGAGGTCGCCGAGCGCGCGGAACTGGTATTGCCAGTCGGCGACGAAGCCCTCGGCGGTCTCGCGCATGCCGAGGGAGGGATTGATCGCGCCGAGGCCCGGTGCGCCGTAGCCGACGAGCAGATCCTCGAGGGCGACGTCGATCTTCGTCGGCTCGGTGCCGAACACCCCCGCGCTGCGGCGCACGATGCCCGAGTACCGCGTCCCCTCGGGAGAGATCACCGTGGCGTCGAGCACGAGCGGGATGCCGAGATGCTCGGTGGGGTCGGTGAAGAGCCGCGTGGCGAGCGCGGCGTCGTCCTCGTGGCCACGGCGCGCGACGATGCGGCAGGGCACCCCGGTCTTGCTGCGACCTTCGAGCGCGAAGCGGATCGCGCCGAAGAGCGGGGCTTCGGGGCGCGTCGGTGCGACGCTCACCGCGAGGAACTGGTTCTCGACGACGGTCGCGTGTTCCGGCTGGTCGCTGCCACGCGCGAACAGGCCGATCACGAGCACGACGAGCAGCGCGGCCGCGACGAGCCAGGGCGTCGCGCGGCGCGGTGCCGCGCGCCGTGCCGGGGCGGGCAGCGCCTGCTCATCGCGCAGCAGCGCGCGGAGCTCGTGCTGTGCGGCGCGCAGCAGCTCCGCGCGCCGCGCGATCGCGGGATCGCCGGTGACGAGCGCCGCGACGCGTTGCGCGTCGGCCTCGCCCAGCTCGCCGTCGAGCCAGGCGACGAGGCTCGCATCGTCCACGGGTCGGTGATCGGCTCGGTTCATGCTCCGTCTCCTTGGCGTTGAAGGCGTTCGGCGAGGCGCAGCGTCGCGGCGGCGATGCGCGACTTCACGGTGCCGAGCGGCAGTTCGAGCGTCGTCGCGATCTCCGCGTAGCTGAGTTCCTCGAGGTGCCGCAGCACGAGCACGTCGCGCAACGGCGGGGACAGGGAAGCGATGGCCTCGCGCACGCGCGCCGCCCGCTCGTTCGCGAGCAGGGCCGAGAAGGGCTCGTTCGCGAAGCCCGTGACGGCGCGCTCGTCGAGGTCCAGCGCGAGCTCGCTCGCGGTCGGCTCGCGCTGCGCGCGGCGCCGCTTGCGACGGGCGAAGCGCAGCAGGACGCGGCGCGCGACGACGTGGGCGAAGGTCTCCGGCGAACTCTCGCCGCGGAACTTCGGGAGCGCACGGCCGAGTTCGCGGAAGACCTCCTGCGCGGCATCGTCGGCGTCCGGTCCGCAGAGCTGCCGCGCGAGGCGCTGCACGCGCGGCGCCAGGCGCTCGAGCAGGGCGGCGAGGTCTTGTCGATCCTGCGTCACGGGCGATGCCATCGCGCGCCTTGGTGCCCGCGCGCCGCCGCGGAGTTCGGTCGGACTGCGGATTCCGCGGGCGCGGTCAGTCCTTCTTCGGCGGCGGGAAGCCGGCCGGCAGCTGCAGGCGACCCGGCTCGGGCGGGGTCCAGTCGGGCAGCGTGCCGTCGGTGTTGGCGATGTAGACCCACCAGTTGTCGTAGCCCCACTCGGTGTGGCCCGGCCCCTTCGGCAGATGCCCGAGGATCCAGCGCATGTAGCCGAACTGGTTCTTGCCCCAGCTCCAGCTCGACGTCATCCGCGGCTCGCCGCGCAGGTCGGGATAACGAGCCCAGTGATCGGCCCAGCTCAGCACCTTGCGGCGGTTGTCGTAGTCGTAGCCGGACTGCCCGTTCGGCGGCACGTGGCAATTGCCGACCATCGACGGATTGCCGGGTGCGTCCATCTCGAGGTAGCTGAAGACGTTCCAGGGGTCGCGCTTCGTCTGCGGGTCCCAGACGCCGTCGCCGAAGGCCAGCGCCATGATGCTCTCCACGCGGTGCACGTAGCTGTGGATCATGTTGTCGGCGCCGACCTCCACGTTGAAGCCCATCACCCAGGTCGTGCGGCCCAGCTCCTCGGGGATGTCATAGGGCCGGTAGAGCCAGGGATTGTCGGTCGGCCCGAAGCGCTCGTAACGTCCGGGGACCCAGAACGCGAACTCGTCGAAGTGGAAGCCGTCGGCGCCCCAGAGCCAGAGCTCGGTGATGCCCTCCTTCTGGAAGCGCTCGACGAGGCCATTCTCCTCCAGCACGGCGCGGTACGAGGTCGTGGCCGGCTGCCATTGCTTCGTGCGGCGCACCTCGAGGTAGCTCTCGTCGTCGTAGCGGAAGCCGTCGACCTTCTTCGTGTAGCCGTCGACGCGGATCACATCGACGATCTCGTAGTTGACGTAGCCCCAGCTCGCGTCGCGGATCACGTCGACGAGGATGTGCGAGAACTCGACCGGGTCATTGGCGCCGAGCCATTCCGTCAGACGCTTGCCGCCGTGGGCCTCGAGCACGGGGTCGTAGATCACGACCACGACCTTCGCGGCCTTGCGCCCGGTCGCGAGCTTCGGATCGAAGCGGAATGCCGGGCGGGTCCAACGCGTCGGCGCGCCCTTCTCGATCACGTAGGCGCCGGTGTGTGCGAGCTGCCCCTCCGGACCGGGCTTCTCGGCTCTTGGATCCTGCGTGCGGCCGCCGGTGAGGAGGAGGACCGAAGCGAGGGCGACGCGAAGGTGCGGGCTGCGCATGCCGCGCACCATAAGCGCGTGGGGATGGGGCGACAGCTCGCGAGTTCCATGCGCGTGCGCCGAGCTCCTGGCCCGGCAATGAGCCCGCGGTCCGATCCCGCGGTAGAGTGCCGCGGCCTGCCACGCGGAGATCCTCTTCCGATGCTCAGACTCGTTCTCGTGGGATTGCTCTTCCTGTCGGCGCCGAGGTCCCAGACGACCGGCGTGCCGGGCGTCAACGACCTGGTCGCGACCTTCCCTCCGGCCTTCGTCCCGATGGGCAGCGGCGCGACCTCGTGCAACAGCCTCGGCTTCATCGGCGGTGCGCCCTTCACCGCGTTCTTCGTGCACGACGGCGGGCCGAGCTCGACGAACGCCGTGCTCATGCTGAGCTTCTGGGGCTGCACCGGCGCCGGCTTCGGTTTCACGCCTTCGGCCGGTCCGGCCTGTGCCGGTCCGCTCGCCGGCCTCCCCTTCACGAACCTCTGGTTCTCGCTGCCGTTCTCGCCGCCGCCGATCCCCTGGACCAGTCTGGGCACGGTCGGGGGCTTCACGCGCTTCGCGCTCCCGGTGCCGGCGGGGCCGGGAACCGTGTGGCTCCAGTCGATCGCGATCGACCCCTGCTCACCCTACGGCTTCAAGTTCTCGCAGGCGCACGACTTCTCCTGGTGAGTCCGAGCGCCGCCGGACTGCGGCGGCGCGGCGTCAGAAGTCGAAGGCCGCGCCGAAGCGGGGGCGGCCGGTGCGCGGGCGCAGGGCGCTGCGCGGGCGTTCCTCGCGCGGCGCCACGCCGTGGCCGCGCGCGGGGAAGGGCACGATCACCAGATGCGGATCGCGGGCGTCGCGCGCGGCGACGCGCTGCGCGAACTCGCCCGCGACGGCCGCCGAGACGTCGAAGGTCGCGCTGAACGCGCGCACGTCGATCGCGCCGACCTCGCGGCTGCTGATCTCGCCGCGACGGCAGACGTGCGCGAGGATCCGCTTGGGCTCGCCGCCCTGCGTGGTGCCCCAGTTGATCTTGAAGCGCACGCGGGCGCCGTCGTCGGCGCGCAGCGGTGCGCTGCGCGGCGTGCGTGCGGCGCGCGGCGCGGCGTCGCGCCCACGCTCGCGCTCGCCCGACGGTGCGGCGGGCGAGCGCACGTCGAAGGGGGCGCGCGGCGCGTGCGTCGCGAGCTTGCGCAGGAGCCCGGCGACGAGGTCGACCGGCGCGAACTCGGCGAGCAGACGCTCGGCGAACTCGCGGGTCTCCGCACCCGGTTGGCTCTCGGCGAGCGCGCTGCGGAGCGCGGCCTCGGCTGCGGCGCGTTGGTGCTGCCGCACGGTCGCCGCGTCCGGCACCGGCGCCCAGGTCGGGCGCACGCGCGCGGAGTCGAGGATCCGGCGCACGCGGCGCTCCGCGCCCTTCGGTGCGAGCAGCACGCTGCGGCCCTTCTGCCCGGCGCGACCCGTGCGGCCGCTGCGGTGCGTGTAGATCGCGCCGTCCATCGGCGGATCGAAGTGCACGACCGTGGTGACGCCTTCGATGTCGAGTCCGCGCGCGGCGACGTCGGTCGCGATGAGCGCGGTGACGAGGCCCTTCTTGAACGCCGCGAGCGTGCGCGTGCGCAGCACCTGGCTGAGCTCGCCGCTGATCGGCTGCGCCGCGAAGCCGTCGGCCGTGAGCTGGTCGGCGACCTGCGCGGTCTCCGCGCGCGTGCGCACGAAGACGAGCGTGCGTTCGTCACCGGCGAGCAGCAGCAGGTTCACGAGCGCGGCGTAGCGGTCCTTCGTCTCGATCGGATGCACGACGTGCTCGATGTCCTGGTGCGCGGCGCCCAGCGCCGTGCCGTAGACGTGCAGCGGATCGCGCTGGTATTCGCGCGTGAGCTCGCGCACCTCGGGCGGGAAGGTCGCCGAGACGAGGTGCGTGCGGCGCTCCGCCGGCATCGCGGCGAGGATCGCGAGCAGGTCGTCGCGGAAGCCGAGGTCGAGCATCTGATCGGCCTCGTCGAGCACCACCTGCGTGACCTCCGCGAGGTCGAGCGAGCCGCTGCGCACGTGATCCAGGAGACGACCCGGCGTGCCGACGAGCACGACCGGCAGGCGTTGCAGCCGCATCTGCTCGGCGCCGACGTGCGTGCCGCCCGTGACGCAATCGAGGCGCACGCCGCGCAGGTCGGCGTAGAGCCACGCGAGCTCCTCCTTCACCTGCTGCGCCAGCTCACGCGTCGGCGTGATGATGAGCGTGTTCGGCCCCTTCGGCATCGTCGCGCGGGCGCGGAGGCGTGCGGCCAGGACGAAGCCCAAGGCGACCGTCTTGCCGGAGCCGGTCTGCGAGGTGATCTGCAGGTCGCGCTCGCCGTCGTCGGCGGCGAGGACGGCGGCCTGCACCGCGGTCAGTTGGGCGAAGCCCCGGCGCGCGAGCGGCGCGCGCAATGCCTCGGGGACTGCGGCGAAGGCGAGAGGCTCCGCGGCGGCGGGCATCTCGGCGGGAACGGGAACCGTGGCAGACTCGGGCGACGCGGGGTCGGAGCCGGTTTCGGGCTGTGGATCCGGCTGACCGGACGCGAAGGACATACCCCCTTGTCGCGGTTTGCCCCGCTCCGGTCAACCCGCAGGGTCTGCCGTGACCCGGAGCTGGACGCGCGGGCTCGCGCCGGATTCAGGCCCGGAAGCGGTCGGTGGCGAGCACGAGTTCATGCGTGTTGCCGGCCTCGAGTGCGGAGTGGCCGGCGTCGGGGACGACGCGCAGCTCCGCCTCGGGCCAGGCGCGGTGCAGGTCGAAGGCCGATCGCAGCGGGCACACGACGTCGTAGCGGCCCTGCACGATCACGGCGGGGATGTGGCGGATGCGCGAGACGTCGCGCAGGAGCTGGTCCTCGCACTCGAGCCAGGCGCCGTTCACGAAGTAATGGCACTCGATGCGCGCGAAGGCCTCGGCGAATTCGTCCGCGCCGGTGCGTGCGATCTGCTCGAGATCCTGCTGCAGGTAGCTCGTGCTGCCCTCCCAGATCGACCACGCGCGCGCGGCCGCGAGACGCACGTCGCGGTCCTCGCTGGTCAGCCGGCGGTAGTAGGCGCTCATCAGATCGCCGCGCTCGACCGCCGGGATCGGCGCGAGGTATTGCTCCCAGGCATCGGGGAAGAGCCAGGACGCGCCCTCCTGATAGAACCACTCGAGCTCGGCACGGCGGAGCAGGAAGATCCCGCGCAGGACCAGCTCGGTGACCCGCTGCGGGTGCTTCTGCGCATAGGCCAGCGCGAGCGTGCTGCCCCAGGACCCGCCGAAGACCTGCCAGCGCGCGATGCCGAGCTTCTCGCGCAGCGCCTCGATGTCGGCGACGAGATGCCAGGTCGTGTTGTCCTCGAGCGAGGCGTGCGGCCGGCTCTTCCCGCAGCCGCGCTGGTCGAAGAGCACGATGCGATAGGCGGCGGGATCGAAGAAGCCGCGCAGCTTCGGACTGGTGCCGCCGCCGGGGCCGCCGTGCAGGAAGACCACCGGCTTGCCCCGCGGATTCCCGCTCTGCTCGTAGTAGATCTCGTGGGTCGCGGACACGCGGAGATGACCGCTGTCGAAGGGCTCGGGTGGGGGATAGAGGCCGCGGCGCGCTCCGGTCATGGGCGCATTCTGCGGCGGCGCACGCGCGGGGCAACGCCATGAGGCGTCGGTCGGGTCCTCCTTCGGGCCGCGATGCGTCGTTGCGCGGCGAGGTCGGGCGATCGACGATGCGCCGATGCCCGTCCGCGCCGCGCTGGCCGTCGTCGGTCTTGCCCTTCCGCTCGTCGCCCAGGAGGCCACGCCGGCGCGCGCGGTCACGATCGCGATCGAGGGCGCGCGGGCCGAGATCCGTCTCGGCGAGCTGCCCTTCGCCGGGTTCCGCGCCGACGTTCCCGAGGGGCTCACGAGCGTCGGGACCCCGGTCGTGTATCCGCTGCTCGGACCCGGTGGCATCGCCATGACCCGCGGCTATCCGTTCGAGCCGCGCGACGGCGAGCCGCGCGACCATCCGCATCAGCGTTCGTTCTGGTTCGCACACGGCGGGGTGAACGGCGTCGATTTCTGGGAGCTGCGCGAGGGCGGGGCCTCGATCCGGCACGTGGCCTTCGTGACGGGGGACGGACCCGCGACCGACACGCTCCGCACGCGGAATCACTGGCTCGATGCGAGCGGCGCCGTCGTCTGCCGCGACGAGCGCAGCCTGCGCTTCTTCGCCGACGACGGGGACACGCTGCGCGGCGTCGATTCCACGGTGACCATCCACGCGAGCGAGGGCGAGCTGCGCTTCTCGGACACGAAGGAGGGCACGCTCGGCTTCCGCATGCGGCGCGAACTCGCGCTCAGCGGCAAGGGCGCCACGGGGCGCCTGATCGACAGCGAAGGCCGGAGCGGCAAGGCCGTCTGGGGCAAGCGCGCGCGTTGGATCGCGTACTCGGGTGAGCTCGACGGCACGCCGATGGGAGTGGCGATCCTCGATCACCCCGGCAACCTCCGGCACCCCACGTGGTGGCACGCGCGCGACTACGGCCTCGCGGCGGCGAATCCCTTCGGCCAGCACGACTTCGAAGCCCTGCCGCTCGACGAGCATGGGCACGGACCCGGCGACCACGTCGTGGCGAAGGGCGGCACGCTCGTGCTGCGCCACCGCCTCCTGATGTTCCGCGGCGCTGCCGAGCCGGAGCGCATCGATGCGCAGTGGCGGGACTTCGCTGCGACGACGACCGATCAACCCCAAGCGGAGACGAAGCGATGAAGCTCACCCGGAGACAGATCATGCTCGGTGCGGCGGCGGCGCCATTCGCGCTGGCGGAGCGGCGTGTGCTCGGCAGCAACGACGACCTCCGCGTCGCGGTGGTCGGATTGCGCGGCCGGGGTCAGGACCACATCGCGGGTTTCGTCGCGCAGAAGGGCGTGCGCGTCGTCGCGCTCTGCGATGTCGACGAGCAGGTGCTCGCGCAACGCGTCGCGGACTTCGCGAAGAAGCACGGCAGCACGCCGCGCGCCGTCGTCGACGTCCGCGAGCTCTGCGACGCCAAGGACGTCGATGTGATCGCGATCGCCACGCCGAACCACTGGCATGCGCTCATGGCGATCTGGGCGCTGCAGGGCGGCAAGCACGTCTATGTCGAGAAGCCCGTGAGCCACTCCGTGCGCGAGGGCCGCGCGCTCGTCGACTGGGCGAAGCGGACCGGACTCGTCGTGCAGACCGGCACGCAATGCCGCAGCAGCCAGGGCCTGCGCGAGGGCATCGCCTTCGTGCGCGACGGCGGGCTCGGCCGCATCACGCTCGCGCGCGGCCTCTGCTACAAGCCGCGCGGGAGCATCGGCAAGGTCGCGGAGGACCAGCCGATCCCGCGCGGGCTCGACTACGAGCTCTGGTGCGGGCCGGCCGCGAACACGCCGCTGCGGCGCAAGAACCTCCACTACGACTGGCACTGGGTCTGGGCGACCGGCAACGGCGACCTCGGCAACCAGGGCATCCATCAGATGGACATCTGTCGTTGGGCGCTGGGCGAGTCCGCCCTGCCCGAGGCGACGCGCGCGTGGGGTGCTCGCGTCGGTTACGTCGACGACGGGGAGACGCCGAACTCGATGGTCGTCGTGCACGAGTACGCCGCCGCGCCGTTGGTCTTCGAGGTGCGCGGCCTGCCGCGGGCCGCGGGCCAGAAGGAGATGGATCGCTTCCTCGGCGCGAGCGTCGGCTGCGTGATCCACTGCGAGGGCGGCTGGCTCGCGATCCCCTCGTACAGCGATGCCAAGGCCTTCGATCGCGACGGCAAGCTCGTGCGCGAGTGGCGCGGTGGGGGCGATCACTTCGCGAACTTCGTCGCCGCCGTGCGCGCCAACGACCCCACGCGGCTGACCGCGCCGATCGAGGGCGGCCACGTCTCGAGCGCGCTCTGTCACCTCGGCAACATCTCGGTGCGGCTCGGCGCCGCGGCCGAACCCGCGCCGATCGCGGAGCGCGTCGCGCACGACGTCGCCGCCTCCGAGGCGCACGCCCGCCTGTGCGAGCACCTGCGCGCGAACGCCGTCGACCTGTCGGCGACGCCCCTCGCGTTCGGTCGACGCCTGCGTCTCGACCCCGCCACCGAGGGCTTCCTCGGCGAGGACGCCGCGGCGGCCGAGGTCCTCGCGCGCGGCACGCACCGCGCGCCCTTCGTGATCCCGGAGCCCTGATGCGCAGCCCGGTCTCCCTCGCCCGGTCCACTCTGCTGCTCGCGGCATTGGGCGCCTGCGCCTCGCCGGGCCGGGAGCGTGCCCTCGGCTCGCGGGACTGGACGCTGCCGGCCGAGCTCCACGGCGCGCGTCTGTCCTTCGAGCTCAGCGACCCTCCGGCCTTCGAGTGGCGGGAGGGTGAACGCGGCCCGGAGCTCGTCCTCGCGCGGGCCGCGCAGTACGCGCCGCCGGTGCGCGCGCCGCAGGCGATCGCCCTGTTCACCGAGACCGCCTTCGACGAGTTCGTGCTCGAGGTCGAACTCGCGCAGACCGGCCGTGAGTACGCGCACCGCGACCTCTGTCTGTTCTTCGGCTACCGCGGTCCGGCGCAGTTCGGCTACGTGCACCTCGCGAGTGCCGCCGACGAGAACGCCCATGGCGTCTTCCTCGTCGACGGCGCGCCGCGGCGGCAGGTGACGACGTCGCGCAGCACCGGCGTCGCCTGGGGCGAACCGGGCACCTGGCACAAGGTCCGCCTCGAGCGCCGTGCCGGACGCGTGCGCGTCTGGTTCGACGGTTCCGGCGAGCCCGTGCTCGAGGCCGATGCCGCGCCGTTCGCGCCCGGCTTCCTCGGCTTCGGCTCCTTCGACGACGTCGGGGCGATGCGCGCGCTCACGATCTCCGGCACCGTCGCGCCCCGCCCGGCGGGAGCGCTGTTCTCACGATGACTCGACCCGTCGCGTCGGCCAGGCCGGTCTTCCTCTACGACGGCGACTGCGGCTTCTGTCGTCGTGGCGTGCTCCAGCTCGTCGCACGCGTCGGCGAGGCGGTCGACGTGCGACCCTGTCAGACCCAGGACCTCGCGCGCCTCCATCCCGACCTGCGCCCGACGGACTGCACGAGCGCCGTCCAGCTCGTCGAACCGGGTGGCCGGCTCTCCCGCGGCGCGGAGGCGTGCTTCCGCGCGATCGCGTATGCCCCGGGCCATGGCTTCGCGCGGCTGCTGCCGCGCATCCCCGTCTTCGCCGGACTCTGCGAGTTCCTCTACCGCCGGGTCGCGCGGCGGCGCCACGCCCTCTCCCGCGCGGTCGCCGTGCTCGACGGCCCCGATCCGACGCCGGCGAGCTACCTCTTCGCGCGGCGGCTCGCGCTCGCGCTGCTCGCGCTGGTCTTCCTGATGGGCTTCCTCGAGCTCGCGCTCGACGGGAACGCGTTGCTCGGTGAACGCGGCATCGTGCCGCTCGATCGCGTCGCGAGCTGGGATCAGCACGTGCAACCGCAGGGACTGCTCGCGATGCCCAGCGTCTTCTGGTTCGCGCGCAGCGAGCTCGCGCAGAGCGCGGTGCTGGGGCTCGGCGCGCTCGGCGCACTGCTCGTGCTCGTCTCGCGTCTCGTGCGCACCGGTCTGCTGCTCGCGGCCCTCGCATGGCTCTCGTTCCTCGCGCTCGCCATGCCGCCGGCCGGGCCTGCGGTCGAACTCGGCAATCCGTTCTTCGGTCACGAGAGCGACGCGCTGCTCGTCGAGATGGCGGTCCTCGCGCTCTTCCTCGCCGCGCCGCGCCGCGACTCCTCGGCGCGGGTCTCGGGCCTCGTCGTCGCACTCCTCCGCCTGTTGCTCCTGCGCGTGCTGCTCTTCGACGCGCTCGCGCGCCTCGCGCCGGGCGGCGCCTGGAGTTCGACCGAGGCCTTCGTGCGGCAGCTCTGGACCGCCCCGCTGCCGACGCGCCTCGGCCTCGCCATGGCCGCGATGCCGACCGCCGTGGCCGGCGTGGTCCACGTCGGCATGGTCGGCTGCTCGCTGCTCGCGCCGTGCCTCGCCTTCGGCCCACGACGCGCCCGCACGCTCGGCTTCCTGGCGATCGTCCTGCTCGTCGGTTGGACGACGCTGCTCGAGACCCGCGGGCCCTGGCCAATCCTCGTCCTGGCGCTCGGCCTCTTCGCACTCGACGACCAGACCCTCGGCGCGCTGCTCCGTCGTTCGCCGCCGGCGGCGACGGCGCCGCGGCCGCGTTCGTCGCTCGTCAGCCTCTTCCGTGGCACCGCGCTCGTCGTGCTGGCCGCGCTCGCGGGCCTCGCCGCGCTCGACGCCCTGCGCGGCGCCCTCTCGCCGCTGCACACGCGTCTGGCGCCGTGGTTCGTCAGCAACGTCTACGGCGCGCGCTTCCAGGTGCCGACCTCGCACGCGGTCCTCGTGCTCGAAGGTGCGATCGACATCCAGGGCTTCACCCCGATCGAGACGCGCGTCGCGCCGAGCGACCTCTACCGCGCGCCGGGCTTCGCGGGCCTGGTCCTGCCGCGCCTCGACCTCGCCCTCGAGTACGCCGCGCGCCGCCTCGCCGCGGGCGAGGATCCGGAGCCCTGGCTCCTCTCGACGATCGCGGCCTTGCTCGAGGGCCGCGGCGGGGTCCGCGGTCTCTTCCGCGACGGCGCGTTCACCGACCAGCGCCCGCAGATGCTGCGCCTGCGCGTGCGCCCCTTCCGCCCGGCCGACGCCGCCGAACAGGCCCGCTCGGGCATGGCGTGGTTCCAGGGCGAGGATCTCGTGACGCCGCGCATCTACGCGCTGCGCGACGGCGTGCTCGTCGAGGGCGGGCGCTGACCTTCGCGCTCTCAGAGCAGCGTCGTCACGACCGCGTTGGTCATGTCGATCGTGCCCGCCGCCGGGTTCACGACCGCGGCCTGGAAGGTCAGCGCGAAGCCGCCGAGCGAGGGCAGCGCGCCGATGCCGTTCCCGAGGCTCGGCAGGGTCGAGCCATCGCTGGGACCCGCCGTCATCTGCACCGCCATGAGCGTCGGCAGGTTCAGGTAGACGCGGTTGTTGATGCCGAACACGCTGGTCGGCGCGGCGACGCCGCCGAGCGAGGTCAGCACGACCGCGGCACCGCCGGCGCCGAGGTTGTGGAAGACGCGGAAGGCGAGGCCCTGTGAGAGGACGCCGGTGAGCCGCGTGTTCGGGAAGTAGCCGCCGTTGCCGAAGTGCGCGAGCGTGCCGACGTTGTCGACGTTCGCGGCCTGCAGCGCGTTCTGCGGGAGGATCAGCCCGATGCGCCAGCAGGGCTTGCTCGCCGGGTGGCTCACGGCCCCGGCGATGATCTGCCAGGCCATGTCGACCGAGCTCGCGTGCTGGCCGTTGGGGCCGGCATTCGTGACGTGCACCGAGACGAAGTCGGTGCCGGAGATCTCGGTGAGGAGTTCGACGCCCGCGGAGAAGAAGCCGCCCGTCGGCACGGTCACCGGCGCGAAGGTCAAGGTCATGATCCAGGCGACGGCTCCGGGATTCGTGCTGGCCGGGAGGTTGACGGGACCGAAGTAGCCGAGCGAGTCGGTCGCGAGCGTGCCGGGACCCGCCGCGTCGCTGCCCTGGCGCAGGCGGATGTTGAAGGTGCCGGTGGTGGCGCCGACCTGGTCCTGCGCGACGACGCGCATGCCGCCGACGGTGCAGCTCGTGCCGTTGTCGCCGAGTCCCGCGTTCTGGGCGGCGTGGAAGCCCTGGTGGAGTTCACCGCTCGCCGTCGTGGCGATGCCGCCGCGCGACGTGAGGCTCGTCGCGCCGGGCCAGATCTCGAAGGGCTGCTGGGCGGAGAGGCCGGCGGCGGTGCAGACCGCGGCGGCGAAGGCGAAGGAAAGCTTGGCCATGGATGTGCTCGAGTGTGCTGTCTGCCGGGCGCCTCGCTCCGGCGTGTGCGGAGGGGCGGCCGAAGGACGCGGAGCCCTGCCGTGCGAGGCGCGGGTCCGAGTGGTGGGGGGCAAGCGGAGTGTAGGGAGTCCCGACTCCGCATCGCGGCCCGTACCCCGCTCGGGCTCGTCAGTAACTCGTCGCGAAGCGATGGGGTCTGCCGAGCCCCGGACGGTTCTGCGGATTGCCCGCGCCCTGCAGGGGCTCCTTCTGGGGCTCTCAGCGATCCGCGCCCGTCACCACGCCGTCGCCGTTGCGGTCGAAGCGGCGGAACGCGTCCGGCGGTCCGCCGAACTCCTCCTGCGTGACACGCCCGTCGTCGTTCAGGTCGAAGCGCTCCGCGAAGCTGCGGCCTTCGACCGATCGGGCATAGCGCAGGACCTCGCGCTCGGTGAGCGCGGCGTCGCGGTCCTGATCGATGCGGGGGAAGAGGTAGGCGGGGCCCTGCCACTCGGCGACTTCGATGCGGCCGTTGCCGTCCTTGTCCCAGGTCGCGAACGGGACCCGGTAGGCCTGCACGCGGCCGCTGCCGCGATCGCGGGTCTCGACGAGGCGTGCCACTTCGCCGACGAGCCGCTGCAGTTCCTGCGGGTCGAGTCGATCGTCGCGGTTGCGATCCGCCCAGTCGAAGGCCGGCCCGACGCGGTGCTCCCGCGCTTCGGCGCGGGTGAGCTGGCCGTCCTTGTCGTCGTCGAGGCGGCGGAGGAGTTCCTCCACGCCCTCGAGGGCGCTCTTGAACTCGGGGAGGGCCGCCTCGACGGGCTCGTCGGCGAGGCGCTTGCGCACCGCGTTGCGGTCGGCGGCGTCGAGCGTGCCGTTGCCGTCGACGTCGAGCTCGCGGAACGCGGCCTCTTCGCCGCGCCACTCGGCGCGGGTGACGCGGCCGTCCTGGTTCGCGTCGAAGCGCTTGAGCGCGGCGAGCCGGCGCGCGAGCAGCGCATCGCTGTCGACCCGCGCGCGCGGCGCCGCGTCGTCGCGTCGCATCGTCGCGAAGATGCGCCGCACGAGCTCCGACTTCGCGAGCTCGGCCTTCGTCAGCTTGCGGTCCGCGTTGGTGTCGATCGCCTCGAACTGCTCCTGCGAACCCGCGAACTCGTCGCGCTCGAGGAAGCCGCTCTTGTCGCGGTCGGCCGTGGCGAAGAGCGCGGCGAGCTCCTTCTCCTGGTCCTGCGCGAGCGAGGACCCCGCGGCGAGCATCACGGCGGCGAAGGCGAGCAGCGTGTGGTTCATTTCGTGCGCCTCGCGCCCGGGGCGATCCGCGGCGCCGGCTCGGTGGCCGTGCCATAGGGATCGACGCGGTACGCCGCCACCGGCAACGGCGCGCGCAGCACGCGCAGCAGCTCGGCGGGTTCGAGATAACGACAGTCCTCGTGGCTGATGTCCTTGATCCATCGGCCGCGCTCGTCGACCAGGCGATCGAACGCGAGCTCCTCGAACTGGAGATCGCGCAGCGTGTCGAGGTCGTCCCAGGTCGCGGCGATCCGCGGCCCCGTCGAGGCCGCGCGACCGGTCTCGACGAGGGTGCCCAGACCGCCGGCGCCGGCGGCGACGACGAAGTGCGCGAGGAAGGGCTCGTTGTAGGCACGCACGACGCGGAGCCTGCCCGTGCCGCCGTAGACGCGCACGCTGCCGTCCTTCACCGCGCGCGGCTCGAAGGGATCGCTCACGTCGAAGACGCGCACCGACTGCTGGCGGTTGGCGTCGTTGCCCGTCTCCACGAAGACGTAGAGGTAGTCGTGCTCGCCGCTGGCGACGCCGCCGCCCTCGGTGCCGATGTCGAACACCGTGTTCACGGCGACCCCCTTCGTGTCGCCGCGGCCGAACGAGAACGCCCGTCGGCCGGCGGCGCCGTGCAGGACGACCGGCTGCGCGGGCTCCGTGAGGTCGACGATGCGCACGCCGTCGAGACCGCACGCGACGAACGCGAGGAGCCGCGCGGCCGAGCGCTCGAGTCCGTTGGCGCCCTGCTGCAGGCGCGAGTACTGGAAGAACAGCGTCACGTCGCGCGCTTCGTTCGGTTCGCTCGAGCCGCCATTGAGGTCGGCGGTGGCGAGCACGCGCGGTGCCAGCGGGTCGGCGACGTCGACGATGCAGAGCCCTCCCGCACCGTCCGCGACGGCGAGCCAGGGCCACGCGAGGTCCAGGGCGCTCGCGTCG
This sequence comes from Planctomycetota bacterium, assembly GCA_020848735.1. GTDB lineage: Bacteria > Planctomycetota > UBA1135 > UBA1135 > UBA2386 > JACRLW01. The sequence goes on along the minus strand of JADLHO010000037.1, from coordinate 9,540 downwards.
CGCGTCGGGAGCGCGGCCCGCACCCGCGGCAGCTCGGGCTTCTCGACGTCGACGACGAGCACGCCGCCGACGCCGTCGGCGAGGTAGAGCCAGTCGCCGCGGCAGAGCATCGCGCGCGGTTCGACGAGGTCGAGCGACACGGACTTCACGAGCTTCGGTGCGGCCGGCGACGAGGTGTCGATCACGTGCAGGCTGCCGCTCGCGCCCGCGACGAACGCGTGGGTCGCGCGGCCGCGGACCTCGTCCATGCGCAACGCGAGCGCGCGCGCCTCGTCGGGCAGCGCGAGGCTCGCGATCGGTTGCGTGCGCGAGGGCGTGCGACCGTCGACCGCGATCGACACGAAGGCGCGCTCGGTGATCGCGTGGGCGACCTCGCGCGTGAGGCGGAAGTTCGGCGAACCGAGGCCCCAGGTCGCGGGGCTGCGGTGGCACTCGACACAGGTGCGCACCTCCTTGCGCACGGCGTGGGTCTGGTGCGGCACGAGCGTCACGCCCGAGAGACCGGCCTTCGTCACCGGCGCCGCCTGCCGGAGGAACACGTCGCCATCCTCGCCGCGTGCGCTGCCGATCGTCGAGAAGCCGACCATGTAGGGCGCGATGGCCGCCTCGTGGTTGAAGCCGAGTCGCAGCTGGTTGAACGACGCGAAGACCTTCTCCTGCGTGGTGACCCGCCCCGGCGTGCGCTCGCCCGAGAGCAGGTCGAGCTGGGTGAACTGGTGGTTGCGGTCGAAGTGGAAGCCGAAGAAGCCGACGTTCCACGCGCCGTGGCACGCGTAGCACTCGAGCCGTGCGTGCGCGGCGTTCATCGCATCGCGCGCCGCGGGATCGAAGTCACGGTGCTGCGCGTCGATCACCTCGCAGGCCTGCTTCACGCGGTGGCGCTTGCCCGTGACCTTCGACGTGAGCCAGAACGCGTCGCCTTCCCGCACGAGGTTCGTCACGCGGCGTCCGTGGCTCGTCGTGAGCTCGCTCGGGTCGGTGAAGGTGCCGTGACAGCTCGTGCACTCGATCTCGACCGCGTGATCCATCTGCGGCCAGAGATTGCCGTCGCCCATCACGTCGGCACTCGTGTGGCAGTCGATGCAGTGCATGCCCGCGGCGTGGTGGACGTCGGGCGGCGTCGTGACCGGATCCTGGATGTAGAACGTGCCGTTCAGCAGGCGCTTCGTCGTGCCGGGGACGTCGGGTCCCGCCGGCATGCCGGGCACGAGCTGTGCCATGCCGCGGTAGGTGAGGCCGATGCTCGCGTCGCCGTAGTGGCACGACGCACAGGTCTCGGTGGTGATCTTCGACGTGAAGCGGTGCTCGCGCGGATGACCGGGCTCGTCGCGCGGGATCGTCGCGTCCCGCGAGCGCGAGCGGCCGTCCTCGGCATACGGGACGTGGCAGGCCGCGCAGCCCTCGCCGCGGTAATCGCCGTCCATCCCGAGTCGGCCGCGCACCGCGCGACCGCTGCTCCAGAGATGGCACTGCATGCACGCCTTGCGCGGGAGATCCGCGTAGTGCGTCTCGATCGCGTCCGCTCGGCCGAGCTTGCGCGGGGGCGGCACCGCCTCGACGGCCCGGAGCGCCTTGTCGGGGACGTGGCCGTCCTCGTCCTTGATGGGGAACACGCCGAAGCGCGGTCGCTTCGAGTCGACGAGGCCGTGCTCGTAGTAGCCGTCGCCGAGGTGGCCGGTGGTCGTCGCGTGCAGCGACTTGAGCACGTGGTCGACGAGCTGCCCGTGACAGTCCCCGCAGACCTGCTGCGCGACGCGCAGGTTGCTCGGGTTGCGGAAGCGCTGCCAGGGCAGGTCGAAGTCCGCGCCGAGCACGCGCTCGTCGGTGGGCAACGCGGCCGCCGGGCGCACGTGGGCGCGCTCCTTCGTGGCCGCGTTCGCGTCGCCGCCATGGCAGTCGACGCAGCTCAGCTTGTGGCCGGGATGGATGTCCTCGATGCCCGCGTGGCAGTCGAGGCAGCCATTGCGCGCCGGCGCGTGCGGACCCGCCGCGGCGTGCGGCGCGGCAAGGTCCGGCGCGGAGCCGCCTGCGGCGCCGAGCGCGACCCACGCGAGCACGGCGATGGCGAGCGTCACGCTGCGCCCACGGAGCGTCCGGACGCGGCCGATCACGCGTGCCGGCCCGTCATGCGAAGAGCCCGCGGATCACCTTGCCGTCGACGCCGCGCGCCGCGCGTTCGCCGAAGAGCGCGAGGACGGTCGGGCAGACGTCGATGCTGCGCAGCTCGTCCTTCAACACCTTGCCGCGCTTGAAGTCGGGTCCGGCGGCGATGAGGAAGACCTCCAGCAGCGCCTTGCTGCCGTCACCGTGATCGAGGCCATTGCGCTCGTTGAGGTCCTGGTCGCGGCCGAACTCGGGCAGCACGAAGACCGCGGTCGTGTCGCGCAACGCGTCGTCCTGTTGGATCGCGTCCCAGAGCCGACCGAGCTCCTCGTCGTTGCGACGGATGACCTCGACGTAGGCGTTGTAGGAGCCGTGGGCGACGTCCGCGCTCTGCAACGTGATCCCGAGCACGCGGGGCTTGAAGACCCGCAGGAGATCGGTGCCGGTGCGGATCGCCTTGGCGTCGGCGGCGCCCGGTCCCGAGATCTGCGCGTTGCGTCCGGCGAGCTGATCGAGCACGAAGCCCGCGACGCGCTGCACGTCCTGAGGGTCGGGGGCGCGCTGGCCCTGCGGGAGCACGAGCGCCGACTCGTCGATCGCTCCGGAGAGACGCTCGAGCAGTTCGCGCTCGCGTTCGGCCTCCGGCTTCGGTTTGCCCAGCCCGTCGAGGACCTTCTTCAGCTCGGGATTGAAGATGCCGTCGCCGTCGAGGAGGTTCGCCGCGTAATCGGGTCCGTATTGCGGGTGCGCCGAGGCCGCGAAGAGCCGCCCCTGGGCGCCGCTCGCGGTCGAGAGCCAGACGTCGCCCGCGGCGAGGGCGTGGTCCTTGCGCAGCCGCTCGAAGATCGTCGGATCGAGCCCCGGCTCGTTCTCGCGGATGCCCATCGCCTCGAAGCGACCGGTGAAGATCGAGAGCGCGGCGCCATAGTGGCCGACGTTCTCGACGCGCACGGCGGGGCACGTGACACCCTGCGCCGCGATGCGCAGCAGATTGGGCACGTTCTGCGGCGCATCGAGCACGTCCTGCTTGCGCACCCCACCGGCGAACGCGACCAGCACGACGTGTTCGGTCTTGGTGCCGAGTCGCGGGAGCAGGCCCTCGAGCCAGGGCAGCGAGCCGGCGACGGCGCGCGGCAGGGCCAGGGCACCGGCGGCCGCGGCGGACGACGCGAGGAAACGGCGACGCGAGGATGCGGTCGGATTCATGCCGGAGCGGGATCGCGGACGGGAGGGCGGGCGAGGGGGCCGGCACAGGCTAGCCCATGGGGCCGCGGCCCGCAGCCGGTGGCGATCGCCACGCTTGCGTTCGGGTGCGTCGGCAAGCATCGTCCCGGCCGCGCCATGCAGCGGTTTGCCCTCATCGTCGTCCTCGCCGCCCTCATCGGCGGTTTCGCCGCGCTCGGCGCAGTCTCGGCTCTCGCTGGCGAGGAGACGCTGAAGATCGGCGACGTCACCATCCCGGTGGGAGTCCGCAGCGAGCTCTACGGGAAGTCCGAGCTGCGCGTCGCGGTCGCGATCGCCGCGTCGCTCGCGGCGGTGGCCGCGCTCGGCCTCGCCGAGGCGATCGGCCGCGGCCGGCGTCGGCGCTGACCCGGCTCCGCCCCACGCCTCAGGCCGATCGCGAGCGTCGGCCGCGCGTGGTCAGCAGTAGCCGTATTCGACCGAGGTGAGGAGGGCGCGCACGACGAGTGCGTGGTTCGCACCGGGCTCCGCCAGCACCGCCGTGAACTCCGCGGTCTCCGCCTGGCTCGGTTCGCGACCGAGGTAGCGCAGGAAGCAACCGCGGACGAATTCCGCGGGATCCGCCCCGGTGAGCGCGGGCAGCTTCGCCTCCTTGCTGTCGAGGAGCAGCTTGCTGAACACCGCGCGCAGGGGCGCCGGGTCGGCCATCGATTGGAGGGCGTTCCGCATGTTGCGCAGCTCGTCGTAGTCCGGAGCGCGCTCCAGCACGTCGAAGTACAGGGAGCGGACGAGTTCGCGGTGCGTGCGCGGCCGCTTGACGGCGACCGCGGCGAGGTAGGCCGGCGATTGCGTCCACTCCGCGAGGATCGCGAAGAAGGCCTGCTCGTCGTCGCGCAGGCGCGCGAGCAGTGCGCCGCGCTCCGCCTCGCCCCGCGACGCGAGCGGTGCGCGGAAGAGGCGTTGGTGATGGCGGTCGAGCAGGCGTTCGCGGAAGGCGTCCTGGTCGAGGACGATGCGCACGATGTCCGCCTGCGAGTTGCCGGTCTCGCCGAGGAAGCGCGCGCTGCGACCGTCGTAGAGCAGCTTGCCCGCCTCGAGTTCGGCCTTCGCGCGCCGCTCCTGCACCGTGATCCCGAGGCAGGACTCGAGCACGACGGTGACGAAGGTGTCGTTGCCGGGATTGCGGAGCGAGAAGCCGGTCGAGAGCAGGATCTCGGCGGTCGCGTCGCGCGCGCTCGCCTTGCCCTGGGCGAGCCGGTCGGGCAGCGCCTCGATCGCCGGCGTGCGCGGCCTGAACCGATCGATGAGGAGGTGGAACCAGAGCTCCTCCTCGAGCCATTCGGACATCGCCTCGCGGCGCCGCCAGATCTGCCGGGCGACGCGCGCGAGGTCCATGCCCTTCAGCGACGCGAGTTCCGTCGGGGTCGGCGGGCGATGCAAGACGTCGAAGCAGAGCCGTCGCACGTAGGCGAGCGAGGCTTGGTCCTCACGCATGGCGGGGCACTCTAGCCCGGCGGCACGCGCGTGGGCGTCGTGCATCGGCGATGGGGGCCGCCTAACATGCCGCGCCGATGAACGCCCCCAAGCCGCGCCCGCGGCGTCGTCGCCTGCGCGATCTGCGCTCGGTGCCGGTGCTGCCGTCCCTGATCACGCTCGGCAATCTGTTCCTCGGCTTCCTCGCCATGGCGAAGGCCGCCGATGCGGTGCGGCTCGGGAACATCGACGAACCGGCGGTGGTGGCGCTCTTCGAGACCGCGACCCTCTGCATCTTCCTCGCGATGGTCTTCGACGCGCTCGACGGCCGGGTCGCGCGGATGACGGGTCAGACCAGCGCGTTCGGCGCCCAGCTCGACAGCCTCGCCGACGTCGTCACGTTCGGCTGTGCGCCGGCCTTCGTCGCGCTGCAGCTCGTGAAGCTGCACGAGCTCGTGCCGGGTGCGCAGCTCCCGCCGCATCCGAAGATCTACTACGTCTGCGCCGCGGTCTACGTGCTCTGCGCCGCGATGCGGCTCGCGCGCTTCAACGTCGAATCCCACACGCCGACGCTCACCGACGACGACCACAGCGAGTTCCGCGGGCTCCCCTCGCCGGGCGCGGCGGCGGTCATCGGCGCGATGCTCGCGTTCTTCTGCGCGAGCCAGGACGCCGGCGCGCAGATCACCCAGTGGCTCGTCCCCGACGACGCGCATTTCATCGCGGTGCGGGCCCTGCCGGCGGTGCTCGTCCTCGCGGGTCTGCTCATGGTGAGCCGCGTGCCGTTCCCGCACTTCTTCCAGGCACTCGTCGCGCGACGGCACTCGTTCCCCTTCCTGGCGGGGCTCGTGGTGCTCATCGGGCTCGTGCTCCTCGAATGGCAGCTCGGCCTGCTGCTCTCGGTCGTCGCCTACCTCGTCTGGGGGCTCGCGCGCGGCGTGCTCCGTGTGTTCACGAAGGACGACGACGGCCCATCCGACGACGGCGAGGCGCAGGACGCGGCCCCGGCGCCGGGCAGCGTCGGCCGTCTCGGCACACCGGACGTCCGCAACTCGGGCATCCGCAACTGAAGGGCTCGTGCTCGAGTCCAAGCAGATGACGCGCGCGGTCCTGGCCTGGCTCGGTCTCGGCAGCAACCTCGGCGATCGGGAGGCGAACCTGCGCTTCGCGTGCGAGCGGCTCGCGCGCACCCCGGGCATCGCCGTCGAGGCGGTCTCGACCTTCCGCGAGACGGCGCCCGTCGGCGGTCCGCCGCAGGGTGCGTTCCTCAACGGTGCGGTGCGCATCGCGACGACCTTGTCGCCACCGGCCCTGCTCGCCGTGCAGAAGGCGATCGAGCGCGAGGCCGGCCGCCGCGCGGACGGCCCGCACCACGGCCCGCGCGAGCTCGACATCGATCTCCTGCTCTACGGCGATGCGACGATCGACACGCGCGAGCTGGTGGTCCCGCACCCTCGCCTGCGCGAGCGCTCGTTCGCCCTCGACCCACTCCGCGAACTCGGCGTCGACCCGGGGACGATCCCCAGGCGTGAATCGCCGCGCGTGATCCGCGACCCGGCCGAGTTCGCCGCGCATTGCGATGCGCTGCGTCGCGGCGGCTGTCGCCTCGGCCTCGTCCCGACGATGGGCGCCCTCCATGAGGGACACGCTTCCCTGATGCGCCGGGCCCGCGCCGACTGCGATCGCGTCGCGGCGACGATCTTCGTGAACCCGTTGCAGTTCGCACCCCACGAGGACCTCGCCCGCTATCCCCGGCCCTTCGCCGCGGACCTCGCGCTCTGCGCGCGGGAAGGCGTCGCGCTGGTCTTCGCGCCCTCCGTCGAGGCGATGTACGGCAAGGACTTCATCAGCCGGATCGCGGTCGGTCGCGAGGCGGTCGGCATGGAGGGGGCGGTGCGCCCCGACCACTTCAGCGGCGTCGCCACCGTCGTCACGATCCTCTGGTCGCTCGCCCGTCCCGACTTCGGCTACTTCGGGCAGAAGGACGCGCAGCAGCTCGCGGTGCTGCGGCGGGTCCACCAGGACCTCCGGCTCTGCGGGGCGATCGTGGGCTGTCCCATCGTGCGCGAGGCGGACGGTCTCGCGATGTCGTCGCGCAACGTCTATCTGCAGCCGGAGGATCGCCGGGCCGCGGTGGTGATCGTCGCGGCACTCCGCGAGGCCCGGGCGCGGTTCCTGGCAGGGGAGCGCGACGCGGAGCGGCTCGTCGCCGCCGCGCGTGAGCGACTCGCGGGAGAGCCGCGCTGCCGGGCCGTCGATTACGTCGAGCTGCGGGCGCCGGACGATCTCGCGCCCTTGCCGAAGGGGCCCATCGGCCCCGCGCGTCTCCTGATCGCCGCGCGCTTCGGCGACCCCGCGACGCGCCTGCTCGACAACGCCCGGGTCGACGTCGACGAGGTCCTGGCGCCGTGAGCGAGTGCCTCGCGATCCGCGCGCCGGCCAAGCTGAACCTCGGCCTCCGGGTCGTCGGGCGCCGGGCCGACGGCTACCACGAGCTCGCGACGATCTTCGTCGCGGTGGATCTGACGGACCTGCTCGTCGCGCGTCGAACGACGGACGCGGGAGTCTCGCTCGAGCTCGAGAGCGACGTGCAGAGCGGATTGCCGGTGAGCGCGGGTGAGGACAACCTCGTCATCCGCGCGGCGCGTGCGCATCTCGCGGCGAGCGGGCGCGGTGGGGGACTCGCATTCCGACTCCGCAAACGCATCCCGGCCGGCGCCGGTCTCGGCGGCGGCAGCGCCGATGCCGCCGCCGCGCTCGTCCTCGCGCAGCAGCTCGACGATCGCCCCTTGCCACCCGCGACGCTCGCGGCGCTCGCGACCTCACTCGGCGCGGACGTGCCGTTCTTCCTCGCCGGGCCCTATGCCGCGGCGTCGACCTGTTTCGCGCGCGGGATCGGCGAACGCCTCTGGCCGATCGCGGCGCGCGAGACGCGGGACTTCGTCCTCGTGCTGCCGCCCTTCGGCACGTCCACGCGAGAGGTTTTCGCCGCCCTGAATGCGCGATTGATCGGCGACGCGGACGAACGTAAGGTGCGCGCCGCGGAAGCTCCCACGGCAGCGGAGCTTGCGGCACTCGAAGCTGGCGGCAACGACCTCGAAGAACCCGCGATGCGATGCACACCGGAGCTGCGGCGTCTGCGCGATCGGCTCGCCGATCGCCTGGCGGGGGCCGTCGGTCCGGTCCGCAATGCCCGCGCGCGCCCGCGCCTGCAGATGAGCGGGAGCGGGTCCACGCTCTTCGTCGCCCTGCACGACGCCGCGCAGGCGGATGAGGTCGCGGCGCTGCTCGGTGCGGCCGCCGACGACGCAATGGCCGGCGTGCGGGTCGTCCGCACGCGGGTGCTGGCGGATCCGCTCGTCGCGGACACCGTCGCCTGGGATCCGGAGGCGCCTCGACCGTCGGTCAGCGGTCGTCCGGCGCGCGGGCCTCAATGAGCGCGCGGGCTCGGAACGGAGAGCCGTCCAGGACGCACGCGCGAGACACGAGAAAGGGCTGAACGACACGAACGGGCGGACCGAGCCGATGCCAGGGAGGGAACCGTGAGCCACTGCGAGCTGCAGATCACCGAAATCCGCGTCAAACTCACCGCCGATCCCGCCAGCAAGCTGAAGGCGTATTGCAGCGTCACCTTCGGGGACGCCTTCGTGATCCGGGACCTGAAGATCATCGAAGGTGGGCGCGGGGCCTTCGTCGCGATGCCGAGCCGCAAGATCTGCGACCACTGCACGCGCTGCGGTCACAAGAACCACCTGCGCGCGCGCTACTGCAACCAGTGCGGGCAGGCCCTCGACGGCGACCGCGCGGTCCGCAGCGGGGACACGCGGGTCCGCCTGCACGCCGATCTCGCGCACCCGATCCACAGCCACTGCCGCGAGCTCCTGCACGAGTCGATCATGCGCGCCTACCACGCGGAGCTCGAGCGGAGCAAGCAGGAGGGTTACACGCCGACGAGCTTCGACGACCTCGACGGCTCCGACGAGTTCAGCGCCGACGACTATCTGGTGGAGCTGCAGCCGCCGCGGCGCGAGGTCGACCGCAGCGGGGGCGCCGCGACGAGCCACTGAGCCCGCACGCGCGGCTCGGCTCTTGCCCCGGCGCGTGGTTCGCGCGACGTTCCGCGCCCGCGCCCTCGCCGCAGCGCGCGCGGGCTGTCCGGCTCGTACCCCTCGCGTCTGCTCCCACCCGCGTCCGCAACCCCCTTGCCGCTCCGCATCGCAGTCGTCGGTCCCGGCCGTCTCGGCGGCGCCCTCGCGCGCCGTTGGCACGAAGCCGGCCTGGAAGTCCTGGGCGTCCTCGGGCGTGACCCCGCGCGTTGTGCCGAGGCGCTCGCGTTCATCGGCGCCGGCCGCGCGCTCGCGCCCGCCGACCTCGCGCACGCGGCGATCGTCGCCGTGACCGTCGCCGACGCGGCGATCGACGAGGTCGCGGGAATGCTCGCCGCGCGGCTGCGCCCCTGTGCCCTCGTGTTCCACGTCGCCGGCAGTCGCGGGCGCGATGCGTTGGCCCCCTGCGCGGAGCGCGGCGCGCGCACGGCGGCCCTGCATCCGCTGCTCCCCGCACCCGACCGCGAGGCCGCGTACGCCGGACTCCCGGGTCGCTTCGCGCTGCTCGAGGCCTGTGCCCGTGGCGAGCGCCTGCTCGCGCTCGTCGCCCGTCGCGCCGGGCTCGTGCCCTGGCGCGCCGGCGGCGCCATCGACCGCGACGCCTACCACGCGGGCTGCGCGCTCGCGGCGAACGGCGCGACCGCGCTCGTCGGCGCGGCGGCCGCCGTCCTGAGGC
>JADLHO010000036.1 GCA_020848735.1 Planctomycetota bacterium | reverse complement strand
TCGAGGGCTATGCCGCGGAACGCAGCCGCCTGCTCCAGACGATCGACCAGGAGGGCATCCACAACGTCGTGTTCATCGCCGCCGACCTCCATGGCACGCTGGTGAACAACCTCACGTACCAGACCGCACCGTTCACCCCGCAGATCCCGACCGGTGCGTTCGAGGTCATCACCGGCGCCGTCGCCTTCGACGCGCCGCTGGGTCCGACGCTCGTCGAGCTCGGCACGCAGCTCGGCCTCATCTCTGCCGCACAGCGGGCGTACTACGACACGCTTCCGCGCGCCGGTCAGGACCTCTTCGTGCAGCAGCTCGTCGATGGCTTCCTCGTGCAGCTCGGTTACGACCCGCTCGGTCTCGCCGGCTCACCCGTTCAGGCGACGCTCGTCCGCGGCGGCTACACCGCGGCCCACACGTTCGGCTGGACCGAGTTCGACGTCGACGCCCGCACGCAGGTGCTGACGGTCACGACCTGGGGGATCGCGCCGTACCGTGAGGCGGACCTCGCGAACCCGGGCAACGTCATCGACCGTCAGCCGGAGATCGTCGCGCAGTTCGTCGTCGCGCCGCGCTGAGGCCGCCTTCCCGCTGCGCCTCAGCGCCGCACGAGCCAGGTCCGCCAGAACAGGTACGCGGTGCCCGGCACGATGACGAAGCAGAGACGGAAGACGTTCGTCGGCGAGAGCAGTCCGAAGAGGAGCGCGACGAAGAGGCCGAGCGTGCAGGCGAACGCGGCGAGCGTCGCGAGGTGCGCGAGCGGCGTGTCGTAGAACGAGCGGCGGCGGATCGGCGGCGGGCCGGCCGCGATGCTCGGCGCGACCGTCCTCGCCATGCGTGCGAGGAAGGCGTCGCGGAGGGCGGCGAAGCCCGCCGCGTCCTGACGATCGGTGATGACGAAGCGGCGCGGCGGCACCGCGGTGTCGAGCTCCAGATACTCGACGCGCGACGCCGAGCGCGTGCGCGTGTGGTCGTGGCGCCAGGCGCGCAGCGCGGACCAGGGAATCCGCAGCTCCTCGGCAGGCGGCGAAGAGGCCCTCGCGGCGAGGGAACGCCAGCTCCGCGTGAGGCCGTCCTCGCCGATCGTCCAGGTCGACTCGCCGGTCGCGCGCCGCAGGAGCACGACGATCGCGGCGATCAGGACGAAGGGGCCGAGCACCGGCGGCACGCCGAGCGCGAGCAGGCCGGTGAGCAGCGCGCTCACGACGAGCACCGTGACGGCGATCGAGCGCCAAGGCGCCGTCCTGAACTCGCGCGTGCGCATCGTGCAGGTCCAAGGGTCGCTCGCGGCCGCGCGGCTCATCGCTCCGCTTTCGGCACGCGCGACGGCGCGGGATGAGTCCCGTGGTCCTGCGTCTATCCTCTCGGCGATGACGACGCCTCCCGGCCGCATGGACAAAGAGCAGTTCCGCGCCCTCGGTCACCGCATGGTCGACTGGATCGCGGAGTACTGGCAGCGCGTCGAATCGCTGCCCGTCCTCTCGCGCCAGGCTCCCGGTGAGCTCCTGCGCGCCCTGCCCGCGCAGGCCCCGGAGACCGGGCTCGGCGACGAGGGCTGGGACGCGGTCTTCGCCGACCTCGAGACGAAGATCGTCCCCGGCCTCACGCATTGGCAGTCGCCGGGCTTCTTCGCCTATTTCCCCTGCAGCGCCTCGGGACCCGCGGTCCTCGGCGAGCTGCTCTCGGCGGGACTCGGGGTGCAGGGCATGCTCTGGGCGACGAGTCCGGCGGCGACCGAACTCGAGGAGCGGATGCTCGAGTGGCTCGGCCGCGCGATCGGCCTGCCCGCGACGTTCTTCGGGCCGCTCGGCGGCGGCAGCATCCAGGGCACCGCGAGCGAAGCCGTGCTCGTCGCGCTGGTCGCCGCGCGGCACCGGGCGCTCGCACGCGGCGCGGCGCCGGAGGCGCTCGTCGCCTACACCTCGACCCAGGCCCACTCCTCCGTCGTGAAGGCCGCGATGATCGCGGGACTCTGCCGCGACGCGAGCGGCAACGACGCGCTGCGCTTCGTGCCGGTCGACGCGCATTACGCGATGGACGCCGCCGCGCTCGCCCGCGCGATCGCCGCGGACCGCGCAGCCGGACGCGTGCCCTTCTTCGTCTGCGCCACGCTGGGCACGACCTCCACCACCGCGGTCGATCCGCTGCGCGCCCTCGGCGAGGTCTGCGGCGAGGCCTGGCTCCACGTCGACGCGGCCTATGCGGGCACCGCCGCGATCTGCGAGGAGCACCGCGCCATGCTCGACGGCGTCGCGCGCGCCGACTCCTTCTGCTTCAACCCTCACAAGTGGCTGCTGACGAGCTTCGACTGCAGTGCGCTCTGGGTGCGGGACCGCAAGGCCCTGATCGATTCGCTCAGCGTGACCCCGGAGTACCTCCGCAACCGCGCCAGCGACTCGGGCGCGGTCATCGACTACCGCGATTGGCAGATCCCGCTCGGGCGACGTTTCCGCGCGCTCAAGCTCTGGTTCGTGATGCGCCATTACGGACTCGAGGGCCTGCGCGCGCACGTGCGACACCACGTGGCGCTCGCGCGCCGCTTCGCCACGTTCGTCGCCGCAGACCCGCGCTTCGAGCTGGTGGCCCCCAGCCCCTTCGCACTCGTCTGCTTCCGCCTGCGCGGCGACGACGCCGCAACCGACGCGCGCAATCGCGAGCTGCTCGCGAACGTGAACGCGAGCGGCACCGCCTACCTGAGCCATACGGGCCTGCCGCGTGCGGACGGCAGCTCGCGCTTCGTGCTCCGCATGGCGATCGGTGCGACGCTCACGGAGGAACGGCACGTCGATGCGGCGTGGCGGCGGATCGTCGAGGCCCTGGCGAACTGACCCTGGGCTCAGAACAACCAGCGGAACCCGATCTCGATCGACCACTCGCGCTCCATGCGCGCATCGACGTCCTCGATCAGAGGCAGTCCCGCCGTGCACTCGAAGGCCCATTCGCGAGCCTCGTAGAGCAGGCCCGCGCGCAGGATCGTCTCGTGATCGTCGTTGGTCTCGTGCAGACCGTTGAGCTCCACCGTGAAGTAGGTCGCGGCCTCGGTCTCCGGCGCATAGAGCTCGGGGCTGAGGCGATAGAGATAGGCGAGGTCCCAGAGCAGCGCGTCGGCCGAGGAGTCGCCCGGCACGGCATAGGCGCGGAAATCGCCGGTGTTCCACTTGCGACGCAGCGCGGCATTGACCCCGTGGCGGCCGACGATCGCGGTGAAGACGCCGCCCAGCACCGGATCGACCGAGTCACTGCTGAGTTCGTCGTGGCCGCTGGGGAGCTCCGCGCCGAGGATCACGGCGAAGCGCAGCGAATCCACCGGTCCGAGGTCACGCTGCCAGAGTCGCCCTTTCACGGTCAGCATGGGATCACCCACGCCGAACTCGTCGCTGCCGCCCTCGCGCGCCTCGGCCTCGACCGGCGCCATCAACTCCGCCGACCAGCGCGAGCCGAAGCCGACCGCGATGGAGTTGCGAAGGGTGACCCGGGAGAGCTCGTCGACGACCCGGCGCGGGTCGTCGTCGAAGCTCTCGATCTGGAGCCGCGTGCGGAAGTACCACTGCCCGTCCGCGGGACGCGTGGCCGCGGGCGTATTGGGTGCCTCCTGGCCGACGGCGGCTGCGGCCAGCAGGAGAAGGGCGAAGGGCGACGAACGGAGGGTCCAGCCCGGCATCACGGCGCCTCGATCGAGACCAGGGTGAAGCCCGTGCTCGCCACCGCCGACGCGAGCGCGCGGCGCGTGACGCTGGCGCCGCTCTGCAGCGCGACCATGACCTCACCCGAGGCCATGTCGATCGCGACGCTGTCGACCCCGGGCAGCTCCGCGATCGCGCGGTCCACGTTCGTCGCGCAGAGCGGGCAGCTCATGCCGTGGACGACGACGCGGAAGGGTCCGCCGCGGAGCGGTGCATCGGCGTCGTCGCCGAGGGCGTAGCCGCCGCTGGCGCAGGCCGCGCCGAGGAGGAGTGCGAAGAGGAGCGCGGCAGGACGCAGGTTCGGAACGATCATCACGGCGCGCACCTTAGCGCGTCCACTCAGCCGGGTCGCCGGCCGCCGCGCGTGCGATGCACCGAACGGACGAAGCGCCAGTCGCCATGCTCGTCCCGCGCGAGACTCGCCTCGACGTCGAGCGCCCAGTCCACGTCGGCCGCACCGAACTCGGCGCTCGCGGCGGAGACGCGTCCGAGTTCGAGTGCGAAGTCGAGTCGGGCCGTGCCTCGCTCCGCGTCGAACTCGACGAGCTGGATCGACTCCGCGGGCACGCGCGCCACGAAGTCCGCACCGCGGCCCGCGGCGAGTCGGCCGAGCAGCGCCGCGCGCAGCGTCTCCTTGTCCACGCGCGAGCCTTCGGAATGGTCGTGGTACTCCGCGGCGAATGCATCGAGGCACGTGCCGACGCTGCCGGCCGAGAAGGCCGCCGCCAGACGCGGCGGGAGCGCGCGCAGACGCGTCGCCTCGTCGAGCGGCCAGAACCACCAGACCCCGGCCAGGAGGAGCGAGACGAAGGCGAGCTTGCGCAGCATCGGAGGGTTCGACGAGAGTAGCGCGCCGCTTCGTCCACCCGCGGCACGGCCCACGGAGTTCGACAATGCGGAGCCGCGCCCGGGTCGGTGACGTCCGCGCCCACCCGGGATCCATGACCCCACGATGAGACCGACGAGCAGGTCTTCGATCCCGTTCCTCGCGCGAGCGTTCGCGGCCGTCCGGGCCGTCGCCGCGTTGCTCGTCGCGGTTCCGCTGGCCGCGCAGGACGACGCGGCCCTCCGCGAGCGCGTGCTCGCCGCTCTCGGCGAGGCGATCCGCTTCGGCGGACGCCCGGGGATCATTCCCGCCGACGGCCATTGCCCCCGATGCGGCGACGCGCTGCGCCGCCTCCGGCTGCGCGAGGATGAGCCCGGCATCGACAGCGCCGCGAAGCACGATGCGCTCGTCTGCGAGCGCGACGCGCTCTTCTTCGGCGAGACGCTCGACGTGATGAGCCACGGCGAGAGCGGGCCCTACGCCTTGCCCGCGGCCGGGGAGGCAAAGGTCGCGACCTGGTTGCCCTTCGGCGCGCGGCCGATCCCGCGCGACGCCGCGGCGGCGAGCTTCGAGGACGGCGAGGACGGCGAGCTCCGCCTCGTCACGCCGCGCGGCGTCGTGCACCGCAGCCGTCACGAGTTCGGGGTCACGAGCACGGCGATCGCCGCGAACGCCTCGCTCGCCGCCTATGCGCGTTCGGCCGAAGCCCTCCACGTGCTCGACGTCGCACGCGGCCGCGAGCGCGCGCGGCTCGCGCTGCGCGGCGCCAACCTGACGGCGCTCGCGATCGCACCGGACGGCCGGGCTCTCGCCTATGCGATCGCCGACGGCCGTCGCACGCGGCTCGAGAGCGCCGACGCGGATCTGCGCGAGCGCCATGAGCTCGCGCATTGGCCGGGGGAGCTCGGGATCGTCGCCCTGCATTGGACGCGCGACGGGCGGCAGGTCCTGCTCGCCGAGGGCGAGGGACGCCTCGCGGCGTGGCCGCTGCCCGGCTTCACCCCAAAGGGCGGCAAGTCCTGGCACGCGGAGCTCGGACGCGGGATCGAGTGCGTGGCGAGCAGCACGGACGGCGCGCACGTGATCGCGACGCTCCGGGGCGGCAGCCGCGTCGTCGTCCTCGACGCCCGCGACGGCGCGATCGTCCGCGACGAGACGCTCGCGACGGATGCCCGCGGCCCGAGCTTCCTGGGCTCGTCGCTCGCCTGCGCCGACGACGGCAGCGCAGCGCTCGTCGCCCTCGCCGACGGCCGCCTCGCCCTCGTCCCCCTCGCCGCTGGCGGAATCGTGCGCCGCTCGCTGGGCGCGCTCGGCATCGCGTCCGTCGCTTTCGACGGGAGCGGCACGCCGCTGAGCTTCGATCGCGAGGGCACGGCCTTCGCGTGGGACCCCTCCCGCTTCCTGCCGAAGCGGCCCTGACTTGGCGCGCGAGGCCGCGCTGCGCACGATGCGCGCGATGCGCGCGCTCCGCCACCTCGCCACGATCGCCGTCCTGTCTGCGGCCGCGGGTTGTCAGGAGGCCGCGGTCCCCGCGCGCGCGGGACTCGTCGCGCTGCCCGATCTGCTGCGCGAGGTCTCCGGCATCGCCTGGGTCGACGAGCAGACCCTCGCCTGTGTGCAGGACGAGGCGGGCACGCTCTTCCTCGTCGATCCGGTGCGCGGCGAGCTCCGACGCACGCTCCGCTTCGCCGGACCCGGGGATTACGAGGGACTCGCGCGCACGCCCGCGGCGTATTGGGTCCTGCGCAGCGACGGCGAGCTGACCGAATACCGCGAGGGCCGCGACGGCAGCGGTGCTCCGAGCCTGGAGCGCGGCCGTCGATTGCGTCTCGATCTGCCTCACGACGATTTCGAGGGCCTCGCCCACGACGCCGCGCACGGGCGCCTGCTCCTCGCCGCCAAGGACCGCCCACGCGGTCGCGACGCCCGCGATCTCCGCCGGATCTGGGCCGTCGATCTCGCGACCGCGCGTCTGACCCGCGAGCCGCTGCTCGAGCTCGACGTCGATCGCATCCGCGACGAGCTCGCCGAACTCGCGAAGCGCAGCGGCAAGAAGGGCAAGCGCCCGGCACTCGACCTCACGATCTCCGAACTCGCGGTCGATCCGCGCCGCGACGAACTCCTGATCCTCTCCGCCGCCGACCGCGCGCTGATCTGGCTCGATCGCGCGGGCCACGCGCTCGCCATGCTCCGCTTCGAGGAGAGCGAATTGCCCCAACCCGAGGGCCTCGCCGTGCTCCAAGACGGGCGCGTCCTCGTGGCGAGCGAGGCGGCCGGCGGCGTGGCGCGGCTGCTCGTCGTCGAGCGGCCCTGAGCTCGAGTGGCGCGCCGCAAAGCCTGCGCGTGCTCAACGTTGTGGGACGAGCTCGTCCGGAAGGTCGAACCAGAGCCGTCGCCCCTCGGACGTGACGATCCTCAGGACACCGGATTGCCAGGCTCGACCGACGCCGAGCTGCTCTGGGCCGAGCGCGAGGAGCGACCAGGATCGGAGCGAGGCGTCCTCCGGCTCGGCATATGCGGAGACCCCGCCGTGCCGCGGGTGGAACCGCACTGCAAAGGCCTGGCCCGTCGCGAGCGCCAGCCTGGCCACGTGGCCCAGGGGCACCATGCGCGCATCCTCGAGCGGCTCCCAGAGCAAGGACTCGACGACACGCGCCCGGGCCAGCAGCTCGATCGACGAGGCGCCCTCGGGAGCGATGACCAGGAGGTTCAGCGGCAGGAACAGCGGTCCGGGGTTGAGCGACCTGAACTCCCCCGTGATCACCAGCGCGACGTCCCGTGTCACCGCCTGGCGCGAGCCGAA
Source organism: Planctomycetota bacterium (assembly GCA_020848735.1). Lineage (GTDB taxonomy): Bacteria > Planctomycetota > UBA1135 > UBA1135 > UBA2386 > JACRLW01. Next base: position 36,961 of record JADLHO010000036.1, on the reverse strand, counting down.
CGGAAAGGGCAAGGCAACGCCATCGATGTGCAGCCAGACCTGTCCGAAGCCGCAACTCTCGGAGCGATTTCGAAGCTCGCAAGGAGCTCTCGCCTCGAGCCGGAACGTGCAGCTCACCTGCTCCCCGCGCAGGACCGTCCCTCGATCCACGATGCGATCCACCACGCGCACCGGGGAGACAGGTCGGACCCGGGCGCCGGGAAGCGGCGGGCCGTCCCCGCCGCAACCCGACGCGAAGGCAAGCACGGCGATCACCGCGGTCGCAGCGCAGCAGCCGCCTGGCGAGGTGACGAAGGCGCCTATGCGAGACCCGTTCATCGCACCGTGATCCTGAGGACCTGGCTCGGGTCCAAGCGCGGCGGCGAATCGGGCACCCTGTCGCCAGCGCGGATCACGAGTTCGCCGGAGAGCTCCGAGCAGGCCTGCAGGACGAAGCGGCCCTCCGCGTCGGTCCTGGTCCGCGCGACCGGCACGGGGATGCCGACGAGCAACTGCTCGACGCTCGCATCGGCAACCGGTCGACCTGTCTGGTCGAGGACGACGCCGTGCTGAGCCTCTCGCGAACGCCAGGCTGGCACGAGTTCGATCTGATCCTCGGCCGCAGCCGGCACGACGAGCTCCTCCGACGCATAGAGATTGCGCGTCACGACCGCGACCCGCTGCCGCGTCGCCACCGGAACCCGCAGACTCAGTCTGGATGCACCGGCCCGATCGAGCACGGAGAGCTCCTCCAGCCAGGCCCCGCCGTCCATACCGAGAAGGACGCGGAGATCCTCGAACACGGCCGGCCGGCGAGGATCGGGGCCGACCATCAGCATGAGCCTGACATGTACGCAGCGTGGCAGGGTGATTCCCACCACCGATTGGGCCGGCACCACGATTCGACTCGACACGGACTCGCCCTCGAGAGCCGTCAGCGTGATCGCATATTCGCCTTCGATCAATCCGGTCAGGTACGCAACTCCCTCCCCATCGGTCCGGGCACTCGCGAAGTGATGCGCGTTGCCACGCACGGCGCCGTCGGGACTCGTGACCGCATGGGCCTTGATCGTCGCCGACTTCACCGGCACCTGCCCCGCGGGCTCGCTTCGCGTGACGTGGAATTCCACCGACCAGTCCCCGGGGGCGAAGTGACTCCAATGCACGGGTACCTCGCGGTCGCCCGCGCGCAGATCGAATGCCGCCATGGCGCGCGTGCCGAGTTCGGGCCAGGTCACGAGCAGGCCATACGAACCCGGGCTGGCCCGCAACACCACTTCACCGCTCTCGTCGATGCGCCTCTCGCGTGCTTCACCCTCCTCGCCGACTGCCCAGACCAGGGCACTCGGCGGCAGAGCCTGGGGCGCGGGGTCGAGCTTCAAGCGAACCGCATGCTCCGGCCCCCTAAGCCCGGTTGCCAGGCTCGCCCTGAGCTCGGTGAAACTCGCGAAGGACCAGCGGGCGTGCAGATTGCCGAAGTCCACCAGGGAGAGGACGAGGGGTCCCGGAACCTCATCCGTGAAGGGCCCCGCCCGGGACGGAACGAAGACCTCGACCCTGTTCCCGCTGAGATAGCCGTTCTGGTGCGCCATGGCCCGATCTCCTCGCGCACGCAGGACGATGTAACCGCGCTCGCAGGGTTCTCCTGCGAACTCGAGATGCCCGACGAGTGCCGAGAGAGCTGGACCCCTGCGGTCGGGGATTTCGATTCTCAGGTTCTCGCCCGGTGAAACCGGCGCAGAGAACAGGACTCCGTCGTGCAGAGGGGCCGGGTGGTCCGGATAGCGTGTGACGTGCAACCACGCCTGCCGCACCGACTCCTGTGCCGTGACCACGATACGGAATCTCCCGTGCTCGTCGACGCGGCAGCCAACGGGCATCCGAAGGTCGTCATCCAGCGCAACCGAGACCTTTCCACTCTCCAGAGGATCCCCTGTACCCTCCGTGACCACTTGGCCGGCAAACACTGTCTCGACCTCTCTTGCCGATTCCGCGCCTTCGCTTTCGCCGACTTGCAAGGCACGCCGGGACCCATCCGGGAGCCCCGTCCCGGATCTTGGGCGCAGTGAATCCCCTTCCAGCTCCACCACACGGGGTTGATGCGCTCTCGAGGTCTCTGCTCGTTGGCCGGCTGGTCGTAGCAACAACGAGTATCCCCATCCTGCCACGAGAACGAGGATCGCTCCTGCGCACAGCGCACCGGTCCGACGGATATTGGACTTGGTCACTCTGCGAACCCCGGCTCAGGGAAGGGCAATCCACTGTGAGTGAGGCATGTAAGAGTGCCCGCAAGGACCGCAGTCGGTGCTGGACTGCACATCCGTCGTGCGGCACTTGCATTGAGCATTGATGATCACTTCGTAGCCGCAGCACGAGCCTCCTTCGAGGCAGTTCGCCTCGCACCACTCGTCGTCCACGGACTGCCAGTTCGTAGTGCAGAGTGACCCAACCGGGCAGGTCTTGTTCAGGCACGAGAACTTGCTGATGGTTCTCGTCTCACTGCACGCCGCAACCGGCGGCGGATCGTCCGCGGAGAACGAGAGGCGAACGAACCGCGCGTCGAGGCGTTCGATGCGGGAGATGGGGTCCCGTGCGGTGGCGAGGCTGAAGCCACCCGCCAGGATCGTCAGCGCGGAGAGGAAGAGGAGGTATCTCGGAATGGTCGGCATGGTTCTCGTGCTCAGGTCGGACTGAAGCAGGATCCTCGATCCCGCCCTCCTCTGGTGCGCCGGCTGTGTCAACCCTCTCCCCTCACGACATGCACCGCAAGCCGCCGCTCGCTCCAGATACCCCAGCGGAGCCCCGGTCGCACCGGCCCCCCGGCATCAAGACAGGCCATCTCCGCCAGGCGGCTCTCCGGCTTCGGGGTTCGAGGCCTGGATGAGGAGCAGCAGCCGGCGGATGGCGCGATGGACATTCTGCTTCGACATGCCGATTGCCAATCCGGCGTGCTCGATGGAGCGGAGTTCGAGGAACGCCTCGCAGGCCGCCCGCTGTCGTGGGGCCATGCGTTGCAGCGCCAGCAGCAGCTCCTTCGGCCATTCCGAGCGGGGGCTCGGTTCCATTGGGTCGAGGCGATCCGCCGCGGGATCGAAGTCCAAGGGCAGGACGAGCAGATCGCGCTTTCTGCGACCGAAGCTCAGGCGACGGGCGACGCCGCGCAGCCAGCCGGAGAAACCCGTGGTCGGTGGGCGATTCGCGAGACAGGCGTCGACCAGCGCGTCCCAGAGGCTGTCCTCCACCTGCTGCCGCCTGCCGGGACACCGAACGACCCTGGCCACGATGCGCCGGATCAGAGCTCTGAACTCGCGCTGGTTCGAGGCGCAATCCCTGAGCCCGATTGTCTGCGACGCGAGTTGTTCCTTCCTTCCTTCCTTCCTTCCTTCCTTCCTTCCTTCCTTCCGCGCTCGGCCTCCGGAGCCGCATCGCTCGATGCGAGCGGACCAGGATCGGCTTCCGCGGTGTACCGGAGCTCGCGGGGCCTCTCACGATCGCCTGGTTTCGAGTCCAAAGCACACACTCCTGATCTCCGGGGGTCGCGGCGCAGCTTGTGGCGCGCTCCGGGTCGCGTCAAGCTCCGCGCCCCGCCGCGTGTTCCTCGCCCCGGATCCCATTTCCCGGGAACGCGGGACGGCCCCGCGGTGATGAAGGGGACCGACGTGAGCCGCGACGCGCATCCCACCCTGGTCGAACTCCTCCGCCACGCGCAGTTCCTGCGCGAGCTGGCCGCGGAGCTCTGCGCCAATCCCGCACACGCCGACGATCTGGCGCAGGAGGTCTGGCTCGCGACCCTGCGCTCGCCGCCGAGGCACGGCGAGTCGCCGCGCGGCTGGCTCGCGACGCTGGCGCGGCGGATCGCGTCCAATCGACGCCGCGACGAAGGACGACGCGCGCTGCGCGAGAGTCGCGCGAGTGCGCGCGAGCAGGAGCTCTCGCCGGACCGCGTCCTGGAGATGGAACAGCTCCGCGAGCGGGTCGTGCGCGCCGTGCTCGCCCTGGACGAGCCCTTCCGCGAGGTCCTGCTGCTCCGCTATTGGGAGGGCCTCGAGCCCAAGGCGATCGCGCTGAGGCTCGGATTGCCGGGGGCCACCGTGCGCACGCGCCTCGCGCGCGGGCTCGAACGACTCCGCACGCGATTGGACGACACCGAACCCGGCGGCCGCGAGGTCTGGCGTCTGGCGCTCGCACCGCTCGCCCGCCTCACCATCCACGAGACGGCCCTCGGCTCCGTCGTACTCGTCATGAAGAACCTCGCGATGCCCCTCGTCGCCCTCGTCCTGATCGCCGTGGCGATCGCCGTCGGGTTCCGAGCGGGTTCCCCGCCCACGACGGCGTCTGCGGACCGCGCTCCGCTCGCCTCCGGCGGCGGGATCGACGGCGACGACGCACCGGCGCCGGTTCCGGCGACGCAGGATGCGCCGCCGCCACGCGAGCCCGCGAAGCCGGCGGCGCTCGACCTCCGCTCGGTGGTGGCGCAGCACGACGCGATCCGAGCCGAAGGCATCGTGCGCGGAGTGGTGCTCGGCGCCGACGGCAAGGCCGCGGCCGACGCCGAGGTCCAAGTCGAACCCTGGCTCGGGGCGCTGCCGCCCGGGTTGCACATCGCCGAGGACCGCAGCGAGATCCGGCGCCTCCGCAGCGATGCACAGGGCGCATTCGAGTGCGCGTTCGCGAGCGGGCCGGTCCGGGTCACCGCGCAATCCGGCGACACCAGCGCGCGCCGCATCGCCTTTGCCGCGCCCGCGCGCGAGGCCGAGGATTGCGTGCTCGTGCTCGAAGCCACGGCACCGCGGTCGCCACTGCGCTTCATCACCGTCGACGGCAGCAATGCGCCGATCGCCGGCGTGCAGGCCGAGCTCTTCGGCGGTGTCGCCACGGATCGGGCCATGCTGAGCGCGCTCAGCGACGAGCGGGGCGAGGGCGAGTTCGTCCTTCCCGATGCGGCGACCGGCGCACCTGCGAGCGGCATGGTGATCGCGCGCTCACCCGACGGCCGCACGGCCCTGAAGCCCTGGCCTGGGGCGCGTGCCACAGCGCTCCGTCTCGTCCTCGATGCACCGGGTCGGCTCCACGTGCGTTTCCGCGGACTCCCGGGCGAACGACTGCGCGGCGCGCGCCTCGCGCTCCACGCGTTCACGTCCCTGCAGTCTTATTACGCGACCGAAGGGCACAGCAGCTTGCACGCGCTGGACGGCGAGAGCCTCGAGATCGCCGATCTCCCCGCGGGCGCCTACGGCATCTCGCTCGATGCGCCGCTCGCGTCCCCGCACGGCGCGCGTCTCGTGACCCGTCCGCTCGTCTTCGGCACCGAGCCCTTGCCGAACTCGATCGCGATGCCGATCGCCGTCGTGCGCGCGCGGGAGACGACGGAGCTCGAACTCGAGGTCTGCGCCGGCGCCGCGCTGCGCGGCGAGGTGCACTCCGAAGGCCGTCCCGTGCAGGGCGCCCGCGTGCGCGCCGTGCTCGCACCGCGGACGAGCAACTTCCCCGCGGGCTTCGTGCTGCACGGCGCCCAGGTCTGGCGCCTCGACGGGCCCTACGAGAACCTGCCCTCCGATCCGTTGTCCCACCGCATTGCGGTCACCGACGAGCAGGGTCGCTATGCGATCACGGGACTCGTCGCCGGCGAGTGGCGCGTCGAGGTCGCGGCGCCGGGATTGTCCTTCGATCGCCGCCAGGCCGTGCCCTTGCGCGAGGGCGAGGCCGTCGCTTTGACCCACGCACTCGTCCCGGCCGGCGCGCTCCAGGTCGCCGCGCGCGACGTGACCTATCTCGGCGTGACGCGCGAAGGCGAATCGCGACCGACGATGCTCGCGATCACGGACGACGCGTTCGTCACCTTCCCGGGCCTCGCGCCTGCGCGCTACGTCGTCGCGAGCTTCTCGTCCGACGAGACGGTCGCGCCGCAGGCACTCGGTGTCGCGGAGATCGCCGCGGGGCAGACGACCTGGCTGGATCTCCGCGCCTCGAGCGTCGCCGCCGTGATCGATGGACGGGTGCTCTCCGGCACGCGGCCCGTCCCGGGCGCACTCGTCCGGCTCGGGACACGCCTCGCGCGCTGCGATGCCGACGGCGCCTTCCGCCTCGTGGCCGGTCATCCGCTCGCCTTCGGCGGGCCCTTCGACGCGGAGCTCGTCGTGCATCACGGCGGCCTCCTCGCGGAGTTCACGCCCGACGCCACGGGCCCGGTGACCGCACTCAGCACCACGCTCGAGCTCGGCGAGCTCGAAGCGGAGCTCGAGATCGTCGACGAGCGCGGCACGGCATTGGCCTCCCGCGTCGAACTCGATTGGACGGCGGCGAACGGAGACCCCTCCTCCCCGACCGCGCGGTTCCGCGGCAGCTCGGACGCGAACGGCCTCGTCCGCATCGGGCCCTTCCGGCCCGGCACTCTGAGGGGCAGCGCGACCTTCGCGGATGGCGGCACCTTGCCCATCGAACTGGGCGTGCCGGCGAACGAGCGCTTGCGCATCGTGCGGCCCACGGCGGCGACCCTGCAGGTCCGCGTGCGGCGCGACGCGCAGGCCCTCGCCGCGGCGCGCGTCTTCGTCTTCGTCTGGACGGCCGCGGAGCCGGCACCGAGCGACGACGAGACCTTCATGCGCCGGGGCTCGCAGCAATACCTGCGCAGCGACGAGACGGGCGTCGCGACCTTCACGCTCCCCGCGGGTCCCGTCCTCATCCGGGCCGACGACGGAGGCTTCCTCTCGGCACCGGGTCTCGCACGCCGTGAGCAGCTCCTGCCCGGACGCCGGCTCGAGATCGATCTCGAGCTCTGAACGCGGGCGCCGGCGCCGTGCCGGAATCAGCGCAGCGTCACGCCCAGCGCGTTCGTCGCCGTGTAACGCGCCCCGAAGACGATCGCCTGGAAGCTGAACTGCAACCCGAGTCCCGCGGGCAGGAGGTTGGTCGCCGACGCGATGAACTCGAGGGGCACACCGCTCGGGCGCGTCAGCGCGAAGGTGTCGGGGATCATCGTCGCGCGGTCGAGCAGGATGCAGTCGTCGACGATCCCGGGCACGGTGAAGGGACTGGGATCGAAGCCACGCGAGACCAGCACGACGGCACCGATCGCCGTCTGCGCGCGCGCGGTGATGCTCAAGGCGAGTCCGAGCGAGGCCGCGCCGCTGCGTGTCGTGTCGGGCAGGACGCCCCCGAGGCCGAACTGCGTCGGAATGCCGCCGCTCACCGCGCCGAAGTCGAGCACGCTGCTGTCGGTCAGCAGCTCGACGCGCAATGCGGCCATCGGCGCATGGCGACGCGCCGCGCTCGCGCCCGCGGGGATGTCCCAGACCTGGGAAGGGCTCGCGGGATGCGAGAGCAGCCCGGCATTCACGGCGCCCTGGAGGTAGATCGAGAGCACGGCCGCGCTCGCCGCGGGGATCGTGATGCCGGCGGCGAGGAACTCCGAGCAGCCGATCTCGAGCGGGGTCGCGAACTGGGCCGTGATGAGCCAGGCCATCTCGACCGCGCTCGCGGGGACCTGCTGGGGGATCGCGAGGAGCAGCCCCGCGGCACCCGTCGCCGGACCGGCGACGCTGTCGCCGCGGCGCAGCACGAAGTCGATCGGCGTCGGCGAGGCCGAGGGCCTGGCCTGCACGACGCAGCGCATACCCGTGAGGGTGCAGGCACAACGAGCCCCACCGAGCCCGCGCACGATCTCGGGCGGGAAGGCGCTGAGGAGTTCGCCGCCGGCCAAAGAGAGGCCACCGGCCGTGGCGAAGGACGAGGCGCGGCAGAGCGCGTACGACGGAGTCTGGGCGCTGAGCGCGGTGCCGAGCGCGAGGAGAGAGAGCGCGACGAGCGTGTTGCGAGTGAGCATGACGGATCCGAAGCGCCGCATCGGGAACGGGTCGCGGATCCAAGCTGCGTCCACGGGCCACCGATCACCCGGAGCCCTGCCCGTTCCGTCGCCGGCGCGTCGCCCAGGATAGGCAATCGCCCGCGATTGCACCAAGAAGCCAATCCGACGCCGTCGACTCGCCGAGGGATGGCAACTCGCGGACGAAACCGGTCTCCTTCGCTGCGCCGATGCACCCGACCTTCTCGATGGCTCTTCCTCGCGCGGGCTTCCTGCTCGCAACGATCGCCGCTGTCCACCTGCAGCTCCCTGCGCAGGACGCCCCGCCGACGCTCCGCGAGGGCGCCGTCGCGCCCGACTTCGCGTGGCTCGACGCGACGGGCCGCGAGGTCCGCCTCGCCGAATACCGCGACAAGGTCGTGGTGCTCGACTTCTGGGCGACCTGGTGCGGGCCCTGCATCGCGTCGTTCCCGCACGTCGGCGGCATCGGCGCGGCGCACGCCGACTCGGGCGTCGTGGTGCTGGCGATCTGCACGAGCGACTCGCGCGCGAAGTTCGACAGCTGGGTCGCCGCCAACGCCGCGAAGTACCCCGGTCTCGTGTTCGGTTGCGACCCCTTCGATCGCAGCAGCAAGGACTTCGAGCGCCGCGCGTCGCGCATGCTCTACGGCGTGACGGGCCTGCCGACGAAGTTCGTCATCGGCCGCGACGGGAGGATCGCGCTCACGATGGTCGGCCACGAGGACGACGACGCCCGCCTCGAGGCCGGGCTCGCGCGCGCCGGCGTGCCGATCGACGCCGCGCTCAGCAAGCGCGGCGAGGAGCAGATCGAGAAGAGCGCACGCGAGGCCGCGGCACGCGAGGCCGAGCTCCTGCGCAATCCGCCCCCGACCTTCGCGCCGATGTTCGGCAGCGTGAACTGCGGTGATCCCATCCCCGAGTTCACGCTGACCGGCGAGGACGGTCAACCGTTCGCGAGCAACACCCTGCGCGGCAAGCCGACGATCGTCGGCATGGCCTGGGCCGAGATCTTCCCCACGCCGCAGATCGAGGCGATCGCCGCGCGCCACGCGCGCTATGGCGTGCGCACGCTCGGCCTCATGGTCCTGAGCACGCGCGAGGAGTTCGACGCGTGGCTCGGCGAGCACGGCGATGCGCGCAGCTTCTCGGTCGCGCACGATCCCGCCGGCAAGCTCCCCGAGACCGAGCCGCCCGCCGACATGGAGACGCGCGAAGCCTTCTATGCGCGCACCGTCATGCGCCGCTTCTTCCGCGGCAACATGCTCCCGGCGATGCCGGTCTGGTTCGTGGTCGATGCCGAAGGCCGCATGGTCGGGTCGTTCCGGCTCGGCAACGGCTGGCAGGACGGTCTCGCCAACCTGCTGCTCCGCGCCGGGGTGAAGCTCGAGCCCGAGGACATGCCGACGAAGGTCGCCCCGCCGGAGGCGTTCATGCCACCCAAGCCGCGCGAAGCGGAGCCGAAGGTCGAGCCGATCGCCCTGGGTGGGCCGGCGCCGCTCTTCGCGATGACCGACGTCGAGGGCAAGCCGGTCGCACTCGACGCCCTGCGCGGCAAGGTCGTCGTGCTCGACTTCTGGGCGACCTGGTGCGGGCCGTGCATGGCGGCGCTGCCGCACGTGCAGAAGGTCGCGGAGACCTACGGCGAGCAGGGCGTCGTCATCGTCGCCTCGTGCACGAGCGACGAGCGCGCGAAGTTCGAGACCTGGGTGCGTGCGAACCAGATGAACTACCCCGACATCGTCTTCGCGCACGATCCCCTCGAGCGCGGCCTCGAGCGCGCCTCGCGCAAGCTCTACGGCGTCTCGGGCATCCCGATGCAGTTCGTCATCGACCGCGAGGGCAAGCTCGTCGCCGCGGTCTCGGGCTACATGAACGGCGAGGTGCTGCTCGACGCGGCGCTCGCGAAGGCCGGCATCGCGGTCGACGCCGCGATCCTCGAGCAGGCCGTGCAGGATCAGAAGAAGCGCGACGAGCTCGCGGCCAGGCCGCAGCCCAAGGCGATGAAGCTCCGCTGATCAAACGCCGCGCGCGACGAGCTCGCGCAGCCGCGCCGCGGTGAAGGCCGCGTCGCGGAACACGCCGGCCGCCGCGGCGAGCTGCGCCGTGCGCAGGTGGTGATCGACGGAGCGCGCCCGCTGGGCGTGGTTCGGGAGCAGGAAGACGTCCTGCCAACCGTCGAGCCAGGAGATCAGGGCGAGGCCCGCCTTGTAGGCCGAGGTCGGCGCCTCGAAGACGTGCTGACCGAGCCGCTCGCAGCGCGCGAGGATCGCCCGCGCGCGATCGGTCTCGCCCTGCGCGAGGAGCCGCAGCGCGAGGCTCGCGGGCCGCGCGCAGCCGAGCAGGATGCCGAGCAACGCGTGGCTGAAGTCACCGAACGCGACGTCCCGTCCGTTCCAGCGCGCGCGACCCTCCACCGAGCTGCCCTGCAATCGGCCACCCTGCAATGGGCCACCCTGCAAGGGGCCACCGAGCATCAGGGTGCCGAAGTGGAAGTCGTCACCCGTGAGCACGAGCTGACCCCGCGGCAGCAGTCGCCGCCGCACGCGGAGCTCGAACGCGTCGTCGAGCAGAGAGAGCTTGCAGCCGATGATGCGCGTCGGCGCGAGGTCCATGACCGCATCGAACGAGTCCCCGGGGAAGTAGCCCTGCAGCGCGGCGAGGAACATCGGCCCGAGCCAGTGGACGAGGAGCGGGCCCTGCGTGGCCTCGACGATGCGGCGGTAGACGTCGACGTAGACCGTCGCGTCGACTCCCCACGCGACCAGCGCGGGCATCGGCAGGATCACGGGCGTGCCTCCGGCCGAACGGATCCGCCCGCATTGCTCGGCGACCGCCGCCGCGAGCGCCGCGGAATCGCGGGGCGGCGACACGTGGTCGGCCGAAGCCCCGGCGACGAAGCCCTGCGCGAGCTGCGCGCGGCCACAGGTCTCGATGAGGCGCGAGGCGAGCGGCCAGCCGATCTCGAAGCGCTGCGCGGTGTCCATCGCCTCGGCGATGCCGAAGCCCAGGGCGTCGAGCCGACGCCGCACCGCCAGCGTGGCCTCGAGGTCGACGTGCGCGGCGATCGTCGACGGATCGCCGGGCGATGCGCTCGAGTGCGGGAGCCGCGCATACTCGGGACGCATCACCACGTGGGCCGCGGCATACGCGATGCGCACCGGCGCGGATGCGGGCAACGCCGCCGAGGTCGCGAAGTCGGGCGCGAGCAGTTCGTCGTCGATCGTGAACGTGGTCCCGCCGGGACCGGGAGCTGTGGCGCGGGTCACGCGCCCAGGCTAACCCCGCGCGTGCGGTGGCCAGAACAGCGGGATGCAGATGCTCGCGACCACGGCCATCAGCAGGTTCATCGGCACGCCGATCCGCAGGTAGTCGCGGAACAGATAGCCGCCCGGTCCCATGACCAGGGTGTTCGTCTGATAGCCGATCGGAGTCGCGAAGCTCGCGCTCGCGCCGAACATGATCGCGGCGAGCAGGGGCTTCTCGTCGATGCCCATCTGCCGGGCCACCCCCAGCGCGATCGGCGTGAGCAGGACGGCCGTCGCGTTGTTCGAGACCATCTCGGTGATGAGGCTGGTCAGGCAATAGAACGCCGCGATGACGACCCAGGGTCCGTAGGGTCCGGCGAGCTCCACGGTCTTGCTCGCGAGCGCGTTCGCGAGGCCCGTCGATTCCATCGCGAGACCGAGTGGGATCGTCCCGGCGAGCAGCATGAAGACCGCGGTGTCGACGGCGCGCACCGCGTGCCGGATCTCGAGGGCCCGCGTCGCCAGCAGCGTGCCGACTCCGCCGAGCGCGAGGAACTCCATCGGGAGACCGCACATCGCCAGGGTGACGACGAGCCCCACCACCGCGAGCGCGATCGGCGCGGTCTTGGGGAAGCTCAGACGGCGCTCCACGCCTTCGATGAGCAGCACGTCGCCGTCCTCCTGCAGGTTGCGCAGCGGCGCGGGTTCACCTTGCACGAGGAGCACGTCGCCCGGCTTGAGATCCCAGTCGCGCAAGAGAACGCGGTGCTGCTTGCCGAGGCGACGGATGCCGAGCACCTGCACGCCGTGCTTGCGCGAGAGGCCGAGCTCCTTGACCGGCGAGCCGATGAAGCTCGAGGTCGGCGTGACCACCATCTCCGCGACGCGCAGATCGACGCGCTGGATGCTCACGCGCTCCTCGTCGGCGACCACGGTGCTGTGTTCGACACCCTTCGTCGACAGCAGCGCGTGGATCGTGCGCGCGCTGGACTCCACGAGGATCGCGTCGCCGTCCTGCAGGACCGTCTCCGGCGACGGGCCGACCAGGATCTCCTCGCCCCGCACCAGCTCGAGGATCGTCACGTCGTTGCCCCCGCCGAAGACCTCGCGCAGCGGCCGGCCGACGAAGCGGCTCTGGCTGCGCACGATGATCTCGGTGACGTAGTGATCGGGGGCACTGGCCGAGAGCAGTTCGGTCAGCGCGGTGCGCCTGGGCAGGAGGCGCGGCGCGAACACGACGATGAAGCCGAGTCCGACGACCGTGTACACGAGGCCGAGCCCGCTGAACTCGAACATCGAGAATCCGGGACCGCCCGCCTTCCGGTACAGCGAGTCGACGAGGATGTTCGTGCTCGTCCCGATCAGGGTGCAGGTGCCGCCGAGGATCGCCGCGTAGCTGATCGGCAGCAGCAGCTTGCTCGGCGAGACGTCGAAGCGCTTCGCCAGCGCGAGCCCCACCGGGATCATCATCGCGACGAGCGGGGTGTTGTTCATGAAGGCGCTGACGAGCGCCGTCGGCACGGTGAGCAGGACCAGCAAGCGCGTCGGCCCACCTCCACTCGCGTGGGCGAGACGATGCCCGATCAGGTCGACCACGCCCGCGCGCTCGAGTCCGGCGGAGAGGATCAACATCGCCGCGACCGTCAGCGTCGCCGGGCTCGAGAAGCCCGAGAGCGCCTCACCGGGCGCGAGGATGCCGCTCATCCCGAGGACGACCACGAGGCCGAGGCCCACGACCTCGGTCCGTACGAACTGCCCGATCAGCAGCACCACCGTGACGGCGATGAGGGCGAGGACGATGTAGCCGTCGTTGCTCATGCGACAGCTCGATGATCCTCGTAGCTCACGGGGAATCGAGCGTCTCGTTCGTCGGCTCGACGGGCACCGACCCTGGCTCGCAGCGTCCCGATCCTGGAATCCGGCGAGACCGGTGCAGTCGCTCCTCGCTCAGCCCTTCTTCACTCCGAGGCCGGTCAGACGCGCGATCGGCCGATGCACGCGGGGCAGATTGAGCGCGAGGATCGCCATCGCGGTGCCGTAGCCCGCCGAGCGCGGGAACTGGCGGTCGTTCCAGGTGCCGTCCTGGTCGCGACTCAGAGCGAGCACCGCGCGCATGCGCTCGCGCAGCGCCTCGCGCTCCGTCGTGTCTTCGAGCAGCTCGATCGCCTGGGCGGCGTAGAGGTGGCCGTAGAGGAAGTAGTACGGCGCGATTCCGTACGGCGGGATGTGGGTACCCGTCTGGCTCTTGCGCACCGCGAGCGCATCCCAGTCGTCGAAGAAGCGCTGCACCGCGCGGCGATGGCGAGCCGGATCGCCCCGACCCGCGAGCAGCAACGTGGTCTCGACCGCGGTCGCGCGCGCCGCGCTGCTCGGCACCCTGTCCATCATCGCGAGCTCTTCCTCGGCGACGCCGTTCTGCGTGCTCGCGCTCGCGCCGTAGGCGTAAGCGCCCGGCTCGCTGCGCGCGCGGTCGAGCGCGTCGAGCGCCTCGTCGAGCACGAGCTCTGGCACGGCGTGGCCACGCGCCTGCGCGTGGAAGAGCACCTGTAGGGCCGGCGCGGTCATGAACGTCGAGGCCCGATTGCGCTCCTTGCCGAAGCCGGCGCGCAGCGAGTAGTTCCAACCGCCGGACTTCGGGATCGCGAGGCCGACCAGCGTCTCGACGAGGCCCTTGGTCTTCTCCGTGAGCTCGTCGGCGAGTGCTTCGGGAACGAGCCCGTGGTCCTGCAGCTCGAGGAAGAGCTGCAGCGCATAGATGTGGCCCCAGCCCCGCACGTCGTAGGTGCCGATGAAGCCCAGCGACATGCGCTCGTGCTCGAGCGTCGCGAGCACGAAGCGCAGGCCGCGCTCGAGGGCGGCGCGCCGCGGCTCGTCCTCGGCGTAGCCCGGCGCGGCGATCAGCGCGAGACAGGCGATCGCCGTTCCCCCGACGCGGTAGCCGATCGGGAGCTGGCCGCGGTCCTCGCGATAGACGCCCTCGTAGGGCCATTGGTCGGAGCCCTCGCCCTCCTGCAACGCGAGCAGACCCTCGAGCGCGGTGCGTGTCGCGAGTTCGGGATCCAGCGCTTCGCGCGCGGGCACGGGGAACTCCGTGAAGCGGATCGGAGCGGCCGCGGGCGCCCGCTTCCCTTCGAACGTGCCTTCGCCCAGCTCCTGGGCGACGACGGCGGCGACGACGAACACGGCGGCGAGGATTGCAGCGAGTCGATGCATGTGCGCGCTCCGCGCGACGCGCCGCGATCCTGCGCCTGGCTGTCCATGGGCATCGGATCGCGGCTGTCGTCGCGGGCGCGAGCGTCGGCGCGGGGCGCGGGCACCGCAAGCCGGGCTCAGGGAAAGATGTCGAAGATCGTCTGATACCCGTCGATGGCGCCGCTCTGGTCGAAGGTGTTGCCGGTGAAGGACGAGTAGAGCTTCCCGTCGAACATGCCGAGGCCCTGGAACTCGCCGCACGCGAAGACGGAGCCGCCGTTGGGGGGAGTCCCGAGTCCGCGGTGCGGATCGAAGGGACTGTCGCTGATCGTGATCGCCGGCAGGAAGCTCTGTCCTCCATCCACGCTGAAGGCGACGACGCGGTCCAGCCTGATGAGGCCGAACGGATTGGGAACTGCGCTCTGACGGTACCAGGAGACCGCGATGATCCCGGTGATCGGGTCGAGAGCGGCCGAGGGCATGATGTCGACCAAGGGCTCTTCCGCGCCGGGACCGCTCTCGAACGAGACGGTGATCGGCGCGCTGAACGTCGCCCCGAAGTCCGTCGAAGTCGCCATGACGATCTGACTGTGGTCGCCGTTCGACTTCAGGTTGTCCGGGTCGTCGCAGCTCACGACGTGGACTCGACCCGGCGTCAGGGGATCGGCGAGGACGCGCGGCAACGCGCTACCGAAGTTCCTGGTCCTGATGCCATGGTGGAGGTCCTGCTGCTGCTCGGTCCCCGCGCTCCCTTGCGGAAACGGGTGCGACGTGCTCGCCGTGAACGTGAGTCCTCCGTCATGGGACGAGAGGAATCGCACCTCGCCCACATTCAGGTTCGACGAGTGCCCGAGGAAGTAGGCGACGTAGACGACGCCGTGGAACTGCGGCTCCCAGGGCGCTGCGCTGCTGGGTCCGACCGCCGTCTCGATGCCCCAGATGGTGTCCTGATTCGGCGCCCTCGGCGGGAAGATGACCGCGCGCCATTGCCCCGTGCTCGCCACGAAGGTCGCCACGATGTTGGAGCCGGCGCCGATGCGCGACCACGAGATGTAGTGGTTGCCGACGAACGGGCTGGTCGGCCAGACGTCGATGGCAATGTGGGGCTTGTCACAGCCTTGGTTGGGGTCGACGGCCGCACTGACCAACAATGGTTCGACGAGGGCTGGAGCAGAATTGGCGGGAGCCGAGTACCGCCACCGCACGACCTCGAACGAGTTTGGACCGTCTCCCCCGCCGAACCCTACAATGACGAGGTTCACGAGGTACAGAGTGCCCGCCGCGTCGAACGCGATCGATGGATCGCCCCCCGAGAGCCAGGTTTGACCGCTGGCGGAGAAGACCGGAGTCAACGCCTCCGGCCCGAAGCTCAAGCCCCCGTCCGTCGAGACCCGCACCGCGACCGGAACTCCCTCGACTCCCGCGACGCGGCGGTGGTAGGCCACGGCGACGAGCTGCGGATTGAAGGGCGCCACCGCCAGCGCAGTCTCCTCGTCACCTCCCAGTTCGAGGTTGGCGTTCACGGCGGCCTCCAGGCGCGACAGCGCGCCGGAGCCCGCGGCACGGCTCGGCGAGTCGCCGAGCACGGCCGGCGCTCCCTGCGGTGCCGGAACGGACTGGACCGTGGCGCAGGATCCCAATGCGAGGAACGAGACGAGCGACAGCCGAAGCCATCCGGTTGCGAATCTGGTCGACATGGGTGAGAGCTCCCGAAGCGCTGCACCGATTCCGCGGCGCATACGCGGGCGCAGCTCGATCAGCGGCCGCCGATCTGCGCGACGGCAGAGCGAGCGCTCCGAGACCGGCGTGCGGGCGGCAACCGCGGGTGAGTGCCCGGCGAGCACCGTGCATCACCGCGGATTCGCAATCCCCCACGAGCTGCGTCACCCACGGACTGCCGACCGCCTCACTGGATCGTGAGCGTCACGACGTTGCTCGCGTCGAACGCGGCGAGCGTCGGCTCGACCAGGGCGCTCTGCAGGTGGAAGCTCGCGCCGAGGAAGCTCGGGTCGTTCGGCACGCTGAGCGCGTGCTCGGCGACGCCGCCGCTCGGCGAGAGCGTGGCGCTGGCCAGCGCGAAGAGCAGGGCCGGCTGGCCGGCGCCGATGCCGAGCTGGAGCACGACGAGGTCGGTCTGGCCGAGCAGCGGCGAGAGGAAGGTCACCGCGAGCCAGCCCGGAACCGCGCCGACGGCGAGCGAGCCCGCAGCGCCCAGACCGAGGCTCGCGGGGGCGCGCAGCGTCGCGGGGCTCGTGGGCCCATAGCTGAAGCCCGCGTGCCCCGTGCCGCCGGGGTTCGTCAAGGCGACGTCGGCCAGACCCAGCGTGAGCGACGGCGGCGTGACGAACGCGAGCGTGCCATTGGGCTGCAGCGTGAAGCCCACGGCCCGACCGCCGACGCGGACCGCGCTCACCGAGTCGAGCTCGCTGCCGCTGGCGACGACCGCGGTGCCGCCGACGCTCGGTCCAGCCGTGACATCGAGCGTGAAGCCCGGCGCGGTCGGCACCGTCTCGGCGATCGTCGCCACGCCCGCGAGCACCGACTGCGTGATGAGCTTCGAGAGCAGGAAGTCGTTGGCCGAGCTGCCGACCGTGTCGTTGCTCGTGTGGATGAAGGGCGAGTAGCTCGGCACGTCCTCGAAGGGGAAGGCCGCCGGGAAGCCCGCGCGGAAGAAGGAACGGTGGTCGCTCGTGCCGCCGGAGAGCGAGGCCGAGTTCACGCCGAGCCCGGCGACGTAGGTCGTCGTCGCCTGGCCGAGGAGCGCGACCAGCGACGGGGTCGAGTCGTTCGTGACGTAGTCGACGTCGTAGCCGTCACCGCTCGCGCGGTAGGCGTTCATGTCCGTGTTCACGTAGGCCACGATCGCGTCGCCGCGCACGGCGGCGGCATTCGCGTAGGCCGTGCTCCCGACGAGCCCGAGCTCCTCGGCGTTCCACCAGCCGAAGCGGATGGTCCGACGGAATCGCTGACCCGCGAAGATGCGCGCGATCTCGAGCACGGCGGCCGAACCGGAGGCGTTGTCGTCGGCACCGGGCGAGCGCGTGCCCGACGAGCCTGCGATCGAATCGAGGTGTGCCCCCACCATCACGATCTCGTGCGCGAGATCTGTGCCGGGCAGCTCCGCGATCACGTTCGGTCCATAGCTCGCGTTGAAGCTCTGCGTCGACCAGGTGAGCTGCGGCAGCGTCTGGAGCCGCGCCGTCACGAAGCCCACGGCCTGCGCGTTCTCCGCGCGCGTCGTGCGCCGCGTGAAGATCGCGCTGAGCGAGGTCACGTCGGCCTGCAGGTTCGCCTGCTGCACCTGCGCGACCATCGCGGCGATCCGCGGGTCGACCGCCTCGGGTGCGGCGACGGCGAGGGGACGGACGGGCACGTAGGGCATCGTCAGGTCGACGACCTGCAAGCCGCCGTGGAACCCGCTGCCCAGGCAATCCTCCGGCAGCTCGTCCGGTCGCGCGGCGAGCACGAAGAACGCCCGGCGCGCCAGGAGGATGCGGCCATGGATCGCGCCGATGCCGGCCGGATTGCGCGCGCTCACGACGAGCCACTCGTCGCCGCGCGGCGCCGCGACGGCATCGCACGCGACACCGAGTTCGCCCAGCTCGTTGCGCAGCGCAGCGCCGGCGCGCGCCACGACATGCGAGCCGAGGTCCGCGTAGACCGCGGACTCGCGGATGAGACGATCGCGGAGCGCGAGATCGCCGTCGTGGGCGATCAGGTGCAGCGTGGCATCCGCGGGCTGTTGACCGGGAAGCGGGAGCGCGGTGAGGACCGCGACGAGCGCAGCAAGCGTGGTGGGAACGAGGCGAGCCGCCATGGGCGTGAACACCGAAAGAGCGGAGCAGGGACGCTGGGGCACGGTACGGCGCTCCGATGGGCCGCACCCGGGAAGGGCCATGGAGGATAGCCCGAACGCGAGCGCCCTCCCTCACGCGACAAAGTGCCGGGCCGAGGTCCCCATCGCAGCGCTCCGATCAGCGCGCGTCCTGCTTGAGTCGCGCGAGCACCTTGGCCTCGTCGCTGCTCCGGTACTCCGGATCGAGCGGGTAACAGCCGCTCGGCAGGCCCTTGCGCGGCGCCGTCGTGCAGTCGCTCAGCGTGCGGCAGATGCGGCGACGGTCGAGGCTCGCGCTGCGCAGCACATCGGCGGGGAGCTCCGGATAGCTGAGCATCGAGCGGCCGAGACCGATGAAGTCGACGTGCCCCTCCCGCAGCTCGTGCTGCGCCACGTGCGGCAGCCACTCCTGCAGGTAGCTGTAGCCGGTGCCGACGATCGCGAGCTCGGGCACCGCGCGCTTCACCTCGCGTGTGACCCGCAGGTGTCGGATCACCGAGAGCAGCGGGTCCTCGGGTGGCAGATAGCCGTCGCTCGGCGGATAGGCCGCGGGGCGCTGCGCATGCGGGCAGGTGTAGGGCGAGCCGATCGTGAGGTTGACGAGGCGGATGCCGAGACCGCGCAACTCGCGCAGGAACCGCAGCGGTTCGTCCAGCGAGGGCCTGCCGCCGGCATCGATGCCGAAGCCGTACCAATCCGCTGCGCCGGGTTCACCGTCGAGGGGACGGCCGATCCCGCTCGTCTGGTCCTTGCCGTGGATCGGCACGTCGATCACCGAGAGGCGGACGCCGATCGCGAGGCCCGGCGCCGCGGCGCGGATCGCGGCGACGATCGCGCGGAACAGCCGCGTGCGGTTCTCGAAGCTCCCGCCGTGAGGTCCTCGCCGCCCGCGCGCGCCGAGCAGTTCGTGGAGGAGGTAGCCGTGGCAGCACTTCACGTCGACGAACGCGAAGCCGGCGCGCTTCGCGATCACCGCCGCACGCGCGTAATCGAGCGCCAGGGCGTCGAGCTCGTCGTCGCGGAAGAGCGTCGAGTCGTCGGCGATCTCCACGCGGCGATCGAGTTCGGCATGACGCAGCGCGGTGCGCGGTGCCTTCGGTCCCAGCGGGCGCGACCAACGCCCCGAGTGCGTGAGCTGCAGGCCGACGACGAGATCGTCGAGCGCGAAGCCGGCCTCACGGTGGGCGCGCTGCAGCTCGCCGAGCAGCGCGCGCAGGTTCGCGAGCGCGGCCCCATCGTCGTCGCCCAACGCGAGCTGGTTGGGATTCGCGCGCCCATCGAGGCGCACCGCGAAGGCCTCCCCTCCCCAGACCAGCTTCGCGCCGCTGCGGCCGAACTTCGCCCAGCGGCGCAGCGTGCGCGCCGTCGGGCCGCCGTCGGTCGTGGCGTCCCAGCCCTCCATCGGCTGCACGCAGAAGCGGTTGCCGATCACGCGGCCGTCGACGCGCAGCGGCGCCCCGAGCGGGCCCGCGGCGCCGAGCAGGGTCTCGTCGGCGTCGAAGGCCGGGTCGAGCGCGCGCAGGTGCTCGCGGAACGCCGCGACGCTGCGGTGATGGCCGGGCGGCACGTAGCGATCGCCGCTCATCGCGACTCCGCGGCGAGCACGCGCGTGAGCCATTGGCCGACGTCGACGATCTCCTGCGGATGGACGGAGTGCGGCATCGGATAGGTGCGGAACTCGGGCGTCCAGCCGCGCGCGATCAGGGCGTCGCGCGCCGCCTCGCCGCGGGACAGCGCGACCATGGGATCGAAGCTGCCGTGCGCGAGGAAGATCGGCACCTCGGCGTTGGCCGGACTGCGCTCGGCGTCGAGCGAGTCCTCACCGACCAGATAGGTCGAGAGCGCGAGGATGCCTGCGAGGCGTTCGCGATGACGGAGCCCGCAGAACAACGCGATCGCTCCGCCCTGCGAGAAGCCCGCGAGCACGATGCGCGAGGCCGGGACCCCGCGCGCCACCTCGCGTGCGAGGAGCGCCTCGACCTGCGCGGCGGAACGGCGGATCCCCGCCTCGTCGTGACGCCGCCGCAGATCGACCTCGGCGATGTCGTACCAGGCCGGCATCACGTAGCCCCCGTTCAACGTCACCGGGATGCTCGGCGCATGCGGGAAGACGAAGCGCACGCGCAGGTGCTTCGGGAGGCGCAGCTCGGGAACGATCGGCTCGAAGTCGTGGCCGTCGGCGCCGAGGCCGTGGAGCCAGATCACCGCCGCGTGGGCGGCGCCGACGGGGTCGATCTCGACGCAGGGCAGCAGGGAACTCATCGGTCGGTGTCGTCGATGCGCAGGCTCGCGCGGAGCGCGGCATTGGTGTGGCGCAGCACCTCGATGCGTGCGCCCGGTTTGTCGTCGGCGGCGATCACGTGCCAGGGCACGACCGCGCTCGTGCGCGCGAACATCTCCGCGGCCGCGAGCTCGTAGTCGTGCGCGCGGTTGCGATTGCGCCAGTCGTCGGGGCCGATCTTGTAGCGCTTGAACGAGGTCGCATCGCGCTCCTCGAAGCGACGGAGCTGCTCGCCGGCGCTCACGTGCAGCCAGAACTTCGCGACGCACGCGCCGTGCGCCAGGAGCTGGGCCTCGAAGTCCTCGATCTCGCCGTAGGCGCGGCGCCAGGCCTCGCGCGTCGCGTAGCCCTCGACGCGCTCGACGAGCACGCGCCCGTACCACGAGCGATCGAAGATCGCGACGTTGCCGTCGCGCGGCAGGCGGATCCAGAAGCGCCAGAGCCAATGACGCGAGCGTTCGCGTTCGTCGGGCGCGGCGATCGGGAAGACCTTGTACTTCGGCGCATCGAGCGCTCGCGAGACGCGGCGGATCGCTCCGCCCTTGCCGGCGGCGTCCTGACCTTCGAAGACGAGCACCAGCGGGATCCCGCGCGCATGCGCCTCGCGGTGCAGGCGGTTCAGCTTCGCCTGCAATCGCTCGATGGCCGTCTCGGCGTCGTGTTCATCGAGCGGTGCCGGCGCGGCGATCCGATCGAGGATGGTCACGGGGTCCTGCGTGGCGCGCTCGGGGGGCGCCTCGCGCCTGGTGGACGGCGTCGTCTCGAGTCGCGCCCGCATCAGCTCCGCGATCGCGCGCGCGGCGGCGACGCTGCGCGCGCGGCCCTTGCGGCCGTCGATCACGAGCCAGGGCGCGTGGGGTCCATCGGTGCCGTCGAGCACGCGCTCCGCGGCGGACTGGAACTCGTCCCAGCGCCCGAGCACGAGCTCGTCGCCGCTCGAGACGCGCCATACGTCGCTCGCCTTCGCGTCCTCGATCCGCTTCTTCTGCGTCTTCTTCGGCGCGTGGATCCAGAGCTTCACGAGCAACGCACCGTCGGCGACGAGGGCTTCCTCGGTGCGGCGGAGTTCGGCGATGCGCCGCCCGAACGCGTCGTCGTCGAGCTCGTCCGCAGCGCGCGCCGCGACCAGCTCGCCGGCCCAGGACCGCAACCAGACCCCGATCGCGCCGCGCGGCGGCAGCGCCGCCCAATACCGCGCGAGCCAGGGACGCGCCCGCTCCTCGTCGCTCGGCGGCGCGAAGGCCTCCGCGCGCAGGTAGCGCGCATCGAACCACGCGTGGAGCAGCTCGAAGACGTCCTCGCAGCCGGTCACGTCGTCGCCGTCGATCGCCACGATGACCGGGAAGTCCCGCCCCGCGAGGTCGTCCTGCGCATGCAGCAGCGCGTCGCGGAGCTGCGGCTCGAGCGCGGCGAACTCCTCGCGCGTGATCGGGGTCGCCTCGCGCAGGCGGGAGAGGACCTGGCTCACGCGACGACTCCGAAGGCGAGACCGATGAGCGCCGTGGCGACCATCGCGAGCGAACCGCCGAGCACGACGCGCAGCGTGGGCCGCAGCAGACGCGCGCCACCGAGCTGCGCCCCGAGCGCACCGAGCCCGGCCAGGAAGACGATGGCCGCGATCGCGATCGGCACGGGTGACACCGGCTCGCCGAACAGGGCCGCCGCGGCGAGCGGGAGCGCCGCGCCGGAGGCGAAGCTCGCCGCGGAGACGGTGGCCGCCTGCAGCGGTCGTGCGCGCAGCTCCTCGCTGATGCCGAGCTCGTCGCGCGCATGCGCACCGAGCGCGTCGTGCGCCGTCATCTGCTCCGCGACGGTCCAAGCGAGCTGAGGCTCGAGACCGCGACCCTCGTAGATCTTCGCGAGCTCCTTCAGCTCGTGATCGGGTTGCTCCAGCAGCTCCGCGCGCTCGCGCGCCAGGTCGGCCGCCTCGGTGTCGGCCTGCGAACTGACCGAGATGTACTCCCCACAGGCCATCGACATCGCCCCGGCCACCAGCCCGGCGACACCCGCGAGCAGCACGGCCCCCCGACCGGCATCGGAAGCCGCGAACCCGACGATCAGGCTCGCCGTCGACACGATGCCGTCGTTCGCGCCGAGCACGGCGGCGCGCAGCCAGCCGACGCGGGCGACACGGTGGGTCTCGTGGTGGCGATGGGGCATGGGCCGCGCAGGATAGCGGCGCGCAACGGTGCAACCGACAGCGGAGCTGGTCGACATCGACCCGCTGCGACGCCGCGACCGCGACGCTCGGCCGTGTTCGACACCGCTGAGTCCGATCCTCCGACGTCGGTCCCGACACTCGTCCTTCAGCGGCCTCTTCGCGTCGAAGCCAACTCGTGGCCGTTCGAACCAGAAGCGAGGTCACCGCCTTCAGACCGAACTGCGCGCGTCAGCCCCCGCCGCACAGGAGAAGCGGCGATCAGGAGTCCCGCGAGTGCCCCGGTCACACACGCCAGGACGAGCTCGCCCCATGCCAGGGCAGACTGAGTCCCTTGCGTGAGCAGTGGACTCGCCGGCGCACCACTCATGAACTTGGAAGCCGCAGCCGTTCCCAACAGTGCGACGAGGACGCACCGGAGACCGAGTTCCGTGACCCGTGCCCGGCTCATCGCCCCGCCTGCAAGGAGATGACCATCGGCTCGACGGAGCCCGCCTCGATCACGGCGCGCCCCAGCAGCTCCGACGCGCCCTCCGCGAAGAACTCGAACTCGCCCGCGGGCAGCCAAGCCTCGCGACGCGGGGCATCCGACTCGCCTGGGATCAGTGCCTTCCGGCCGTCGCCGTAGCGCGCCTCGATCACGGTGTGGGTCGGGACCTTCGTCTCGAGGATGACCGGGCGGAGGGTCCGGGTGAGGCGCAGCTCGAAGAGCGACTCACCATCGATGCCGCCGTGCTGCACTCCGATCGGCACCACGAGAGACTCTGTCATCGACAGCTTCACGGTGCCTTGCATCGCGGCAAAGGTGTAGGCGCCGTGAGGGACGAGAAAGCGCTCGCCGGATCGCGCGCGCTTGAACGGCGCACCTGACGCGTCGAGCAGCATGAACGGAACGCCGCGAAGCTCGGAGCCGTCGGCATTGAGGATGCGCAGGGTCGCGATCGCCACCGGTGTGCCCTCCGCGGGGAGCGAGCTCGCGTCGATGTCGATCGGCCCATCCCGGCGGAACTCGGCGAGAGGCTTGAAGGCGAGAGTGAACTCGTGCTTGCCGGCCTTCCGGAAGAGCAAGGTCAGGCGCAGCTCCCTGCACCTCGGGAAGACGAGGATCTGCGCGCCCGGGTGCTCGGCGAGGAGCCGGGTCCGCAGCCACCCGCAGTCGTGCGTGCCGATCCCCCAAGCCTGCCTGGGGCCGTCGGACACCGGATCGATCTTCGTGCTCACGACCTCGTCGCCGAGGACGCGATAGCCGCAGGCCGTGATCGGGAGGAACTCGAGCTCGTAGGGTCCGCCGCCGGTCTCCACCACGCGCTCGTCGCTCGGGCTCAGCCCCGGACCATGAACCAACACCTGGCCCTCGTGCCATGCCCAGAAGCCCTGTCGCCCCGGAACGAGCCCGCTCAGTCGCGCGATGCCGTCGACACCGCTCGTCGCGACGAACGGGACGACCTCGTCCCGGACGGCGGGAATCGAGCCTGCCGGCGGCTGGTCCCAGCGACGCCGCTCGTCGCCCCGTCCGTTCTCGACGTGCGCCCTCACCATGACCTCGACGCCTTCGATCGGTCGGCCATCGGCCCGTGAGCGACAGAGGAAGGAAGTGCTGCCGCCCTCGACCAACAGGATCTCCGCTTCGGCGCCAGCGCTGAGCTGCAAACGCTGGCTGAGGTAGCCCGGCTTGCCGATGCAAAGCGTGCGCGGCCTGGCACCGATCGGAACGGCGAGCCGGCCCGTCTCATCCGTGCGCCCAAGCAAGCTCTCGCCCGTGGGCGTGTACCACTCGAGGTCAGCGCGCTCCTCGAAGACGGCGGCTCCGGGCAGGGCCCGCCGCCAGGCGTCGAGGACGATCACCGTGGCATGACTCGGAGCCGGCCCCTCATCGACGACGTGTGCCACGCGCTCCACGACATCCGAGGAGCGGGTTGGGACTTCGGGGCTCGTGACGGCCTGCGGAGCGGCCCGCTGCGGCGGTCCCGAGGGCGTCGCTCCCCGCGCGCGCAGGATTGCGATCGCCGCTGCAATGCAGAGCGCGAAGATCAGGACGAACGTGAAGCGACTCGTGCTCATGCGCTCATTCGGTTCGGTGACAGGAGCAGGCGCGGATCCGGGCAGTCGCCTGCCCGTCATCCAGAATCACGCCACTGGCGCCACGTCTGGCGATGCCCGTCTTGCACTAGCCCTCCAGGGGCGGGACCTCGCAGTCGCACAGGGCCCCCCACTGCGGAGTGGCGTCCTGTCGGGAGCACACGTATGGAACCGGGCACTGATCGGTGATGCAGAGCACGTAGACCGCCGAGCCCTCGATGGCCCAGGCGCTCGCGCAGGCGGCCAACTGCCCTGCGCACCTGCAGGTATGCCAGAGTTCACCTTCCACCACGTAGACCTCGATCTGACAGGCGCTGGACGGTTCGCAGTTCACCGTCGAGCAGGTCACGATGGGCGTGCTGCCTCCCGCGGGCACGTACTGGACAGCTCGACAATCTCCGAGTCCATCGAGCGGGGGAACCACTGCGGCGACGCAGAGCACGATCAGGAATCCGATCGCGACGACTCTTCCGAGCAATTGCATGGGAGCCCTCTTTCTCGCTCAGGTTGACCGGACCAGCCGACCGCTACCCCAGCGGTGCATCTTGGCCCGACTCGCTGCGGACTTGTAGAGAGAGAGAGAGAGAGTCAAGCCCCGAGGCATCCGGCCAATGCGAGATCCCAGCTCGCCCCTCCGCGCCCCCTCAGCCCTTCCGCGCCAACTCCGCGATGTGCTTCAGGACCTCCGGCGCGTCGTTGTGGCTGTGTGTGAAGCCGAGGCCGCGTTCGAAGGCGACGGTCTCCTTGGCGCGGAAGGCGATGATGTAGGCGCGACGCCAGCGCTTCGAGGTGTTGCCGCCGCTGCCGTGCAGGACGCGTTCGTCGTGGACGGTGCAGTCGCCGCGGGCGATCTCCGCGCAGCGGATGAGGTCGCGGTCCTCGTCGACGCGGGCGACCATCGTGTGGGACTTCTCGCGATCGCCGTGGAGCGGGCCGTGCGTACGGAGCTTGGGCTCGCGGTGGGAACCCGGAACGAAGCGCATGCAGCCGTTCTCGACCTTCGAGTCGTCGAGGGCGAACCAGATGGTGGCGGTGCGCACGTCGGGCGTGCGCGGCCAATACGCGAGGTCCTGATGCCAGCCGAAGACGGCATCGGGGCGCTCCGGGCGCTTCGCCAGCAACTGGTCGTAGTCGAGCTCGAGGCCCGGGCCCTGCAACTGCTCGGCGATCGTCGCCGCGCGCCGCTCGAGGAGGTTGCCCTGCCATGGGGGGTGGTACCGCCGCGGCAGCATCACGTTGATGATCGCGAACGCACTCGGGTCGCGGGCGTAGTCGCCGGACATGTCGCAGAAGTCCTTGCCGGGCACCTCGATCTCGCCGCGCACGAACCGCTGGTAGACCTCCTCGATGGGCGCGATCTCCGCCTCGCTCAGGACACCCTTCAGGTGCACGTAGCCATCGCGGCGGAAGTCCTCGAGGTCCTGCGGGGTGATGCGGTAGCGGTCGCCAACGCGACGTTCGTTCGGGCTCATGGGCGGCGGAGGATACGCCTTCCGCGGAGCAGTTCGCAGCGGCAGACTGCGCGCATGACGCGAGGCCACATGGTGTGGGACGACGAGCGCGGCGGCTCCCAGCCGCACGCGCGGCGCCGGGACGGGCAGAAGGCTGCGCCGAAGCGCCCTCCGGTCGACGAGTTCGTGCGGATCCGGCGCGAGACCGGCGGCCGCGGCGGCAAGACCGTCACCACGATCTTCGGACTCGACATGGCCCCGCCGCAGATCGAGGAGCTCGCGCGCGAGCTGAAGAAGAAGCTCGGCGTGGGGGGCGCCGTCGACGGCTTCACCGTCGTCATCCAAGGCGATCACCGCGACCGGATCGAGGCCTGGCTCGTCGAGCGCGGGATGAAGGTGAAGCGCGCGGGCGGGTGAGCGGCCGCGCCGGCCCTGACTCCGTTGGCCGGCCCTGGCTCCGTTGGCCGGCCCCGACTCCGTTGGCCGACCTCGACTCAGTTGGACTGCATGCCGCGGCGCACGCGGTAGTCGCGCAGGCTCGCCTGCAGGCGCTGCACGAGCGGCGCGGAGTACTGGATCTCGACCGGCGCGCCGCCGCCCAGCTCCCCGAGCACGAGTCGGTGCTTCGCGATCAGCGAGCCCTCGAGCTTGAAGTTGCCGAGGATCTTCGCGTCGCCCTCGACGTACACGATCCCGCGGATCACCGTCGGCTCGGGATTGCTCGGCACGCCGAGGCTGCCGTTGATGACGAGCACCGACGCGTCGAGCTGGATGCCCTCGTCGATGATCAGGTCGCCCGGCACGAAGACCAGCCGCCCACCGCCGCCGGCCTTCTCGATCTCGGCGACGTTGGTGCCGACGAAGTCGGAGAACGCGCGCAACTCGTCGGCGCGCACGCCGAAGATGCGCGTGATGTCGATGCCGAGCGTCGGCGCGCGGAGCTTCGGTGGATTGCCGACGAGGGTCGACAGCGGGCTGAGGATCGGATCGACGGAGATGCGGATCGGGAAGGGCGAGACCGCCGCGACGTCGCCGATCTCGCCGGGCAGCGCGGTCTCAGCCGGGTCCGAGTAGTCCTTCGTGTCCGTCGGGCCATCGCCGTGGACCATCCCCGGCTGGGTGCCGCCGTTGATGATGACGTTCTCGAAGAAGGTCACGGCCTCGGGGTCCTGGGCCGCGACCGGCGCCAAGGCCGGCATGCTGAGGCCGAGCGAGCAGAACTCCGTCGAGAGCGTGTCGGCGGCGACCACGCGGTTGGGCGCCTCGTCGAAGGGCTTCTCCGGGTCGGCGATCCGGTAGACGAAGCTGCGCACCTGCAGGCCCCAGGCCTTGCCATTGCCATTGATCCCGCGGTCGGCGGAGATGTCGCGCGCCTCCGCATTGCGGAGCTCGTAGCGACCCCAGAGGTTGCCGCGGATCTCGAACTCACGGACCAGGCCGAGCGCCGGATCGATCGTGTCGAGAGCCGGCGGATCACCCGCCGGGTCGAACTGCGGCGTGAAGTTGCGCACGGGCTGGGTCGCCTGTTCGCGGAACCAGGCGAGCGCATCGACCACGCCGGAGCTCGCCACGCTGCGCGCGAGCACCTTGCGATCGAAGAGCGCATCCAGATCGCGGCGTTGCGACGAGAGGCGCAGCGAATGCGAGATGACCATGCCCGACGTGATCACCACGAAGAGCAGAGCCCACACCAGGACCGAGCCTTCCTCGGCGCGGCGCACGTCGGTTCTCACGCGATCTCCCTCCCAGCGACCCGGGGCGGCCTGACCCGGTGTCGCGGAGCGGTGATCGGCAGTCTCGGCACGGTCCTGGGAATGCCGACGGCGAGCCGATCCCGAAGCCGGACCGGACTGTCGCAGATCCCGACGCCAGCGTCGTCAGCGACGCCAGCGGCTCGCGAACCAGGGCTCGAAAAGAGCCCGGCTCGCGCCGGAGAACGCCACGAAGCCGGGCAGCTTCGGCTTGGGAAGGTTGAAGCGGGCCGGCGAACCGTCGAGGTTGTAGACCATGCCGCCCGCGGCGAGCACGAGCGCCGCGCCCCCGGCGACATCCCATTCGTGCTTCGGTGTGAAGGTCCACGTCGCGTCGGTGAGGCCCGCCGCGACGAGCCCGAGCTTGTAGGCGACGGAGCCGACGGCGAGGACCTCGAAGGGCTCGTCGGCGAACTCGTCCCATTCACCGCGCGCGACCTCGCTGTTGCTCGCGAGGACCTGGGCTCCCGTCAGCGAACTGCGCGGCCGGGCGACGACCGGCGACCCGTTGAGCGTGACGCCGTGCCCCACCGCCCCCACGACGAGCTGCTTCGTCACCGGGTTGTGGATCCCGCCCGCGACCGGCACGCCGTCCTCGACCAGCCCGATCGAGACGCACCACTCCGGGATCTTCTCGACGTATTCCCGCGTGCCGTCGAGCGGGTCGACGATCCAGACGCGGCGCCGCCCGAGCCGTGCGCGCGGGTCATCGGCGGTCTCCTCCGAGAGCCAGCCGTCGTCGCCGCGGGGCAGGATGCGCTTGAGCAGCGCGTCGGCGGCGTGGTCGGCCTCGGTGACCGGATCGTCACCCTGCTTGTAGCTGATGCGGAGGTTGCGCTCCCAGAGCCCGCGGAGCACCTGGCCCGCCTGCACGAGCGCGTCCTGGATGCGCGCCAGATCGGCGACGCGGTCGGTCGTCATTCGGCCGGACCTTAGCGCCGCTCGTCGACAGGTCACGCCGCAACTGCGGGTCCCGCCGCCCTTCGCGTCGCCGACGAGCGGTCTACGGATCGTGACATCCACAGCTTTTGAGGACGGGAGATCCGTGCACTTGTGGGCCGGATGGCACTCCGTTGGCTGGTCGACGCGTTTTTCGCGAGGAAGGAAACTCCGGCTCGAGATCCGACTTGCCATCTCACCGGCCCACTTGCTCCTCTGACTTCCGCCCGGCCGACCGGGCCCAGGGACCTCCCCATGCTCTCGAAATCAGCCGCGCGCAGGTTCTTCGTCGTCGGCACCGCGCTGTCGTTCGGTGCCTTCGCCCTCCTCACGCTCGACACCCTCTCCCGCATCCCGGCCCAGACCAACCAGGCGGCGATGAGCGAGTCCGTCGTCCGCGGGAAGCACCTCTGGGATCGCAGCAACTGCATGGGTTGCCACACGATCCTCGGCGAAGGCGCCTACTACGCACCGGAGCTCACGCAGGTGTATTCCCGCCGCGGACCCGCCTTCATCGCGGCGATGCTCCGCGACCCCGAGTCGATGTATCCGGGCCGACGACGGATGCAGAAGTACGGGTTCGACGAGGCGCAGATCGCCGACCTCGTCGCGTTCCTGCAGTGGATCGGAGGGATGGACCTGAACGGGTTCCCGCCGAAGCCGGACCTCCTGCAGACGGCCACGCCGAGCGGGCAGGTCGCCGAGGCATCGGATCGCCCGCTGGTCTTCAACCAGATGTGCATCGCGTGTCACGCGCTCGGCGGCCAGGGCGGGCTCGTCGGCCCCGCTCTCGACGGCGTGGGCGATCGCCTCGACGCCGCGACGATCCGCATGCGCCTCGTCGATCCCAAGTCCGTCAAACCCGACGCGCTGATGCCCAAGCTGCCGCTCAGCGACGCGGACATCGCCGAACTCGTCGCCTTCCTCTCGAAGCTGCAGGCCAAGGGGAGCTCCAAGTGAAGTACGAATCCCAACGCATCGCGTACTGGTTCTTCGCGACGAGCATGCTGCTGCTCTCGCTGCAGATCGTCTACGGCTTCATCATGGGTTTCGCCCACCTGGGCTACGACGGCCTGCACGACGTCATCCCCTTCCACGTCGCGCGCGCCACGCACACGAACCTCCTCGTCGTGTGGCTGCTCTGCGGCTTCATGGGCGCCGCCTACTACATCGTTCCCGAGGAGGTCGGGCGCGAGCTGGCCAACGTGAAGCTCGCGTGGGTCCAGCTCCTGTCGCTCGTCGTGGTCGGCGTGAGCGCGATCATCGGCTTCCACTTCCAGTGGTGGGAAGGTCGCAAGTTCCTCGAGATCCCCCGCCCGCTCGACTGGCTGGTGGTCGTGAACGTGCTCGCGTTCATCGGCAACCTCGCCGTCACCATGTGGCGCGCGCCGCGGATGACCACGACGAGCTGCGTGCTCTTCTTCGGCCTCCTCATGGCGGCCCTGCTCTACCTCCCCGGGATGATCCCGACCGACCACCAGACGCTCGATTCGTACTGGCGCTGGTGGGTCGTGCACCTGTGGGTCGAGGGCGTCTGGGAGCTGATCATGGGCGGCATCCTCGCCTACCTGCTGATCAAGCTGACCGGTGTCGATCGCGAGCTGATCGAGAAGTGGCTCTACGTGATCGTCGGCCTGACCTTCCTCTCGGGGATCCTCGGCACCGGCCACCACTCCTACTACATCGGCACGCCGCGCTACTGGCTCTGGATCGGCGGCGTCTTCAGCGCCCTCGAACCCCTCGCCTTCCTCGGCATGGCGATCTACGCGATCTCGATGGCGCGCCGTGGTGGCCGCAGCCACCCCAATCGCAACGCCCTCGCCTGGACGATCGGCTGCTCGATCATGTCCTTCGTCGGCGCCGGCTTCCTCGGCTTCGCGCACACGCTGCCGCAGGTCAACCTCTACACGCACGGCACGCTCGTCACCGCCATGCACGGCCACATGGCCTTCTGGGGTGCCTATGCGATGCTCGTGCTCGCGATCATCGCCTACGCGATGCCGCAGCTCACCGGACGCCGCCTGCACGACACGCCGCTGAGCGCCTTCGCATTCTGGACCAGCAACATCGGCATGGTGGCGATGACGATCGCGTTCGGCGTCGCGGGCGTGAGCCAGGTCTACCTGGAGCGGAAGGTCGGCCTCGACTTCCTGGCTGTCCAGGAGGAGATCCAGGTCCACTTCCTCGGCGTGGTGCTCGCCGCGTGCGTGCTCGCGCTCGGCATCGGCGCGTATGTCGTGCAGTTCATCCGCTACGGGAAGCCCGTCGGCGCGCTCGTGCCGGACACGGAGACGGGGGACGCGCGCGGCGTGGCCGATGCGGCGGCACCGGGACTCGCGAAATGACCGTCATGCCGCTCCAGAAGGCACCCTGGTACCGCCCGGTCGCGCGGGAGCTCGACGTGTTCCGCGCCGCCCATGCGCAGCGCCTGCCCGTGCTGCTCAAGGGGCCGACCGGCTGCGGCAAGACGCGCTTCGTCGAGGCGATGGCCGCCGAACTGGAGCGGCCGCTCGTCACCGTCGCGTGCAACGACGAGACCTCGGCGATCGATCTGCTCGGGCGCTATGTCGTCTTCGGCGGCGACACCGTGTGGCAGGACGGCCCGGCGACGCGCGCCGCGCGCCAGGGGGCCGTGCTCTACCTCGACGAGATCGCCGAGGCGCGGGAGGACGTGCTCGTCGTCCTCCATCCGCTGAGCGATCACCGTCGCGAGATCCACCTCGACCGCCGCGACGAGACGGTCGTCGCCGCCGACGGCTTCATGCTCGTCGTCTCCTTCAACCCCGGCTACCAGCGCGGGCTCAAGGAGCTGAAGCCCTCGACGCGCCAGCGCTTCGTGACCCTCGCCTTCCAATATCCGGAGGCCGCGATCGAGACCGAGATCGTCGCGACCGAGACCGGCGTCGAGCCCGAGCTCGCGCGCCGTCTCGTCGCCTTCGCGCGCAAGGTGCGCGGTCTCGCGGAGCTCGGCCTCCAGGAGACGGTCTCGACGCGCCTGCTCGTCGCCGCCGCCACCCTGATCCGCGCCGGCCTGCCGCCGCGCCTCGCCTGCAATGCCGCGATCGTGCAGCCCCTGAGCGACGACGCCGAGGTGCTCGCCGCGCTCGAGGACGCCGTCGCCCTCGCCTTCTGACGCGCCGCGATGGGCCTGAACGAATCGCTCTTCGGCCGACTCCACGCGTGGCTCGCGCGCCGACGCGAGGATCCCGCGCGGCTCGAGCGTCGCGTCACGCTCGCATCGATCGAGAGGCGCCTCGCCGTCTTCGCCTCCCTGCTCGCCGGGCGCGCGCTCGACCTGCACCCCGCCGACGACCACGGCGGGCTCACGGAACACGGCCTCACCCTGCCGACCGAGCTCGCCGTGGCGGCGACCCATCGCGGCAACCTCGAGGCGTATCTCGTCCGCACGGCGCTCGCCGTCGCGGCGCTCGACCTGAGACTGCAGCCGCGCGTCGCGCTGCCCGCGGATCCCGCGCTGCGCGCGCTCGCCAGTCTGCTCGCGCTCCCCGCCGTGCTCGCGCATGCGCGCGCGCCATGGCCCGGGCTCGCCGGTCTCCTGTCGTCGCTCGTCGCGGCCGACGTCACCGACGACGTCGCGCCGGGCGATCTCGCCGCGGCCGCACTGCGCGCCCTCGAGCGCTGCCGCTTCGACCCTGCGCGTCCGCTGCCGGATGCGCTCGACGCGCCCGCGCGCGCCTGGCTCGAGCGCGCCCGTGAGGCCTCGCTCGACGACTGGCCGGCGCAGGCACGGGCCTGGCTCGCGCTACCGCGTCCGCGCCGGGCGGCGCCGCCGCGCCTCGCGTTCTGCGGCGAGCTGGTCCTCGGTGCGGCCGCACGCGCGGCCGCCCTGCCGCCGCCCCGCGAGCCGCATGCGGCCGCCGACGCGGCCTTGCCCCGCGGCACCGAGCGCGACGCCCCGCCGCGCCGCGAGCTCGAGCGCATCGAGCTCGACGAGCAGACCGACGACAATCCGCTGAGTCACGTCTTCGAGAAGGTGAAGACGGCCGAGGAGCACCAGGCGGGCCGTCGCGAGCTCGACGGTTCCGACGAGCTGCAGGCGCACCTCGACGCGCTGTCGGAGCTCGACCTGCGGCGCGTCGTGCGCTCGCAGGCGCCGTCGGCCTCCGTGTACCGCGCCGAGCTCGGCCTCGATGCCGCGGCTCAAACGCTCGACGGCGAGCCCTCGCCCGACACGGCCGCGATCCCCTATGACGAATGGGATGACGCCGCGCGCCGCTATCGGCGCGCCTGGTGCGCGGTCCACGTGGAGCGTCCGCCGCTCGCGGACCCCCTCGCCAGCGCCGCCGCCGTGCGCGAGGTCCGCGCGCGCCATTCCCGCGAGATCCGCGCCCTGCGCGCCGAGTTCGCCCGCATCGCGCGGGCGCGTGCGCCGCGGCGCCGCCAGCTCGCCGGTCACGACTTCGATCTCGACGCCGTCGTCGACCGCCATGCGGCCCTGCTCGCGGCAAGGCAGCACGGCGGCCGGGTCGACGACGGCCGCCTCTATGTGGCCCGCCGGCCCGCCACGCAGGACCTCGCGACCTTCGTGCTCCTCGACGCGAGCCTCTCCACCGATTCCTGGGTCGAGAACCGCCGCGTCCTCGACGTCGCACGCGAGGCCGTGATCGTCCTCGGCGAGGTCCTCGTGGACATCCGCCACCAGGTGGGAGTCGCCGCCTTCTTCAGCAATGCCCGCAGCGATTGCCGCTTCCAGCTCGTCAAGGACTTCCACGAGGCCTGGCAGCCGGCGCGGCGACGCCTCTATGGCATCCGCCCCAGCGGCTATACCCGCATCGGCCCCGCCCTGCGCCACGCCGCGAGCCTCCTCTGCGCCACCCGCGCGCGCCGCAAGCTGCTCTTCCTCGTGAGCGACGGCAAACCCACCGATTACGACCAATACGAGGGCCGCCACGGCATCGCCGACGTCCGCCAGGCCCTCCGCGAATCCCACCGCGACGGCATCCGCACCATCGCCCTCACCATCGACTCCCGCGCGAAGCAATACCTGCCCCGCATGTTCGGCGAACACGGCTACCGCGTGCTGCGCCACGCGCGCGACCTGCCGCGCGCGCTGGCGCGATTGCATGAGTGCGTGTTGAGCTGAGCGGGCCCCGGCCCGCGGATTGCAGGGCGCCTCGCGCTTGGGATCCGGATGGAGATTGCCGAAGAGGCCCACGACCCGGCTGCGCACCGGGGGTCGGTGCGCGGCCACTTCGTCCGGGAAACGGAGGAGCCATGGAGAGCCCATCGTCCGCCGACAACGGCGGCCCACACGCCTTCGACGAGGCGCTGCCGGTCCGCATGCTCAATGAGTTCACGTACTGCCCGCGGCTGTTCCACCTGATGCACGTCGAGGGACGCTGGGCCGACAACCACTTCACGGCCGACGGGAAGGCGGTGCACCGGCGGGTCGACCAGCTCGACCACGTGCTGGCAGCCCCGGGCGCCGAGGCTTCCGACGACGCGGCATCAGGGCGCGACCAGGACGCCGAGGGTGACGGCAACGCCGCCGGCGATGCGCCACCGACGATCGCGCGCTCCGTGCAGCTCGCCAGCGAGTCGCTCGGGCTCACCGCGAAGCTCGATCTCGTCTCCACGGCGGGCGACGAGGCCGTTCCGGTCGAGACCAAACGCGGTCGCGTTCCCGACAATCCGCAGAGGAGCTGGGAGCCCGAGCGGGTTCAGCTCATGGCGCAGGGCCTGCTCCTCCGCGAGCACGGTTACCGCTGCGACCACGGCTTCCTCTACTTCCGCGCGTCGCGCACGCGGGTCGAGATCGCCTTCGACGCGGCGCTGGAGCAACGCACGCGCGAGCTCATCGCGGCGGCCCGGGCCGCAGCCGGCTCGGTCGTCCTGCCGCCGCCCCTCGACGACAGCCCCAAGTGCAACGGCTGCTCCCTCAGCGGCATCTGCCTCCCCGACGAGACCCGCAATCTGCGCAGCGCGGCCGATCCGCTGGCCGACGCCGATGGCGAGGACGCGACGGCCCGCGAAGCCGAGACGGACGAACACGAGCCTCGCCGTCTCTATGCGCCGCGCGACGACACCAGTCCCTTCTACGTCCAGGAGCAGGGGGCCCAGGTCGGCAAGCGCGGCGAGACCCTGGTCGTGCGTGCCAAGGGCGAGGAGATCGGGAGCGCCCGTCTGCACGACGTGTCCCACCTGGTCCTGCTCGGCAACGTCGGCGTGACCGCTCAGACCATCGCGCTCCTCACCGATTCGGGGATCCCGATCGTCCACCTGTCCCGGGGCCACTGGTTCCATGGCATCACGTTCGGGATGGGGCTGCGCAATGCCTACGACCGCGCCGCCCAGTTCCGGAGCGCCGAGGACCCGGCACGGCGGCTCGAGTTCGCGCGTGCGGTCGTGCAGGCCAAGGTCCGCAACCAGCGCACGATGCTGCGCCGCAACGCCGAGGGTGTCGATTCGCGGATCCTCGCCACGATGGCAGCTTCGGTCGATGCTGCCGGGCGCGCCCAATCGCAGGAGGAGCTCTTGGGCATCGAGGGCAATGGCGCGGCGGCCTACTTCGGCTCCTTCGCGGCCATGCTGCGGAGTCACGACCTGGACCCGGGCTTCGACTTCACAACGCGCAACCGCCGCCCGCCGCGTGACCCGGTGAACGCCATGCTCTCCTTCGCGTACGCGATGCTCGCCAAGGAGCTCAGCGTCGCGATCGTCGAGGAGGGCCTCGATCCCTGGTGGGGTCTCTATCACGCCCCGCGCCACGGCCGGCCCGCGCTCGCCCTCGATCTCATGGAGGAGTTTCGCCCCCTCATCGCCGACAGCGCGGTCATCTCCGCGGTCAACACCCGCATGGTCGCCCCCAACGACTTCCTCACCGGCGCATCCGGCTGCGTCATGCAGCCGAACGCCCGCAAGGCCATGGTCCGCGCCTTCGAGGCCCGCCTCGAGCAGCTCGCCACCCACCCCCTCTTCGAATACCGCGTCTCCTGGCGAGCGATCCTCCGCGTGCAGGTCCGCCTCTTCGCCCGTTGGCTCCGCGCCGACGTGCCCGCCTACACCGGCATCACGACACGGTGATCCCATGCGCAAGCGCTACCTCTGGAGCTACGACATCAGCGACGACAAGCGCCGCGACAAGGTCTTCAAGACCCTCTGCGACCACGGCGACCACGTCCAATTCAGCGTCTTCTTCTGCGAGCTGAGCACCCGCGAACTCATCGAACTCCGCTCGACCCTGGACGCCGAACTCCATCACGGCGAGGATCAACTCCTCATCCTCGACCTCGGTCCCGCCGCCCGCTCCCTCACGGAGTGCCTCGAAGTCCTCGGCAAGCCCTACAAGCCCCCAGGCCGCTGCCTGGTGGTCTGAGCCTTCGAGCAGCCCCGTGCTCGCCAAACCCCCGGGACCGCTCGAACTCTCTGACAAGCAGGAGTTTATGCATACACGATGAGCTTGATCCGACAGCTCGCCCGCCAGCGCCAAACCCACCGCTCGAACGCCGCTCTCGTCCGCGCCCTGCCATCGATCCTTGATGGTGGGGCTCCTTCCGCGCTCTCCGGAGCGCGGCCCCATTGAAGCGAAGCCAGCGGCATCGAAGGCAGCGCCCAAGGGCAACCTTCCGCGCTCTCCGGAGCGCGGCCCCATTGAAGCACGGAACTCCCCGGCTTCGTGCTCGCGAACGCAGGGCCTTCCGCGCTCTCCGGAGCGCGGCCCCATTGAAGCCCGAGAGAGCCCGGCAGCCTCGCAGCTCAGGATGTCGCCTTCCGCGCTCTCCGGAGCGCGGCCCCATTGAAGCGCCGACGACCTCCGCGAGCACATCGCCAACCTCCGACCTTCCGCGCTCTCCGGAGCGCGGCCCCATTGAAGCATGCGCCGGCCGAGGCCCTCGACCGATCCCGCGAGCTGCCTTCCGCGCGCTCCGGCGCGCGGCCCCATTGAAGCGGTTGCCGCGCCCGCGGAGTGCTCCGATGCTCATGGCCTTCCGCGCTCTCCGGAGCGCGGCCCCATTGAAGCGTCACCGACCACATCGCGCCGAACGTCACGGCGCTCCCTTCCGCGCTCTCCGGAGCGCGGCCCCATTGAAGCAGGAACGCGGCCACGCCGCTCTGCGCGGCATCGGCGACCTTCCGCGCTCTCCGGAGCGCGGCCCCATTGAAGCCGGGACTGGGCGGACTACTGCGACGAGGTCTCGGCCGCCTTCCGCGCTCTCCGGAGCGCGGCCCCATTGAAGCAAACTGGCGCCCACCCAGTTGCCGCCGGGC
>JADLHO010000035.1 GCA_020848735.1 Planctomycetota bacterium | reverse complement strand
GATCACCGTGCCGTTGGGCCGGTAGCGCTCGAGGGTCGGCGACTCTTCGCCGCTGCGCACATAGCGGCGGAAGCGCGAGAGGGCGAATTGATCCTGGACGACCCACCAGGTCTCGCTCAGGGGATAGGTCGTACCCGTGTCGACGACGCAGACGTTCACATCGCCGGTGCCGGTGATCCAGACGAGCTCCTCGTCGACCTCGGTGACGGAGTCGATGAACGAGAAGTGCAACGATTCGCCGAAGCCCTCCGTGGCCGAACCCTCGTGGAATGCCGCGTCGGTCCAGGTGCGATAGGTCAGGCCCATGCCGATGCCGCCATTGCGGATCGACGGAGGCTCGAGCAAGGGCAGGTGGTAGACGACGCTGCCGTCGAGCCGCACCGTGGAGCCCGGTGCGCTCGGGATCGCCGGATTCCTGCTCTGCTCCGTAGGGGTCTTCTCCTGCGTGAACGGGCCGTCCGCGGTCTTGGACGGCGGTCCGCCGGTGGAGGGTCCAGTGACGATGAGGGGCAGCGGCACGGCGCCGATTCCGTCGATACCGCTGCGACAGCTCGCGTCCGTTCCGGCGCCGCCATCGTCGGTCCGCGGCGCGTTGCTCGTCGTGGGAGTCCGCGGTGCGAGCTGCGTTCCGATGCGGAGTGTGCCACCGGCAGTGGTTCCAATTCGCGGGCCGCTGGCCCACGCGGCGGCAAACGCGACCGCCGCGGCGAGGAGCGTCGCCGCCGCGATGTGCAACTGCCCCGGCTCGCCTGGGCCGAGTGGGCAACGCGAGGACTTGGAGCAACGCAACTTGGACTTGGCGCTCACGAGCATGGCCCTTCCCCAGGTCGTTCTTCGGGCGGCATGCGTAGCGCAGGAGGCGAGCTGCGTCACGGGAGATTCCACGGATTCTCGAATCCTTGATCGTCCGGGGTCTGGGGTCCGGGGTCCCGCGGCGGGCTGGCGTGCGAGTCCTGGCACTTCGCGCAACAGCGCAGTCTCCAAGGAACGTGAGTTCCCGCCGCGCTCCGTGATCTGGCACGACAGGACGCAAGGTGCCTGCAGCAGTCTCGAGCGGAGCGGCCCGCGGCTCGGACCGGGTAGGAAGCAGCGGTCGACGACGTCCTGCCCGAGGACGTCGCCGAGCGCGTTCGCGAGGAGGTCGACCTCGGCTCCGATCTGCTCGGAGAAGCCGGACGAGTTCCGTCGGCTGAGGTCTGCCGAGATGCGTAGCGTGCGGACCATTCGACGTCACGAAGCGAGTGAGGACTGCTCCATCTCCGAACGCTCTTCGTGACGTACTCGATCACGAAGAGCGTCAGGACTGTTCTAACAGGGCTGGCAGCGCCAGCCGCGAACGCGCCCCTGGGCCAGAAGCCCGGGGGCGCATTCGTTTTGGGCGCGCGCACAAGTGGCGAGAAGGGCGAGGGTTACGGGCGGTCGTTCGGGGGCTCCGCCAGGTGCTCGAGGGCTCATGACCCGGCGGGGTGCCCAGAGGGGCTGCCGAGGGGCGGGAACTGCTCTCAGAGTCTGAGAGCAGGGGGTGGGTTAAGAACCCGAGAGCAGCGGAGTGCGGAGTGAGGCTGACGCTGTTCGTAACTGGGAAACGAGGCCGCGCGCATGCCGCGGCGGCTGCGTGACTGCGGGTCGCGCACCGGAGTGACGGCGCGAGTACTGGATCGTCCCGAGGTCCCAGCGAGGACCCTGCGCTCGCGCCGAAGTGCGCGCACCGAACCTGCGCTTGGTCGCTCGATCGCGCTGCTCGAGGCGTCGAACAGGACCTTCCGCAACCTACCTCAGCCGGAAGATCCGCCGCGCTTCCAGCCGAACACGCCGACGGAGTGCGCACACCCGGCATTTCCCGAGGTAACGCTGTTGCGCCGACCGCGCCCGGTTGTGCGACGGTTGGAAGCGATGCATCGCGAGGCATTCCAGAGCTGCCAGGTCGCGGCGGCCGCGGCATTCGTAGACGTCGACGCGCGTCACGCCGGCAGCCCAGTGCTTCTCGAAGTGCGTCTTCGGTCGACTTCGTCCCACAGTGGTCCGGCCGACGTACCGACAGCGGCGTCCCGCCCAGAACACGTAGACGCAGTTCCGGGCACCCACGTGGTTCTCGTACCACTCCATGAAGGCCGTTCGTCTTGCGAGTGGCCCGCGACCGCCGTTCGTCCGCACGCGCCAGCTGACCCTGCGCTCGTAGCGATCACGCATGCCGTTGATGACCAGCGTGCGGAAGCGGCACTTCTCCGCTTCGTCTTGAAGCTTCTCGATCGCCCTACGTAGCTTCTGGCTGTGCAGATTCGGCAGCGGGCCGCGCCGCGCCCGCACGAGCGAAACCAAGCCAGCCGACCAATGGGTGAACAGCCGGCGGAGAAGGCGCTCGAAGCGGACCGCAGCGTGCTTGGTCATGATGCGACAATGCGATGACCCGGAACCATCCTCCGCGACCTCGGGTGCGGCAAGGAGGCACTTTGACGCGCCCGAGTTGCGCCCTCGGTCAGGGTCGTTGCCGCCTCCGCATCGCGGCCGGCGGGGACGCTGCGAAGGACCGGTTGAGTGCAACCCGCTATTGTCCCCGCCGGGGGAGCGCCCCCCAATGGAGGGCGAGGTTGTCCACAAGTGCTCCACGAGGCAATCGAGCGATGTGCCTCGCGTCACGCGAGTGACCTCGAGGCGTGGATGGTGAGTCACATGGTGGGGACGGACGCGTGCCGTTGGTCTCCCGCGCGCGGCCCGGCGCGACACTGGCGTCTCGACCGTGTCTTGGCTCGTTGCCCCACGAGATCATCGCGCCCGCAAACTTGCCTGCTCGCGCCACTCCGCCACCCTCGCCATCCTCCGCAGCTCCTTGTCCCCCGGCGCGATCCTCCCGAACAGGATCTCCTCTTGGATCGCGGGCGACAGCAGCAGCAGGCTCATGAGGTGCGTGACGCGCGGCTGGCTGACGCCGAGCATCCTCGCGGCCTGCGTGTAGTCGGCGATCAGGCCGCGCTCGACCATGCGGCTGAGGTAATGGGCGAGCGCGAGATTGCGCGCCGCGGGCGTGACCGTCGCGTCGCGCTCCGACTCGGTGATCTCCGCCGCCGGCTTCGGCGCCGGTGCGGCGACCGCCTGCCGCTCGAACTTCGCGCGCAGCTTCATGCGACCCCCTCGGCTTCGGCAGCCAGGGTGGTGATCCCGCAGGGTCGCAGCGCGATCTCGACCTCGCCGCCGTCTGGCTGATACGTGATCTGCTCGACGAGCAGCCGCAGGATGCGCTCGCGCTCCGCAGGGAAAAGCTGCTCCCAGATCGGGTCGAAGCCGGCGAGGGCGGTGCGCAGCTTGACCGGATCGACGACGCCCTCGCCGACTCGGTCGAGTTCGTCGCGCAGTTCGCCGGCCCGGCGCTCGAGGTCCTCTTCGCGCTCGCCGTCGGGCTGGCGCCGTAGCCGACGCTCGACGCGGGCGAACTCGCCACGGAGCTGCTCGCGCTGCTCGTCGGCCAGTCGCTCGGCGGCGGACGCCGTCCGCGCCAGCAGCGCCTCGTCGGCGCCGATCGCGCGCACCTGCTGGACGACGAACTTCTCGAACTTCCCCGCGGCCACCCGCGCGCCGGGGCAGGCGCTCGTGCCCTCGTTGTGGGCGCGCGAGCAGACGTAGTAGCGGAAGCGCCGACCCTGCTTGGTCGAGAAGGTGTGCAGCATCGGCGAGCCGCAGCGCCCGCATCGCACGAGGCCGCGCAGCAGGGCGCCCGTGCGGTTCTTGGTCGCGGCGCCGCCGTGGCTCGCGTTCTGTCTCAGCCGCGCCTGCACCGCCTCGAAGGTTTCGGCGTCGACGATCGGCTCGTGGGCGCCGCGCACCAGATCGTCGCCGCAGCGCAGCATTCCGCGGTAGGTCGGGTTGCGGAGCATGGCGTCGAGCGTCGTCTTCGAGAACGGCCGACCGCCGCTGGGGCGACCGTGGCGGCTCGCGTAGGTCTTGCTGCGCCAACCGCGCCGGCGCAGCTCGGCGACGACCTCGCGCAGCGAGCTGCCCTGCAGGTAGAGCCTGAAGCTCTCGCGGACCTGCGCAGCCTCGTCCTCGTCGACGACGAGCTTCTTGTCGACGACCGAGTAGCCGAGCGGTGGGCGACCTCCAGTCCACAGGCCGCGGGCCCGAGTCGCTCGCTTCTTGTCGCGGATGCGCTCGCCGATGACCTCGCGCTCGAACTCGGCGAACGACATCAGGATGTTCAGCGTCAGCCGTCCCATGCTGGTCGCCGTCGAGAACTGCTGCGTGACGCTGACGAAGGTGACCTGGTGGCGCTCGAAGAAGTCGATCAGCTTGGCGAAGTCGCGCAGCGAGCGGCTCAAGCGGTCGATCTTGTAGACCACGACGACGTCGAGGCGCCCGTGCTCGATGTCCTCGAGCAGCCGCTGGAAGCCGGGACGGTCGGTGGTCGCGCCGGAGAAGCCGCCGTCGTCGTACCGCGCGTCCAACGCGACCCAGCCCTCGCCCTGCTGGCTGCGCACGTAGGCCTCGCAGGCCTCGCGCTGCGCGTCGAGGCTGTTGAACTCCTGCTGCAGCCCCTCGGTGACGCTCTTGCGCGTGTAGACCGCGACGCGGCGCTGTTGGATCTGCGCGCGGGCGATCATCGGGCGCTCGTCCTCTTGGTCAGGCCGAAGAAGAGTCGACCGTTCCAGTTGGTGCCGGTGATGGCGCGGGCGATCGCCGACAGCGACTTGTAGCGCACGCCGTTGAACTCGAAGCCGTCCTCGCGGACCTCGACCCGGATCTGCTGGCCGTGCCACTCGCGCGTCAGCGTGGTGCCCGCGAGCGGTGCGCGAGGCCCGACCTTCGGAGCAGTCTGTCGTGCGCGCGGCTCTGGTGGCGCGAGCCGGACGTCGAGCTTT
The DNA here is from genome assembly GCA_020848735.1 of Planctomycetota bacterium. Taxonomy (GTDB): domain Bacteria; phylum Planctomycetota; class UBA1135; order UBA1135; family UBA2386; genus JACRLW01. Next base: position 1,056 of record JADLHO010000035.1, on the reverse strand, counting down.
GCGATCAGCTCGTCGAGCCGCGTGCGGGCGTGCTCCGAGAGCCCGCCGAGCGCGCGCTCCTGCAACTTCCACGCGAGCTGCCGTTGCAGGAAGGCCTTGTTGCGGACGCGCGGCGGACTGCCGAACAGCTCGAGGTAGCGCTCGGCGAGCTCGGTGGGGCTGAGGCGCTGCAGCTCGCGGACCTGCTGGACGATCGTGTTCATGCGGCGGGCTCCTTGGATCTCGGGTTCAAAGCGTGCGAGCCACATAGAGCCTCGGATCCGCCACCCGCATCCAGTCGCTTCTCGGGATCTGCGGAGAGATCTCCGCGCCGAGCGCGCCAGCGCAGGACGCCGCGGGCGAGCAGTTCGGCGAGCTCGGCGAAGCGCTCGGATTCGGTGAGATCGCCTGGATTGCGAGAGCGGGTCATGGCTGCCTCGGTCACGGCGCCAGCTCGTGCTCCCGCCCGATTGCGGCGAGGACCTGCTCCTCCAATTCGCGGCGAGCCATGTCGGTCAGCGGCTTGAAATAGGGCCGCTGGATGCCGTGCGCGTCGACCTTTGCCGGGAAGCTGAGCGCTACGCGGCCGGCGCTCGTGCGACGGACGGTGATTCCGTCGAGCAGGTAGCCGCCATGCAAGGTGACGGCGACCCAGCCGAGCAGGCCGCTGCGCACTTCATGCGGGCGTGCGCTCGAGAACTTCACAGCGACAACGCGGATGGTGGTCATGGTTCAGTGGGGGGGGCGACGGGAGCGTGTGTGTGGGGAGACAGACCGAGGGTGGTCGACCTCCCTGGAGTTGGGACTCGCCGCGGTGCTCTCACCCGTCCACCGCGGCATCTCGGCATCGAGCGCACCGATGAGTCGCCGCAGGCCTTTGGCGACTGCTCGCCGCATGGCCTCAGCGATCGCGGCCTCGCCGAGCGGCCTGACCACCACGGAGGGGTCGATCTGCGTCCGGCGCATGTCGGAGTCGTCCGGCTGGTTGCGGCACGAGACAGGGAGCGTCATGGCGCCGTCCTCGCCGTCGCGTCGACGTCAGCGGCTCGCGACTCTGTCGACCAGCCGTTCTGAACG
>JADLHO010000034.1 GCA_020848735.1 Planctomycetota bacterium | reverse complement strand
GGGTGCGCTTCAATGGCGAGGAGCGGAGCCCGGCCGAGTTGCTCGGGCTGCTGCCGCGCCGACTGACGATCCGGGAACTGCTGGGCTGGCGACAGGATCAGGGTCGCGAGCACAGCACCCATCCGCTTGCGCGACGCGGAGAGAGCGTGGCGGAGTGGCGGGCGCCGGTGGACTCGGTGGGGGAGGAGCCGGAGCCGGCCTGACGGCGGGGCATGCGGTCGGCGGGGAATCGCCGCGGAGTCGGCGGGCTGGGCTTCTGGAACCGCAAGCGGGTCGCGGTCGGGCAAGGCGGCGCCGCGGCGCGGCCCAACGAAGTGGATCAGGGATCCTCAGCCGAGCTCGAACTGCCGCTTCGCGTCAACCTCGTCCCGGTTCACCGTGACGATCGCTTCCTCGAGCCGATCGGCAAGCGGATACCCCTTGCCGAGCGCGCTGCGGAGCTGCCGCATCATCTGGATCGCCATGCGCAGCGTGCGGACGAAGTCGCCGCCGTCCGCGGCAGCGACGTGCTCCACCTTGCGCATGCTCGCCCCCTGGGCCCACGCGAGCACACCGACCGAGAGTCCGAAGTCGAGCGCCTTGATCGAACTGCGGAAGCCGTGCAGCGCCTCGATCGCCTGGAAGCGTCGCACGGCGTTCTCCGCGCGGCGCGCGACGGCGGCCGCGACGACGCGGCGTCCTTCGGCGGAGTCCTGACCGCGGCGCGACTCGTGGACGACGGCGCAGAAGAGGACCGCGAGCTGGGCCTTGTCCAGTTCGTCGAGCACGCCGTCGAAGAGCAGCTCGGTCGTCTGGATCTCGTAGCCGTTGATGCGCTGCGCGATGCGCCCGCGGTCGAGCAGCTTGCCGTTCGCGTCGACGTAGCCGGCCTGCTCGAGCACCGCGATCCGCGCACGCAGCGCGGCACGCGCGTGGCTGCGCGCCCGCTCCTGCTTCTTCTGGCTGCCACCTGTCGCCTGGAACGCCGCGAACGACTTGTCGTACGCGTCGAGCAGGCCCTCGCCCATGCGCTCCCAGAGGTTGACGATCGTCGAATAGGAGAGGTTGAAGCGCGACTGGATCGGCTCGACCTTGCCGCCGAAGAGATCGGCGAGCGGTGCATCGGCGAGTGCCTCGTCGTCGAGGATCGAGATGACGAGGCCTTCCTTGTCGATGCCCTGGCGCCCGGCACGACCCGCCATCTGCAGGTAGTCGCGTGCCGGCATGTAGTCGAAGGTCACGCCGTCGAACTTGCGCAGCGAGTCGAAGACCACCGTGCGCGCGGGCATGTTGATGCCCAGCGCGAAGGTCTCGGTCGTGAAGAGGAGCTTCAGGAGTCCGGACGTGAAGAGGCGTTCCACCACTTCCTTGTGGATCGGGAGCATGCCGGCGTGGTGGAACCCGACGCCCTGCAGCGCGCGCTCGAGGATGTGATGGAGGGCCTGATCGCGGTCGGGATCGAGCTCGAAGCGCGTGCAGACCTCGTCGAAGAGCTGCTGCATCCGTTCCTGCTCGGGGCGCGTGAGCACGCGGCGGTGCAGATTGCGCTCGGCCTTGATCTCGCACTCCTTGCGCGAGAAGCAGAAGAACAGCACGGGGAGCAGGCGATCGTCCTCGAGACGGTCGAGGACGAGTTGCGAAGGATGTGGCCCACGATCGTGGCCGCCGCGGCGATCGCGGCTGCTGCCGCGGCCCCGGCTGCGCCCTCGGTCGCGTGGTGACTCCTGGGCGCGCAGGCGCTTGACCGTCTGCAGCGCGCGCTGTCGCTGCGCGATCTTGAAGAGCCCGACGTCGCGATGGAAGAGCTGGTGGTCGAGCGGCACCGGGCGCTTGTCGTGTCGCACGATCTCGAGGTCGTGGCCGCGTGCTTCGCCGAGCCACTTGCCGAACTGCGCGAGGTTGCTGATCGTCGCGGAGAGCCCGACGATCTTCAGGTGCCTGGGCGCGAAGATCAGGCTCTCCTCCCAGACGGTGCCGCGCTCCGGATCGTCGAGGAAGTGGATCTCGTCGAAGATGACGTGCTCGACGTCGTCGAAGCGGCGGGGGTCTTCGAAGATCGCGTTGCGGAAGATCTCGGTCGTCATGATGACGATCGCAGCCCCGGGCTCGAGCGTCAGATCACCGGTCGAGAGGCCGACATCGAGACCCTCGGACTGGAAGTCGCGGTACTTCTGGTTGCTGAGCGCCTTGATCGGCGCGGTGTAGATCACGCGCCGGCCGAGCTTCACGGCCCGGTCGATGGCGAACTCGGCGACCAGCGTCTTCCCCGCACCGGTCGGCGCCGAGACGAGCACGTCGCGCCCGTCCTCGATCGCGCGCACGGCGCGCACCTGGAACTCGTTGAGGGTGTAGCCCTTGAACCGCATGCCGTGTCCAGGTCGGCCGAAGCAGCTCGGCGAGCGCCGACGCGCCGCGCGTTTGATTCGACGGGGGGCGAAGGTATGCTCCGGCCCACTCGGAGTCCACGACCGGTCAGAGTTCGGCGAGCCGGCACTTGCAGCTCGCGTTCGAGGCTCGCGGACTTCGGGGTCCTGGCGGTGAGGACTCGAACGTCGCGGCGTCCTGATGGACGTCCGGCGCGGGTGCCAAGGCATGGCGGCGCAGCCGCCGGCGCCCGGCGTGGACTCGTCGTCCGGAGCATCGCGATCGACCCACGGCCCTCACCGGCCGTCCTCCCGGAGGCCTCATGGACAAGTCCGACACCGGCACGAACAAGTTCGTGCATCGCCATCTCTCGCAGCTCAAGGTCCTCTCTCGCCTGCTCGAGCACGAACTCGATGCGAGCAAGGGCTCGGCCGAGGTGACCCTCGACCGCGAGCTCTTCGAGAACCTGCTCGACACCGTCGAGATCTTCGTCGAGGACGTCGAGCGCGAGCACGGCGGCCGCGCGGTGGTCGCCGCGAAGCCGGCGGAGAAGCCGGCGGTCACCCGTCTCAACTGAGAACCCGGGACGAGCTCCTGGGACGGGTTCTCGGCTGAGCGCCGCGGGCTGCACGCGCGGTCACGCGGGGTGCGAGGCCCGGTGCCAGCCTGGACCAGGACCTCGATCCCGAGTCCGACGAGGAGCGCGGCATGAGCCCCAAGTCCGACGATCCGCGTGACGAGTCGTCCCGCGAGTCGGGATCGAGCACCTTGCGCTGGATCCTGCGCCTCGTCGTCGTCGGTGGTCTCGCCGCGACCCTCGTCCTGGCCGGACCGCGGGCCTGGCAGGTCCTCGCCTCGCGCCTTCGGCTCGGCAGCGCCGAGGCTGCCGCGTCCGGCGGCGAAGCGCCGCTGGGACCGCTCGTCGCCACCGATCGCCTCAGCGCGATCGCCGTGCCCGAGTGGCTGCGCGGCGAACTGTTCCGCGCCGTTCTCAGCGACTTCGAACCTCGCCTGCGCGGCAGCATCGCGATCATGGATGAGGCCGCCGCGACGAAGGTCCTGGAGCGACTGCGTGCTTCCCCCTTCGTCCTGCGGGCCTCGCTCGAACGGCGTTTCCCCGACCGCTTCGGCCTGCGCGTGGCGCTGCGGCGCCCGGTGGCGCGCTGGTTCGCCAGCGAGCGCGGGACGGTGCTCTTCGATGCCGAGGGCGTGGCGCTGCCGAGCGGCGGCACGCGTTGCGAGGAACTCCCGCAGATCGCGCTCGACGGGGCGGCGCCCCTCGATGTCGACGCGCTGAAGGCCGGGGTCGCGTGCGTCGACCTGCGCGTCGTCGCCGCGTGCGCGGTGGCCGCGGAATGGCGCGATGCGGTGGCGGCCCTCCGCGGCGACGCGCCGCGCCTGCTCGCGATCGACCCGCGCAATCTCGGGTACGCGTTCGTCGCGGATCCGCGCCACGCGCAGGTCCTGGTCGGACTCGAGACCGCCGACGCGCGCGTCGCCTGGTTCGGGCATGGCCTGGCCGAGCGGCACGGTGGCGCGGTCAGCGCCGCGACGCGCGCCGAGGTCCTCGGCAAGATCCTCGCCCTGCGGCCGGGGCTCGTCGGCGTGGAGGCGGCGGACCTGCGGCTCGCCAACACCTGGCGCAACTCGCTGGTTCCGGGCGAGGGCAGGCCCACCCCCGGACCTTCGCCGCGTTGAGTCGAGACCGCTCGTCGATCGCCTGATGCACGCGTGGCGTCTGGCGGCATGCTCTCGTCGGCGCGACGATCCGCATCCGCCTCGCATGACGACATGAAGATCTGCCTGACCTGCGAGGGAATCCTCGACCGCGACGACGCGCGCTGCGCGCATTGCGGTGGGCCCCTCGTCGAGCTGCGCGCGGTGCTCGCACCGATCCGCCGCGGCGACGACGAGACGCAAGGGCCCCTGGTCGGGCGCGTCGTCGATGGCAAGTACCGCGTGGTCGGCGTGCTCGGCCGGGGCGGGATGGGCACGGTGTACCGCGCCGTGCACGAGGTCTCGCTCGTCGCGGTGGCTCTCAAGGTGCTGCACCCGCGCTGGGCCGCGCGCGCGGACTTCCGCGCCTGGTTCCTCGCCGAAGCCCGCAAGGCCGGGCGTGTGCTGCACGAGGGGACCGCGCGGGTGCTGGACGTCGGCGCCTCGCCCGATGGGACCGTCTATCTCGCCGTCGAACTCGTCGAGGGACAGACCCTCGCGGAGTGGTTGAGCGCCAACGAGCCCGTCGACCCTGCCCTCGTCGTCGATCTGCTCGAGCAGATCGCCCGCGCGATGGCGGCGGCCCACGGCGCGATGGTCGTGCACCGCGATCTCTCCCCGCGCAACGTGATGGTCGTGCAGAGAGAAGATCGCCTCGCGGTGAAGGTGCTCGACTTCGGCATCGCGGTGCAGCCGCCGCCGGCGGCGCGCAGCGGGGGCCCGATCGAGTCCGGCGAGGACTCCCCGAGTGGTTTCGCCAACCCGCCCTATTCGGCACCCGAGCATCTCGCCGGCCGTGCGGTGGACCCGCGCGCGGATCTCTACAGCCTCGGCGTGATCGCGTACGAGGCGCTCTCCGGCGAACTGCCGGTCGCCGGCTCCACGGCGCGCGAACTCGCGCGCGAGACCCTCGACGGCCGCATCCGACCCCTGCGTGCGCGCGCCGGCGTGCCGCGCGAACTGCAGCGCCTGGTGATGCAGCTCGTGCGGCTCGATCCCGACGAGCGGCCGGCCTCGGCCTTGCTCGTCGCCGAGCGACTCCATCGCCTGCTGCAGCCGCGACGCCGCGCGCTGGCGACGATCGCCGTCGCGACGTTCGCCCTCGCGGTCGTGGCGGCGGTCCTGGCCTACGCTCCCGATGGCCAGACGGTGTTCCTCGACCCCGCACCGCGGGCCGGCGCCCGTGCGCTGACCCTCGTCGGCAACGCGGGCGTCGACGTGCTGCGCAGCTCCGACGTGCAGGACTCGCGCTTCGCGTTCGGCGGCTTCCGCCCCGCGGAGCTCGAGATCATGGTCGATCGCGAGGGTCTCGTCCTCGGGCGGCGTCCGCTCGGTCCGATCGTCGAGGTCGTCGATGGGATGCTCGGCTTCTCGCCGAAGGCCGTGCCCTTCATCGCGGATCTGGCCAGGCTCTGCGAAGGCGGGCAGAGCGTCGACATCACCTTCCTCGTGCCCGGACGCGCGCCGATCGGCCGCGGTCGTCTGCTCATCGACGACCTCGCGCCGACCGCGGCGCTCCGCGTCCCGCGTGCGATCGGCAGCCCCGATGCGCTGCGCGGCGAGGACCTCGTGGAGATCGACGCGGCCGACGTGGGTGGCCTGGCGAGCCTGACCCTCGAGGTCGAGCGCGTGCGCCTCGGTGTCGGTCGCGGCGAGCTCGTCGAGGTGGAACTGCGGACCAGCGCGCGCGGCGGCACGGCGCGCGAGTTGTTGCTCGCGCAGTTCCCGGGGGTGCGGAGTTCCGGGCCCTGCGTGATCCGGCTGCGGGCCGTCGACCGCGCGGGCAACGTCGAGCTCACGCCGGAGTTCGCCTTCGCGGACCTCGACCTCGGCGCCCCCGCGATCCTCGAGGTCGGTGGACCCGGTGCGGGCGACGTCGTCGTGCAGGACAGCGCCGGCGCGACGCTGCGCTTCCGGATCGCGGAGTCGGAGCCCGGTCTCAAGCTGCTCGCGCGGGCCCCCGGCGCGGCGGCGGAGGATTGGACGATCCTCCCCGTGACGAGCGGCAGCGGGGACCGACTCGATGCCGTCCTGCCCGCGAGTCGCCCCGGTGCGCTGGCGCCGAGCGGGCGCTGGGCCTTCCGGCTCGTGGATCCCGTCGGCAATCCCGGCGAGATCTACGAGGAGGACCTCGTCGTGCGCAGCGCCGACCCCGCAGAGGTCCTGCGGCCCGCGCCCCGCGTCGGCGCGGATCGCAACGGGATCGCCGAGTTCGACCGCGGCTTCGTCGCCGATCGCGGGCCCTGGCGCATGCAGCTCCGCGTCGATCCGCTCTACCGCCCGCTGCGGTGTTCGATCACGCGGGCCGACGGCGCGGTGACGCCGGTCGCGCTCGAGGATCTCGACGACGGTGCGGCCACGATCGCCGTCGAACGGATCGAGCCCGGCGAGTGGCAGCTCCTCGCCACGGTGTACGACGCGCGGCGCGCCGCGGAGCTCGATCTGCCGCCGCGCACCGTGCGCGTGCTCGAAGGCCCGCTCGAGCTCAACCTGCCGGCCGTCGCCGACGATGCCTTCCTCGGCGAACTCGTCGAGCAGGCGGTACTCGAGGTGCGCGATGCGACGATCGCGCAGGGCGCCGCCTGGGAACTGCGGCCCGCGGATGCGCGGCTCGTGCGCGGTCGCATCTGGACGCGGATCGGCGAGGCCTTCGTCGCGCGCGAGCTCGGCGTGCCGAGTGCGCCGCTGCAATCGCTGCTGCCGCCGGTCTCGATCGGCCGCGGCTGGCACGAACTCCTGCTCGAGTTCGAGGACGTCCTGGGTCGACCCGTGCGCGTGCGCATCGGTGCGCGGGACGCCGCGACGGTGATCGGTCCCGGCGCTGCGCGTCTCGCCCGCGTCGCGCGCTTCTTCGCGCACGATGCGCCGCTGCGCCCCGCGCAGCCGGTGGCGATGTTCGAGTTCGGACAGCCGCTGCGCATCACGCTCGCCTCCGAACTCCCCGCGCGGGTGGGCCATCCGTGGAGGCTGCTCGTCGGCGAGACCTCGATCGCGGCCGCACGGGTCGAGGCACGGGGAGCCGGCGAGGAGCTGCGCTTCGTGGTGCCCTTCGAGGTCGCCGCGGCCGCGACCGATCTCGCCGCGCTCGGCTCGGCGGGCTTCGCCGCGGGCCGCGATGCGCGCCTCGATCTGCGCGTGCTCTCGCCCGCCGGACCGCGCGAGGTGCAGGTGCCGGTGCGCACGATCCGCACCACGCTGCGCGCGGTCGAGCTGCGCGATCTGCGGCCGGGTCTGGCGCCGGCGATCGGCGCGATCCGGCTCGTGCCGGTGACGGGACCCGGCGTCGGGCGCGTGTTCAAGGACCCGGTTCCGCCGGAGGTCGCGGGGCGCGCGCGCTTCCGGCCCTCGCTGCCCAGCGACGTGCGCAACGTGCCCGACGTGTACCTGCAGGACGCCGAGCTCTCGCGCGCGGAGTACTTCGCCATCGTCGACGCCGGCCTCGCGCGGGTCGCGTCGTTGTCGTCCGGCGCCCGCGCGGCCCTGGTCGCCGCCGACGATCCGCTGGGCGAGGCGCGCCTCAGCCCCGCCGGCTTCACTCCGCACGGACGACTCGCCGGGGATCGGCATTCGACCCAGCCGATCGCCGGCATCGATTTCCATCAGGCGGTCGCGGTCGTGCGCCTGCTCGGCCTGCTCGTCGCGGACGAGCCCGACTTCGTGAGGCTGCCGCTCGGCGTCGAACTCGAGCTCGCGGCGTTCGGGGTCGCCGAGCTCGACGGCCTCGCCTTGCACGGCGCGGCGGTCCGCGGCGAGGGCATCGATGCGGCGGCGGTGCGCGCGCTCGCCGTCACGCTCGCCGATCCCGCGCGTTGGCCACCGCCGCGCGAAGTGGCGGTCGCGCTCGGCGACCTCGTGCGCACCGAACTCGGCGACCGCATCCTCGGCCTCGATCTCGGCGTCCGCGAGTGGGTGCTCGACCTGCCCTGTCCGCCGCCCGATGCACGGGGTCGGCCGCTCGTCCTCGAGTGGCGGGCCGATCACGCGCGCCATCTCGAGCGCATCCACGACGCCGCGACCCGCGGCGTACGCGACGAACTCGACGTCTTCATCGCGAACCGGGCGATCCTGCGCGGCTCGGCCAGCGGCGAGGACCCGACGCTGCCCATCGGCTCCGACGGCCGCGTGCCGCGCGGCTGGCCCGGGGTCGTGCGGGAACTCCAGCTCCGCCGCGATGGCGTGGGACTCGTGCCCGGTGCCGAGGATCCGCACCTCGCGCTGGCCGGACTCCGCATCGCCGGCGGCGAGGCCTTCGTCACGGAGGTCCGCTCACGATGAGCGGGCGGCCGGCGTGGTGCACCCTCGGGCTGCTGGCGGCGCTCGGTGCCGTCGCCTGCGCGGGCACGCCGGAGGGCGACCCCGCGAGCCTGACCGAGCAGGTGCCCCTGCCGTTCTCGGTGCTCGTCGCCGGCGGCGGCGTCGTGGAAGCGACCGCGGAGCCGAGCGCTGCGCCGACCCGCGCGTACGCGCGCACCTTCGCCGGTGCCGACGGCGAGGTGCTCGTGGACGCCGCGACCGTCGGCGGCGCGCTGCGTGCCGCGCGCGTGTTCGCGCGCGCGCTCGCGGACGACGCGGGCGAGGGCGCCCTGGGCGCGCGACTGCGCGACGTCCGCGACGTGCTCGCTCCCGACGACCCGCTGCTCTCCGCGCTGCTCGCGCGCGCGCGCGCCGCCGGCCATGACTACGTGCTGGTCGTGCAGCGGGTGGTCGACGGCGCGATCGAGGAGCGCGGCATCAACGACCGCTGGCCCCTGACCGCCGCGACCTGGCTCCTCGTCGGACTCGGTGCGCTCGTGCAGGATCACAGCTTCGAGTCGCGCGCCTCGCTCGAGGCGATGCTCTTCGACGTGGAGGAAGGCCGGCTCGTGTACCGCGCGGTGGGCAGCGGTGCCGTCGTCGAACTGGCGCTGACCGGGCGGGGCAACCTCTGGAGCTTCGTCCAGTCGATCCTCGTGCCGCCCTTCCTCGTCGCGAGTCGCGAGGACCAGGTCGTCGCGAACGTGCGCGACGCCACGGTGTCGCTGCTCGTCGCCGCGCTCGCGCGGGATCTCAAGGGCTCGGCGTGCCGGCGCGCGATCGCCGACCGCGCGCGCGTCGCGATCGAGATCGAGTTCGTCGCCGGGCGTGCCCGGGTGCGAGCTCGCGCCGGCGAGGGCCTCGGTTCCGTCGCGACGCGGATCGACGGCGTCGCCATCGACGACGACGAGTCGCGCCGCTTCGCGCGCGCCCTGCTCGAGTCCCAACGCGAGGGGGACGGCGGCCAGCTCCTCGCCGAGGCGGACTTCGCCTGGCCGCCGGGCGCGCGCTACCTGCAGGTCCTGGTGCGGACGGTGAGCGGAGTGGTGGCCTCGAGCACGGTGGAGGCGCTGCGGCGATGACCGGAGTCCGCCTCGCCGCCGGCGTCGAACTGGGTGTCGCGACCCACGCGGGCCGCGTCCGCACGGAGAACGAGGACGACTACCTCGTGCTCTCGCTGCCCGAGCGCGGCGTGCTGCTGCTCGCGGTCGCCGACGGCATGGGGGGGCTCGCCGGCGGTGCCGATGCCAGCCGCGCGGCGGTGCGGGCGCTCGGCACCGTCTGCGCGGAGCGCGCGGGCGAGGCCGACGGCGAGGATTTGCTGCGGGCGGGTTTCGAGGCTGCGGCCGCGCGGCTCCGACAGATCGCGATGGGCAACGCCCGGCTCGCCGAACTCGGCACCACGCTGACGGCGCTGCTGGTCGTCGGCGACCGCGCGTGGCTCGGTCACGTCGGCGACTCGCGTTGCCTGCACGTGCGCCGCGGGGTCGTCGAGCAGCTCTCCGTCGACCACGCGCTCGAGGAGCCGCGCCACCTGCTGACGCGCTGCCTCGGCGCGGGGCAGGAGGGCGCGGACGGCGACTTCGTGAGCGTCGAGTTCCGCACGGGCGACGTCTTCGTGCTGCTGACCGACGGGGCCTGGTCGCTGCTGCCGGTGGTGGAACTCGGTGCGCAGCTCCGCGCGGCGTCGCTGCAGGACGCGTGCGAAGCGCTGGCGAACGCGGTCCTCGAGCGAGGCGCCCCCGACAACGTCACGATCCTCGCGGCCCGGCTCGACCCGAGCGCCGGCGGGACTCCGCACGAGGTGGAGTTCCAGAACGCGGAGCTGCGGCCCCGCAGCACCGCGACGCGCCGCGCGCGCTCCCTCGTCTCCTCGCGTTGGCCGATCCTGCTGCTCCTCTTGGCCGTGCTCGTCTTCGCGCTGGCCTGGGCGCGTTGGCAGTCGGGCTTCGACCTCTTCGTGCTCCTGAAGCGCTGGCTCACGACCTGAGCGGTGGCGGGGCGCGCGCGAGGCCGTCGTCGCGCGGAAGCGGTCCTTGCCGCGCCCGGCCCGGCGTTGCACGATGCCGCGGCCCCGGCAGCGCAGAACCCCTCGATGGCGAAGAAGCTCCAGCGCAAGGTCGCTCCGCGACCCGCGGCGTCCAGTCCCCAGGAACCGACGGCGCCGACTCCGGGCGGCGGATTGTTCGCGTCGCGCAGCGTCTCACGGCGCGCACTCGCCGAGTTCACGACCCAGCTCGCCGTCCTGCTGCAGGCCGGCATCCCGATCACGAAGGCGTTGCGGATCCTCGAGGGGCAGCTGCCCCAGGGCCTGCTGCGGCGCACGATCGCGGACGTGCTCGAGGACGTCGAGGGCGGCACCTCGCTCTCGGAGGCCTTCGCGAAGCACGACAAGGTCTTCGACGAGCTCTACACGAGCATGGTGCGCGCGGGCGAGGCGGGCGGTGTGCAGGAGGAGATCCTCGGCCGCCTCGCGGGCTTCATGGAGAAGGCCGAGGATGTGCGCGGTCGCGTCAAGGGCGCGATGGCCTACCCGGTCTCGGTCGTCGGCGTCGCGGGACTCGTGCTCGTGCTCGTCTTCATCTTCGTCATCCCGCGCTTCAAGCAGATCTTCGCGTCGCAGGCCGGCGGCGTGGACAAGCTGCCCGGCGCCACCCAGCTGCTCATCGGCGTGGGTGAGCACCTCGAGGCGCGGTGGTGGGCGTGGGCGCTCGGCATCGCGCTGGTCTACGCGGTGCACCGCACCCTGACCGCGAAGTCGGCGGGCTACGTGCGGCTCCGCGACCGGCTGCTCCTGCGTCTCCCGATCTTCGGTCGGCTCACCGGCAAGGTCCTCGTCGCACGCTTCACGCGCACCTTCGGCACGCTGATCCAGAGCGGCGTGCCGCACCTGCGCGCGCTCGAGATCGTGCAGTCCTCGGCGGGCAACGTGCACATGCAGGCGGCGATCGCGGGGATCCACGCCAGCATCCGCGAGGGTGCCGGCATCGCGGTGCCGATGGGGCAGTCCGGCATGTTCGACGACATCATCGTGAACATGGTTGACGTCGGCGAACAGACCGGCGAACTCGACCGCATGCTCACGCGCATCGCCGATCGCTACGAGGTCGAGGTCGACCGCACCATCCAGTTCACGCTGCGCGCCGTCGAGTCGTTGCTGATCGTCGTGCTCGCGGTCTTCGTCGGGTTCATCGTCTACTCGTTGCTGGCGCCGCTGCTCCAGCTCATGCAAGAGATGAGCTGAGCGCGGCCGTCGCAGGCCCCCGTGTCCCTCCGTCTCCGGCTCCTGCTCGTCCTCCTCGTCGTCAACCTGACGCTGCTCTTCGCGGCGCAGCTCTCGTCGTGGGCGGTGCAGCGGAGCTGGCTCGACGCGAACCGCGAGGTCTACGAGGAGCGCATCCACGATCACGTGCTGCGCTACGCCTTCGGCAGCGACGGCGAACCCGCCGACGGCGATGCGCCGCTGACCTTCCTCCGCCGCCTGGTCAGCCCCCACGTGCGCGAGCGCTTCCGGCCCTACTTCCGCGATGCCTTCCTGGTCGCGCGGGCGAGCGACGGATCGACGACCGAGATCAGCCCGCTCGGGGCGGTCGCGCGCGATCCGGAGCGGTTCCCGCTCGGTGAGGTGCGCGCGGGCATCGAGGCCGCGACGCGCGAGCGCAGCCTGGTGCGCGCCGGACGTGGCTTCTGCCTCGCGATCGTCGCCGAGTCGCGTGTGATCGGGGGCGCCTGGTTCGAGCCGGTGCTGCCGCCGCCGCCGCAGGTGCCGACCGCGGCCTTCGGCGTGCCGCTCCTCGTCGGCACGATCCTCTTCGGTCTCGCCGCGCACTGGCTCATCGGCCGTGGAGTGGTGAGGCCCTTGCGCATCTTCGGCGCGACGGCGCGCGCGTTCGGCGAGGGGCGCTACGACCTCCGCATGCCCGGCGCGCGCGTTCCTGAGCTCGCGGTCTTCACGGCGGCGTTCAACACGATGGCCGAGCGCATCGAGGGCCACCACGAGGAGCTCGCGCGGGAAGTCGCGCGCGCGACCGAAGAGGCGAAGCGACGCGAGCGGGCCCTGCTGCAGTCGGCGCGGCTCGCGTCGATGGGGACCCTGGCCGCCGGCATCGCCCACGAGATCAACAACCCGATCGGCGGGATGCAGAACGCGGTGCGGCGGCTGGAGGCGCGCGAGGGCCTGCCCGAACGGGACCGCACCTACCTCGCGCTCGTGCGCGACGGCCTCGAACGCGTCGCGAAGATCGCCCGCCGCGTGCTCGACTTCTCGCCGAAGCAGGTCCAGCCCGTGCCGTTCCCGTTGCTCGCGGCGATCGACGGCGCGCGCGCGCTGGTGGAGCACCGCCTGCATCGGCTGGGGGTGACCGTGGACGTCGCGATCGAGCCCGAACTGCCGCTGCTGGTCGGCGATCGCCACGAGTTCCAGCAGGTGCTGCTGAACCTCTTCATCAATTCCCTCGACGTGTTCGAGGGGCACACGCCGCCGTACCGCATCGAGGTGCGCGCACGCCGGCTCGGCGATCGCATCGAGCTGATCGTCGCGGACAACGGTCCGGGCATGCCGCGCGAGCTGTTGCCGCGCGTGATGGACCCGTTCTTCTCGGGCAAGGGGCGGCCCGATGCGAGCGGGCTCGGGATGTTCATCAGCTACTCGATCGTGCGGAACCACGGCGGCGAGATCGAGGTCGACTCCGCCCCGGGTGAGGGCTTCCGCACGCGGATCGTCCTGCCGGCCTGGTCGTGAGCTGGGCGCCGCGCGCGCCCCGATCGGCCCGCGGCGGGGCGGTTCGCAGCGGGCGCCCGCGGGTCGTCCGGGCTAGAGTGCGCGCCCTCCGTGTCGCCGGGCGGGCCCATGCCCGCGCAGAACCATGAGCCGTCGCAGCCTCGAAGTCCTCGTCGTTCTCGGCCTCTGCGCCGTCGCCTTCTTCGCCGGCCGCGGCGCCGATGCGCTGCTGGCGCAGGATCGCCCCGGGCCGACCCCGCGCCCCGCGCCCGGCACGGGCGGCAGCAAGGAGCCGCCGCGCACGGAACCGGTCTTCATGGGGGACGAAGGGCGCTCGGCGGTCGCCGCGAACGGCATCCTCGCCGTGACCGGCAGCTACGGCGTCGGGACCTCGGTCCTCTACGTCATCGACACGAACACGAAGCAGCTCGCCGTCTACGAGGCCCGCGGTGGCACCGAGTCCATGCGCCGTCTCACGCTCGTCGGCGCGCGACGCATCGACCTCGACCTGCGCATCGAGGGCTACAACGACGAGTCCGAGTACAGCTCCGAGGCGCTGCGTCGGCGCTTCGGCGAGGCCGGCGATGCGGCCATTCCCCCGCGCGGCAGCGCGGCCGAGTCCGAGGCCGAGGGCACGCGTCGCTGAACGCCCCGGCGGCGCTCCGCGCCGTCGCTCCTGGGCCTTGCCATCGGGGGATGGGTCGCGGGCGAGACCCGTCGCGACCGACGCGACCTTTTTCCGCGGCAGCGCCGGAGGTGCGAGTTAGACTCCCGCACCCGAGTTCCACGGCGAGCAAGGCCGTCCACGCTCGATTCGTCCCTCTCTTTCCCTTCCTTCCGGCGGGCCACAACCCCCTCTTCCCGCCGCTCCGGAGGTCCACGACCGTGTCCCAACAGAACGACGACTTCATCTCCTTCGAGAAGGCCCTGCGCGACCTCAAGATGCAGAGCGAGGAGCTGCGCAAGCTGGTCTCCGAGGGCGAGATCCGCGCCTTCCGTGACGGCGATTCGATGAAGTTCCGCCGCGAGGATCTCGAGTCCTTGCGGAAGAACCGCGGCGCTTCGAACGAGCTCGTGTTCGACGAGGCCCTCGAGGACGACACCGGCATGGTGACCGAGGAGATCTCCGCCGAGGACACGCTCCTCGCCGACGACGAGGACGAGAAGCCCGCCCCGCGTGCCGCGGCCGCCGCGTCGAGCGCTCCTCGTGGCACCCGCGCCCGGGTGAACACGCCGGAGGAGAAGGCCGGTGAGCCGGCCTGGGTCCTCGCCGCGTCCATCGTCGGTGCGATCCTCATGCTCCTCGGTCTGGCCCAGGCCTACTGGATCAACGCCGAGCTGCCGCCGTCCGGCATCACGTCGATGTGGGCGAAGTGATCGGCCGCGGCGCGCTGGACGCGCCGCGGTGAGCCGGCTCGCGTCGCGCGGAGCGCTGGATCCAGCGCCGGTCGCGGCGCCGGTCCAGGCGCAGGGAATGGCCGGCCGCCGCGTGCGGCCGGTCGCACGTACGGGCCGCGCGGGAGAGCGCAGCGTTCCCGCGGCCGCGGCGACGTGCTACGTTCCCGCCCTTCGCGGGCGCCGGGCGGCACCCGCTCGTCGCACACGCGTCGCGCCGTCGCGCGCGCGTCGGAACCCTAGGAGGGGTCTCGTGATTCGCAGTCTTCGCACCTTCGGCGCCGCGTTGCTCCTCGGCGTCCTCTGCGCTTGCGTCAGCCAGGAGCAGTACCGTCGTTCGCTCGCCGACAACGACAACCTGCGCATGCAGCGCGACTCCCAGCAGGACTACCTGCGGCGGATCGAGGGCCGCAACGCCGAACTCGAGCGCCAGCTCAAGGACCTGCAGGCCACCGTCCCCGATGCGGAGTGGGTGAAGCAGCAGAAGGCCCGGTTCGAGAAGTTGCTGGCGGAAGCCGGTGGCAACCTGCCGGCGGGCGTCTCGGTCTCGTCGAGCGCCGAAGGCATCGTGTTCAGCGTCGAGGGCGAGGTGCTCTTCGCCTCGGGCCAGGCGACCATCACCGCCGAGGGTGATCGCACCCTCAAGCAGTTGATCGGGACGCTCCAGAGCCAGGGCAAGCGCCTGCGCGTCGAGGGCCACACCGACAACGACCCGATCCAGCGCAGCAGTTGGAAGACGAACCTCCGCCTCTCGGTCGAGCGCGCGATGGCCGTCGCGGAGTTCCTCATCGCCGCGGGCATGTCCGAGGATCGCGTCGCGGTCTCCGGCTATGGCGAGCACCGGGCACGCGCGGCCAACGACAGCGCCGAGGGCAAGCGTCAGAACCGGCGAGTCGAGATCCTGGTCCTGACGAACCAGTGAGACGACGCCGCGCAGCGCCGGGCTTCGCGTGGCTGATGCTCGCGGCCGTTTGGGCGTGCAGCGCGGAGCGGCCGCGCGAGGAAGCGCTGCCGCGTTTCGAGCGTTTCGGCATCCTCCGTGACCTCGTCGTGGTCTCGCGTCCCGCGCGGCTCGGCGGTCCCTTCTTCATCGACCGCTTCGAGAGCACACGCGCGGACTTCGAGCGCTGGCTCGCGACGCGCGGCGCGCGCGAGTCCGATCGCCGCAGCTACCTCGACTGGAATCGCAGCGGTGAGCCGGAGCTGCCGGTGGTGGGACTCGACTTCGACACCGCGCAGCGCTTCGCGCGCTGGCGACTCGGCCGTCTGCCGCGCCTCGACGAATGGCGCTGGGTCGCGAGTGCCAACGGTCGCCACCGTCTGCCCTGGGGAGACGCGCCGCGTTCGACCTGGGCCAATGTCGCCGAGCTCGGACTCCACGACGTCTCGCCCGTCGGCGCCTTCGAATCCGGTCGCGAGTCGGGCGGCGTGTACGACCTGGTGGGCAACGCCGCGGAGTGGACCCTCTCGCCGTCCCCCGACTGGACGAGCGGGACATCGATCATCGGCGCCGAGACGACCCTGGCGCTGCGGCCCCTCACCGAGTGTGAACGGCTCCTGTCGCGCCAGGCCGCGGTGATGCCCTGGCGCGGCGTGCCGCAGCCGCTGCTGCCGCTGATCGCCATCGACGCGTGGAACCTGCCGCGTGCGGTCGTGCGCGGCCTCGACGCCGGCCTGCCCGAGGCGCGGCGCGGCGACCAAGCGCAGGTCCTCGAGACCGACATCGAACTGCGCATGCCGCGCGATCGGCGTTGGGTTCTCGGCGTGCGCGTCGCGGCCGACCCGCGCGGTCTGCTCGCGGCCCTGCGCGCCGTGGCCGCGGACGCGAACGAGCTCCAGGACGAACGGTCGCTGCGCGCGCTGCGCAGCTTCCTCGAGCGCAGCGACGCGGGCCCGTTGATGCGCGAAGCCTGGCTCCAGGGCGCCAGGCCGTCCGCCGCGGCGACGTCGATCGAACGCGTCCTCGAGGAGGTCTTCGGGCGATGAGCGAGGCCGACGCGCGTGATCCGTTCTCGAGCTACCGCGCGCGACTCGACGCCGTCGGTTTCCGACCGAGTCGCCGCTATGGGCAGAACTTCCTGCTCGAGCCCGCGCTGCACCGCGCGGTCGCGGACGCGGCGCGCGTGGATGGCGAGACGATCGCGCTCGAGCTCGGTGCGGGCCTCGGCTTCCTGACGCGGACGCTCGCGGCGCGTGCGGCGTGCGTGATCGCCGTCGAGATCGACGCACGGCTCGCGCGGATCCTGCGCGAGGACTTCCCCCCGCGCGATCCCGTCGCGACGGGCGCGCAGGTGGAGATCGTCGAGTGCGACGCGCTGGCGGCCGGGGACCGGCTGGCGGAACCGGTCGAGACCGCGCTCGCGGCCGCGCGGCGCGCGCGACCTTCGGCCCGCCTCTGCGTCGCGGCGAACCTGCCCTACGCGATCGCGGGACCCCTGCTCGTCGCCCTCGCCGTGCGCGGCGGCGACGACGCCGTCGCGGCGATGGGGGTGCTCGTGCAGGACGAACTCGCGGAGCGGCTCGCCGCGCCCGCGTGCACCGCCGAGTACGGCAGCCTGCCGGCGCTGCTCCAGGCGCTCTACCACGTGCGCATCGAGCGCCGGGTCGGGCGTGAGGTGTTCCGGCCGCGCCCCCAGGTGGACTCCGCGATCGTCGCCCTGCACGCGCGTGCCGAGATCGCGGCGTGCCTGCGCGACGCGGCGGGTCGCGCCGCCTTCGCGCGCTTCGTGCGCGCGCTCTTCGCGGCGCGACGCAAGACGCTCCGCCACGCCTTCGATCGCGTGGTGCCGGCCTGGGACGCCGCATCACCCGGGCTGGCCGCGCTCGCGTCGCGACGCGCCGAGAGCCTGGACCCGGATGCGCTCGTCGGACTGTTCCGGGCGCTCGGCGAGCCCGGTCGCTGAAGGAGCTGGGGTTCCGGGTTGCACGCGCGGAGCGACTCCGCTCGTGTACCCGGAGCGCGTGCGACAGTTCGCGTGCGACGCTCGCCGCAGTCCGGCCGCGACGATGGATCGATTCCAGGATGCCAAGCTCCGGATCAAGGAGCGCACCGATCTCGTGCAGCTCGTGCAGGGCTACGTCGCCCTCACGCGCAAGGGCCGCTACTTCGTCGGCCTCTGCCCCTTCCATCAGGAGAAGACGCCGTCGTTCACGGTGTTCCCCGAGACGCAGCACTACAAGTGCTTCGGCTGTGGTGTCGCCGGCGACGTGTTCACCTTCGTGGCGCAACGCGAGGGCCTCGGCTTCCGCGAGGCGTTCGAGCGGCTCGCCGAGCGCGCGGGTGTGCCGACCGAGGGGGTCTTCGCCGGTGGCGCCGCGCGTTCGGGACCGCGCGCCGACGAGGTGAACGAGGTCCTCGGGCAGGTGCGCGACTTCTTCGAGGAGCAGCTCTGGAGCGAGGCCGGGAGCGCGCACCGCGCGTACCTCGAAGCGCGCGGGCTCCTCGTCGCGGTGGAGGATTTCGGCCTCGGCGCGCATCCCGAGGGCGGTCGCCTGCGCAGCTTCGCGAAGCAGAAGCGGCTCTCGCCAGAACTGCTCGATCAGGCCGGCCTGCTCGCGGCGGACGGCCGCGAGCCGCTCGCGGGCCGCGTGACCTTCGCCATCACCGACGACCGCGGCCGCCTCGTCGGCTTCGGCGGTCGCGTGCTGCCCGATGCGCGCTACGGCAAGGGCGAAGACCCGCGCGCGAAGTACCGCAACTCGCCCGAGAGCCCGTTCTTCAACAAGCGGCGCCTGCTCTACGGCCTGCGGCAGGTGAAGCGCGCGGGCACGCGCCGCATCGTCGTGGTCGAGGGCTACGTCGACGTGATCGCCTGCCACGTCGCGGGCTTCACCGGAGCCGTGGCGACGCTCGGCACGGCCCTGACCGCCGAGCACGCGCGCCTGCTCGAGCTCTACGCGACCGAGGGCGTCGTGCTGCTCTTCGACGGCGACACCGCCGGGCGCCGCGCGGCCGACCGCGCCTTTCGCGAATTGGTGCCGACGAAGCTGCCGGTCCGTGTGGCCCTCCTGCCCGACGGTCGCGACCCGGACGACCTCGCGGCGATCGCCCCGGGGATCCCGGCGGCGGAGGCGGCGCAACGGCGGGCCGAGCTCACGCGCGTGCTCGAGCGCGCCGAGGACCTGGTGACGGCCTGGTTCGCTCAGAAGCGGCGCGAGTCGGACCTCGGGGACGCAGCGGTGGTGGGGCGCCTCGCGGCCGACTGCGGCCGCATCCTCGCGACGGTCGAGGACCGCGCCCAGCGCGAGAGCCTGCGGAGCGAGATGGCACGCCAGCTCGGCGTGAGCGAGGCGGCCATCGTCGTGCCCGCACCCCGCAAGGCCGAGGGCGAAGACGGTCCGAAGCCCCCGAGTCCCGTGACCCCGGCCGCGCGTTCCCCGCAGGAACAGGCCGATCTCCAACTGCTCGCGTGCGTACTCGCCGACCCGCAGATGCTGGAGCAGGCCGTCGCCTTGCCCGGCGACCACTCCGCGGCGTTCCAGCGCGTCCTCGACGGTCTGGCGCAAGCGCGACGCGCCGGAGCGGCAGATCGAGCGGCCCTGATGAAGGACCTCTTCGCCCGCTTCACCGACGAAAGCCTGCTCCTGGACTTCCTGCACGAAGCCGGGGAGCGTTCGGCGCGAATCCGCGACCCGCGGGATATGTTTCTGAGGCTCCGACGCGAACGGGATCTCCATTCCGCTCGGGAGCAAGCCAGACGCATTCTCCAGCAGGTGAAGCAGGCCATCGCTGACGGTGACGCCGCGCGCGCCGACGAGCTCACTCGGAAGTACCAGGAGCTCCTTCGCCGTTCGCACGCCGCCTCCGACGGTTGACCCTTGCGTTCGACTGCCCCCGATCCGAACCGTCCGCCCTCCGAGTAGTCTCGTAGCCCTCCAGTCCCTCTCACGCCCCCGACTCGCCGCTGCGGCCCACAGCCCTCGATCCGCAGCGCGCGACGACCGACCCTTCGACCGCACGTTCCATGGAGAAACTGCAAAGCGCAGTCCAGAAGCTGATCAAGGACGCCCGCAAGGCCGGCGCCGTGACGCTCGCGCAGATCAACGAGATCCTGCCCGATGACGCGAGCTCGCCCGAGCAGATCGAATTCGTGATGGCGCAGATCGAGGAGGCCGGCATCGAGATCGTCGAGGAGGGCCGCGCGCCGAAGGGCCGTCGCGGTGCCGCGGCTCAGCCCGCCGGCGCCCAGCAGAAGAAGGCCGAGGACGATCCCTTCGCCGCGCTGGGGCCGGCCGACGACGAGGACCCGCCCGGCACCGAAGGCGTGCTCGCCGAGCGCGACTTCGAGGAGAGCGTCGAGGTCGACGCGGTGCGCGCATCGATGTCGGAGATCACCGAGAAGATCGACGACCCGGTGCGCATGTACCTCACCCAGATGGGTGAGATCCCGCTGCTCACGCGCGAGGAGGAGATCAGCCTCGCGCGGAAGATCGAGCTCACGCGCAAGCAGTTCCGTCGCGATGCACTGAGCTCGGGCTTCGGCATGGCGAGCGCCATCGAGATCCTCGAGGACGTCGTGCGCGGTGAGCTCGCGTTCGACCGCACGCTGAAGGTCAACCAGCAGGATCCCGAGGTCGGCAAGGCGGACCTCTCGGACCGGCTGCCGGGCAACATCGAGACGCTGCGTCGCCTCTACGAGGCCGCGAAGACGGACCACGAGGTGCTCGACAAGCTCGAGCCGCGCTCCGAGTCGAAGCGCATGCCCGACTCCGACGTCGTCCGCTTCAAGCGCCGCATCCATGCGCGGCGTCGCAAGTCCGTGCTCCTCGTCGAGGAGCTGAATCTCCAGG
The DNA here is from genome assembly GCA_020848735.1 of Planctomycetota bacterium. Lineage (GTDB taxonomy): Bacteria > Planctomycetota > UBA1135 > UBA1135 > UBA2386 > JACRLW01. Next base: position 35,796 of record JADLHO010000034.1, on the reverse strand, counting down.
GCAAGAAGATCCGCCCGATCATCGACCTCCTCGAGAGCCGGCTCGCCGAGATGCGTCGCCTCGCGAAGCGCCTGCTCACCTATCGCGGTGCGCAGATCAAGAACCCGGTGGCGCAGGAGATCCGTGACCGCCTGATCGAGATCCAGCGCGACGGACTCGAGTCGATGGAGGCCCTCGAGCGCCGCCTGGAGCACGTGCGCACGGCCTACGCGGCCTACGAGGACGCGAAGCGCAAGCTCTCGTCGGGCAACCTCCGTCTCGTGGTCTCGATCGCGAAGAAGTACCGCAACCGCGGGCTCTCGTTCCTCGACCTCATCCAGGAGGGCAACACCGGCCTGATGAAGGCGGTCGAGAAGTACGAGTACCGCCGGGGCTACAAGTTCTCGACCTACGCGACGTGGTGGATCCGGCAGGCGATCACCCGCTCGATCGCGGACCAGGCGCGGACCATCCGCATCCCGGTCCACATGATCGAGACGATGAGCAAGCTGCGGAACGTCACCAAGAAGCTCATCCAGGCCAAGGGCCGGGAGCCTTCGATCGAGGAGGTGGCGGAAGCGGCGGGCATCAACGTCGAAGAAGCCAAGCGGGTGATGAAGATCAGCAAGCACCCGATCTCGCTCGATCGTCCGATCGGTGAGAGCGACGACTCGTACTTCGGCGACTTCATCGAAGACGAGAGCACGGAGTCCCCGTCGATCTCCGCGAGCCGCGAGATGCTCAAGGATCGCATCGAGAGCGTGCTCGACTCGCTGACCTTCCGCGAGCGCGAGATCATCAAGCTCCGCTACGGGATCGGCGACGGCTACACCTACACGCTCGAAGAGGTGGGCCGCATCTTCCGCGTCACGCGTGAGCGCGTGCGTCAGATCGAGGCCAAGGCCGTCCGCAAGCTGCAGCATCCGGTCCGTGCGCGGCGCCTGGCGGGCTTCCTCGACGGCGCGACCGAGACCGAGTTCTGAGCGACCGGGGGGGCGGCGTCCGCTCGGGGCGCCCCCGGTCCGGAGGGCTTGCCGCGGCCGCCGCGCCGCGCTTGTGCCGCTGCGCGCCGCCGCTATCCTCCTCGGCCCTGTCATTCCGCGTCGTCACGTCGGGGGCCGCGTTTGCATCCGGACGTCAAGAAGCTGCTCGAAGTCCAAAAGGTCGATCAGTCGATCGCCAAGATCCAGCGAGACCTCGACTCGATCCCTCGGGAGCGAGCGAAGCGCGAAGCTGCACTCGACGCCGTTCGACGGCGTCATGACGAACTCACCGCCGCACTGCGCCAGGCCGAGGTCGATGCGCGGAGCAACGACACCTCGATCCGCCAGTCGGACGACGAGATCAAGAAGCTCGAGACCCGCCTGAACGGCGTCCGCAACAACGCGGAGTATCAGGCGACGCTGCTCCAGATCGGTTCGGTCCGGCAGGAGCGCGGGCGCCTCGAGGAGGCCGGGCTCACGCTCCTCGAGAAGATCGAGTCGATGCGCGCCGAGCTGGCCACGGCGAAGACCGCGTTCGACGAGGCGCAGCGGGTCTTCGCGGACTTCGTCCGGGAGGGCGAGGCCTTCCTCGCGAAGCGGCGGCTCGACCTCGAGAAGGTCTCCGTCGGCCGCGAGGCCCTCACCGCGGGGATCCCGCCGGACCTGATGGGGCGCTACGCGAAGATGTTCGGTGCGCGCGACAGCCTCTCGGTCTGCGCCGTCGAGGGTGCGACCTGCACGGGTTGCTACACGACGATCCCGCCGAACCTCGTGGTGAAGCTGCAGGCGGGGACCTCGGTCGTCATCTGCAACACCTGCCAGCGCATCCTCTACATCCCGGAGTGACGGCGGTGCGGCGCGCGGGTGGCACACCGGTCCGAGGTCCCAGCCCGTGAGCCGCGCGATCCACCCGGTGATGGCCGGCACCGCCGGTCACATCGATCCCGGCAAGAGCAGCCTCGTCCGCGCCCTGACCGGGATCGATCCGGACCGCCTCAAGGAGGAGAAGGAGCGCGGCCTCACGATCGACCTCGGCTTCGCACCGCTCAAGCTGAGGGATGGGCGCCTGCTCGGGATGATCGACGTCCCGGGTCACGAGCGCTTCGTGAAGAACATGGTCGCGGGATGCACCTCGCTCGACCTGGCGTTGCTCGTCGTCGCGGCGGACGACAGCGTGATGCCGCAGACGATCGAGCACGTCGAGATCCTCGCGTTGCTCGGTGTGAAGCGCGTGCTCGTCGCGCTGACGAAGGTCGACATGGTCGACGCCGAGCTCGCCGAGCTCGCCCAGGCCGAGGTGGAGGAACTGCTCGCGTCGACGCCCTTCGCGGGCGCCGAGCTGGTGCGCGTGAGCTCGGTGACGCGGCAGGGTCTCGACGATCTCCGCGCGCGGCTCGAGGCGCTCGCGCTCCAGATCCCGATCCGTCCCGCCGAGGGCCCGTTCCGGATGCCGGTGCAGCGGGTCTTCAAGCTCGAGGGGATCGGCACGGTCGTGACCGGGGTCCCGATCAGCGGCGCGGTGCGGGTCGGCGATGAGCTCGAGTTCCTCCCCGACGCGGGGCGTGTGCGCGTGCGCGCGATCCAGGCCTACGGCGGCGCGGTCGACCGCGCGGTCGCGGGTCACAGCACCGCGTTGTCGGTCCCCGATGCCCGCGATCTCGAACTCCATCGCGGCGTCGTCGCGGCGACCCCGGGGGTGTTCCGCGCCGGGGAGCACGTCGACGTCGAGCTCGACGTGCTGCGCACCGCCCGCCCGCTCGCGCACCGCGAACCGATCCGCTTCCACGTCGGCACCGCCGAACTGCTCGGCGTGCTGAGCGTCCTCGAGGGCGAGCGGATCGAACCCGGTTCACGGGCCGTCGCGCGTGTGCTGCTGGACGAGCCCGTGGCCTGCGCGCCGGGGGATCGCTTCCTGTTGCGCGCGCAGAACCCGCCGCGCACCGTCGGCGGTGGACTCGTGCTGCAGGTCAGCGAGGCGCACGGTCGCTACCGCCGCCAACGGGTCGCGGAACAGGTCCGCGCGCTGGTCGACGCCGGGTCCAATCCGGCACAGCGCGTGTTCGAGGTCGTCCGCCATGCCGGTCCGGCGGGCGCGACCGTCGCGGCGATCGCGAAGGCGCTCGCGCTCACCGAGGACGAGGTGCAGCCCCTCGTCCGCGCGCACGGCGAGCTGCATTGGCATGAGCGCGGCCGGCGCGCATTCACCGCGGAGCAACTCGGCGACGGCCGCGTGGCGCTCGCCGATTCCGTCGATCGCCTGCTGCGCGATCGACCGATGGCGGCGTCGATCCCGCGCGCGGCGTTGCGGACCACCCGTGACTTCCCACCCGAGCTGAAGGACGCCGTGCTCGACGCGCTGAGCGCCGAGGGCCGCGCGCGCTCCCTGAGCAACGGTCGCGTGCTCTTCGTCGATCGCCTGCGTCCGCTCGAGGACGTCGATCGCGCGGACCTCGAACGGCTGGTCGCGGCGTGCGAGGCCGCGGCGTTCCGGCCGCCGACCGCCGTCGAGGCGGCGGCGAGTCTCGGCCTCGTGGAGGCCCGCGTGCAGAACCTGGCCGCGCGGGCGATCGACGAAGGCCGCCTCGAGGCCGTCGGCGAGCATCTCTACGGCGCGCAGCAGCTCCGGAACGTGCTGCTCGCGATCTGTACGAACTGCCTCGCGCACGGCGAAGTGCTCGACATCCCGGCGCTGCGCGACGCGCTCGACACCTCGCGCAAGTACCTGATCCCCTTGCTCGAGCACGTCGACGGCATGGGACTGACGCGCCTGCGCGGCGGCGAGCGACGACTGCTGGTGCAGTCGGACGCCTTCGCGGCGCTGCAGCCCTCGCTCCCGCGCTGAGCGCCCGCGCGTCCTGCCGCCGCGCGTCCCGGAACGGGATCGCCGGCCCGCGCGGCACGCGCGAGCCGGCCTCACCTTGGCCGATTCCGTGCGGGTGGGTCAACCGCGCAGGGGCCGCCGGCCGATACCCGTCCCGAGCCTGAAGCCAGAGGGGCCTCGATGAGCGAGGATCGAATCGAATCCAACGACGGACGTCCTGCCGACGAGGGCGTGGTTCCGAAGCCGCAGCGACCGCAAGGCGCGAGCGAGGGGGAACAGCCTGCTCCGCAGGTTCCTCCACTCGATGCCTCGAGTGACGACGAGTTCTTCCTCGTCATCGACGACCTCGACGACGCGGCGCCTGCGCCGGCGGTGTCGGCCGCCGATTCGCTGGGCCTCGAGGGTCTCTTCGATCGTCCCGCGCGCGGCAGCGCCGAGGACGACGACGAGCTCGAGGTGCTCTTCGACACACCGTCGACCCCGGTCGCCGAGCACGGCTTCAGCGGCGCGCAACCGGCGCCGGACTTCGTCGAGGACCACGCGGGTTGGCTCGGCGACGACGTCGATCTCGGCAAGCTCGTCGGCGAGAGCACGACGGACGACGCGGCCGCGGCGCGTGCGGCCGAGCACCTGGTCGAGCGCGACGAGCGCGATGACGGCGGCGACCCGTTCCTCCTCGAGGACATCGAGGTCGAGAGCCTCGATCCCGTCGCACAGGCCGTGCCCGAGGCGGAGGACGACGAGTTCCTCGTCGGCGACGTCGAGTCGGGCGACGCCGCGTCGGAAGCCCAAAGCGGCGAGGCCGCCGCATTCGAACCGGACGAGACGACGGCGGAATCCGCCGCGGAGCCGGCCCCCACGCTGCACGCGTGGGAGGACCGCGCCGTGCCGAGCGACGACTGGGCGCCCCTGGCAGCTTCGTCGAGTCCGTTGCTCACGCCCGTGGACGCCGGCGACGAGGCGAACGCCGCGGATGCCCCCGCCTGGGCGAACTCCGACTTCACGCTCCAGGAGGACGCCACCGAGCCCGAGGCGGTCACGCCCCAGGCCGGCTTCGGCACGCCCCTGCGCAGCGCCGACCAGGACTGGCACCAGGGAGTGCCGAGCGAGGTCGAGGGCGCCGTCGACGACGCCGCGGCGACCGAAGCGGTCGAAGAGCAGGATCCGATCTACGGTGAACACGCCGCCGCGTCGCCCGAGGCGAGCTTCGAGCCGCCCGCCGTGGAGGCCGAGGGCTTCGAGGAGGATCCGGAACTCGCCGCGACCGTGGTGGAGAGCGCTCCGCCCCCGCTGCGCGTCGTGTCGCAGGCCAGTCGGAGCCGGACCTGGGTCCGTCGCGCCGCGGCCGCAGCCGTGCTCGTGGTCGGCGTCGGCGCGGCCGTGCTCGCGATCGAGCCCAAGTGGCTCGGCCTCGGTGCGGACGACCCCGTCATCGAGCGGGTCGAGGTCGCGCGCCCGCGGATCGACGTGAGCCTGCCGCCCCCGGTGACGACCCACGAGGGCGACCCCGTCACGCCGCCGCCGGTCGAGAACCAGACGCCGACCCCGCAGGACCCGCCGGTCGAGCTGCCGCCCGTCGAGCCGGATCCGGTCGAGACGACGCCGTCGCAGCCGGACCCGACGCCGCCGCCGGTCGACCCGCGCATCGAGTTGCCGTTGCCGTTGCCGGTGGAGCCGCCGGTCGTCGTGACGCCGGAGCCGACGCCGACGACGCCGAGCAAGCCGCCGGTCGAGACGAACTTCTCACCGATGATGGTGGGTGAGTACCTCGAGGTGATCTCGCCGGTGAAGGACGACGCGGTCGCGGTGCCCGGCGTCCTGCCGATCGGCACGCGCGCCCTCGCGATGATGCGCAACGACGAGATCTTCGTCGGTGTCGTGAGGCGCATGGACGCCAAGGTGGTCACGCTCGATCTCGAGCCCGGTGAGGTCTCCCTCGCGTTGGCCAGCCTGACGCGGATCCAGCCGCTCGCCGAGGCCGGTCTCGACGAGTCGATGGAAGCCGAGCGCGGCTTCGTGCGCCTGAAGAACGCGACGCGCTTCTTCGGTCGGATCCTGCGCGACGCGGAGTCGGGTCGGGTCATCGTCCAGGTCGACGGCACGCGGATCTCGCTGCCGAAGGACCAGGTGGACTCGTTCGGCGCCGCAGGCAGCTCGCCGACCAACGTGGTCTTCGAAGGCGACAGCGATTGGCTCGACCAGCGGGTGCGCCAGCAACTGCTCCAGCTCGGTCGGGGCGGCGTGCCGCTCGAGCCGACCGGACAGGAGCAGGCGCCGCGCGGCACGCGGTCGACCGAGACGGTCGCTCCGACGCCGCCCTCGCCGGTCAAGCGCTGACCGGCACGGGTCGCGAGGAGAGGTATAAGGTCGCGCGCGAACCCCTCGCGCGCGTTGCCATGTGCCGACCGATCGTCCTCCTCGTCGCCGTCTTCGCCAGCCTCGTCGCGCCACTCGCGGCCCAGACCGCCGCCGAGCGCGCCGAAGCGCTCAAGGAGTTCCGGCGCTTCTTCAAGAAGTTCAAGTCGGTGGAGGAGCAGGTCGAGGCCGTGCGCACGCTGCGCGACGTCGAGTGCGTCGCGGCTGCCGAGGAACTGGTCGAGCTCTTCGGTCATGCGACGCCCGAGGTCGCGGTGACCGCGCGCGAGGTGCTCGCGAGCTACCGCGATCCGGCGAGCTTCGCGCCGTTGGTCGAGGCGCTGCCGAAGCTGAAGGACCAGACGCGCCGGGCGGAGATCGTCGAGGCGCTCGGCAAGGCGCAGATCCGCGATGCGATGCCGACCGTGATCGACATCGCGAAGAACGACAAGAAGGCCACTCCCGAACTGCGCTTCGCGGCCGCGCGGGCCCTGGCCGCGTGCAAGTTCGTCGAGGGCAGTGAACCCCTGCTCGCGGCCCTGCTCGCCGACGCCGACCCGCTCGTGCGGATGGGCGCGGTCGAGAGCATCGGCGTCCTCAAGGCTTCCGCGCTCGGCAAGGCGGTCGTCGAACGTCTCGACGACTCGGCGTGGCAGGTGCAGGTCGCCGCAGTCAAGACGCTGGCGACGCTGCGCGAGCCTGCCGCGGTGGCGCCGATGATCGAGCTGATGCGCAAGGGCGGTCGCCTCGAGGAGGAGATCGCCGACGCGCTCTTCAAGATCACCGCGCTCGACTTCGGTCGCGACGCCGACGCGTGGAAGACGACCTGGGATCGCCTGAGCGCGATCCCCGGCTGGCGCATCCCGACCGACGACGAACTCGCGAAGGCCGCCGCGAGCCGCCAGAAGTACGACGCGCTCTACGGCAAGACGAAGGACGGCGTGACCTCGTTCGGGGGCGTGCCGACGACCTCTCGGCGCATGCTCTTCATCATCGACGTCTCGGGTTCGATGGCCGACCTGGTCGTCGAGCGCGAGAAGTTCGACACGGGGTATCGGGACTTCGAGAAGCTGACGATCGTGAAGGCGGAACTGCTGAACACGATCGACTCGCTGGGCGAGGACGTGCTCTTCAACATCTGCGCGTTCGCCACGGCGACGCGCACGTGGAAGCCCGGACTCGTGCGGGCGAACGTGGTGAACCGCGCGAGCGCGAAGGCCTTCGTCGAACGGCTCGAGCCCATCGGTGGTCCCGAGGCGCAGGCGATGGCGGGTGCCGGACTCGTCGGCTCGGCGAACCTCGGCGCGGGCAAGACCAACACGTACGCGGCCCTCGTCTTCCCGTTCGGCGTGGATCCGGAGGCGAAGGACGGTGCGGCGCTCGCGGAGGATCGCGCGATGCAGAACGAGGTCGACACCGTGTTCTTCCTCAGCGACGGCCGCCCGTCGACGGGCAAGTACACCGACACGGCCCAGATCCTCGCCGAGGTCACGCGTCTCAACGAGCGCTACCGCATCGTCATCCACGCGATCGCGATCGGTGAGTTCGAGAAGAACTTCATGAAGATCCTCGCCGAGAACAACGGCGGCGTCTTCGTCGACCTCGGCCGCTGATCGACGCGTCCCTCGAATGCGCGCCGCGCGCGGACTCCAGGGCCGCCCCGGATCAGCCCGTGCGCGGCATCCGTGCCATCACGAGGGCGGTCGCGACGAGCCCCGCGATTCCGACGACGCGGTAGGCGAGGGCGATGTCGTCGAGCAGGAGGACGAGCGGGAAGAGCGCGCCGAACGCGATGCGGCCGGCGAAGGAGTTCGTCGAGAGCACGGTTGCGCGCGAGCGCGTGCGGATGCGGTGGTTGATCCAGTCGTGCACGATCGCCCAGTGCGTGCCGAAGGGGATCTGGTGGAGGAAGAACAGCGCGATGCCGAGCGCGCCACGGTCGCCCGCCATGAGCAGCAGCGAGGCCGCGATCAGCGCGGGCATCATCCAGAACATCGGGCGATGGCCGAAGCGCGCGACGAACCAGGGCGTCATGCGGCTGAACGGCGCGGCAACCACGTTGAGCGCACAGAAGAGCCCCCCGACGAAGAGCGGCTCGGCGAGGCCCGCGCGGGCGAGGTAGGGCTGGTAGGTGTGGAAGGGGAAGCGCAGCAGGCAGAAGAGCACGACGTAGTACGCGCCGATCCAGCGCACCGCGGGGTCGCGGAACTCGTGCCACGCGTCGCGGAGCGTCGCGCGCATCTCGCCGGTCTGCATCGCCCGCCCGCCGGATTCGCGGACCGTTGCCCCCGCGATCGCGGCGCAGGCACAGAGTGCCGCCGTCGCGAGGATCGCCGCGGGCATGCCGTGGAGCGCGACGAGGACGCCACCGAGGAGGAACGAGCCGGCGGTGCCGAGCAGTCGCAGCGTGTTCGCGATCGCCTCGTGGCGGTGGTACTCGTGGGCGAGCGAGCGTCGTTCGAGCGACTCGTAGAGCAGGGCGGCGGGTGGGCCCGAGAGGACGGAATGGCCGAGGCCGAGCAGGGCCTCGCCGACGCCGAAGCCCAGCAGGTCGGGTCGGGCCCAGATCACGAGGAAGCCCGCGGACAGGAGCAGCGGTCCCGCGATGAGCATCGGCCGCCGGCCGAAGCGGTCCGCGAGCATGCCCGTCGGCACCTCGGCGACGACCATCACCGCGTAGTAGATCCCGATGACCAGCCCGTACTCGGCGTTGCCGACGCCGTGTGCCTGGAACCAGAACCAGAGGAACGGGACGCACGCGAACGGATAGGTGAGGGCCGCGAACGCGCGCAGCGAGCGGATCTGGCGGCGCAGCGCGCGGTCGGACGTCATGCGGGACCGCGCACGATGCCCGCGCCGTGCGGCGACTGCCAGCCTCGTCGCGCCGCCGTGGATCGCGGCGCGCGCCCGCGGCAAGATGCCCCGCCGTGAGTTCCGCGCCGGCCGATTTCCGCAGCGACACGTTGACCCGACCCGACGCCGCGATGCGCGCCGCGATGGCGGCGGCGGAGGTCGGCGACGACGTCTTCGGCGAGGACCCGACCGTGCGCGCGCTCGAGGTCGAAGGCGCGCAGGCCCTGGGACAGGCCGCCGCGCTCTTCGTCCCGTCGGGCACGATGGCCAACCAGGTCGCGATCCACGTGCACTGTCGGCCCGGCGACGAGTTGATCTGCGAGGAGCGCAGCCACGTGTTCGTCTACGAGGGCGGTTCGGCCGCGCGCCTGAGCGGCACGCAGGTCCGGCCGCTGCGCGCGGACGACGGCTTCCCCGCACCCGAGGCGGTTCGCGCCGCGGTGCGGGCCGACGACGTCCATCTGCCGCGCAGCCGCCTCCTGGTGCTCGAGAACACGCACAACATGGCGGGCGGGCGCGTGCTCGCGCCGGAGCGATTCGCCGCCCTGCTCGGCGTGGCGCGCGAGCGCGGCCTGCTGGTCCACATCGACGGCGCGCGCCTCGCGAACGCGGCGGTCGCTCTCGACGTGCCGATGGCCCGGCTCGCGGAGGGAGTCGATTCCGTCACGCTGTGCCTCAGCAAGGGGCTCGGTGCGCCGGTCGGTTCCCTGGTGGCGGGCTCGAGTGCCTTCGTCGCGGCGGCGCGCCGCGCGCGCAAGGCCTTCGGCGGTGGCATGCGGCAGGCCGGCATCCTCGCCGCCGCCGGACTGCTCGCCCTGCGCGACGGTCCGGCGCGCCTCGCGACCGACCACGCCCGCGCGCGCGAGCTCGCCGCCGGCCTCCGCGAGGTCCGCGGGCTGCAGCCCCTCGCGCCGGAGACGAACATCGTGATGGTCGATGTCGACGGCGCCCGTGCACCGTCGCTCGTCCGGTCGCTCGCGGCTGCCGGAGTCGCCGCGCTCGCCCTGGGCGACACGCGCGTGCGCTTCGTGCTGCACCGCGACCTCGACGCTTCCGCCGTGCCCCGCTGCATCGCGGCCGCGACCGCATGGGCCCGCACGGCCTGACCGACAACCCGTTCCGACGAGACCTCCGTGAGCATCTTCAAGGCCTACGACATCCGCGGCACCTACCCCGACCAGATCGACGAGAAGATCGCGCGCCGCATCGGCCACGCGTTCGCGCAGTTCCTCTCGGCGAAGACCCTCGTGGTCGGCCGTGACATGCGCACGATGGCGCCCTCGGTGCAGGACGCCGTGATCGACGGCATCCTCGACGCCGGGTGCGACGTCCTCGACATCGGCCTCGCGTCGACGCCTGCGACCTACTACGCGATCGGCAAGCTGCCCTGTGACGGCGGTCTCTGCGTGACCGCGTCGCACAACCCGAAGCAGTACATCGGCTTCAAGCTCTGCCGCGAGAACGCGCGGCCGCTCTCGGCCGACTTCGGCATCCCCGACATCCAACGCATGGTGGAGCGCGGGGCGGCGGCGCCGGCGATGCGGCGGGGCAAGCGCGATTCCATCAGTGTGCAGCGCGACTTCGTGGCCCACATCGCGGGTTTCGCGCGGAACATCACGCCGATGCGGATCGCGGTGGACTACGCGAACGGCATGGGCGCGCACGAAGGCCCGGCGATCCTCGCGGCGATCCCGGGCCTCGAGGTCGTGCCGATGTACGACCGTCTCGACGGCACCTTCCCGAACCACGAGGCCAATCCCCTCAAGGAGTCGAACCTCGACGATCTCCGCCGCAAGGTGAAGGAGGTCAAGGCGACGCTCGGTCTCGCGTTCGACGGCGATGCCGATCGCTGTGCGTTCGTCGACGAGGAGGGGCGCACCGTCCACGCCGACCTCATCACGGTGATCATCGCGCGTGATCTGCTCGCCCGGAACCCGGGCAAGGGCATCATCTACGACCTGCGCTCGTCGAAGGTCGTGCCGCAGGAGATCGAGCGCATGGGAGGACGACCGGTGCGCGAGCGCGTCGGCCACTCCTTCATGAAGGAGACGATGCGCGCCACCGACTGCATCGGCGGCGGCGAGCTCTCGGGGCACTTCTACTTCGCCGAGAACTACTTCACCGACTGCGGTGTGCTCGCGGCGATCATGATCCTGAACCAGCTCAGCAAGGAGGGCCGCACGCTGAAGCGGTCCGCCGACGAGCTGCGGCGCTACTTCGGGACGGGGGAGATCAACTTCAAGGTGCCCGACAAGGAGGCGCTCATGAAGGCCGTCGAGAGGAAGTACGCCGATGCCCGGATCGACCATCTCGACGGCGTGACCGTCACGTATCCCGACTGGTGGGTGAACGTGCGCCCGAGCAACACCGAGCCCTATCTCCGGATGTGCCTCGAGGCCGACACGCAGGCGAAGATGGAGGCGAAGCGTGCCGAGCTGATGGCGATCCTCGGCAAGCCGGTCTGATCCCGATGCGCCTGCCCGCGCCCAGCGGCATCGTCACGCTGACCACGGACTTCGGGTCCGTCGATCCGTACGTCGCGCAGATGAAGGGCGTCGTGCTCGGCCAGTGCCGCCGTGCGGTGCTCGTCGACGTCGTCCACGAGCTGCCGCCGCAGGACATCGGCGCGGCGGCGTTCGTCATGGCGTCGCTGGTCGAGCGCTTCCCGGCCGGCACCGTGCACATCGGCGTGGTCGACCCGGGAGTGGGGAGCGCGCGACGCGTGCTCGGCGTCGCGGCCGCCGATGCGTTCTGGCTCGCACCCGACAACGGGCTGCTCACGGCGTTGCTGGCGCGCGAGGACGCCCGCGCGCTCGTGATCGACGTCGACGCACTCGGCATCCGGCCCGCCTCGCGCACCTTCCACGGCCGCGACGTGTTCGCACCGATCGCCGGGCGGCTCGCGGGTGGCACGCTCGGCTTCGCGAGCCTCGGTCCGCGCTGCGCGGATCCGGTCCGCCTCGCCGGTCCGTCCGGGTCCGGCGCGCGCGTCGTCTGGGTCGACCGCTACGGCAACCTGATCACGGACCTCGTCCTGACGCCCGGATCCGTCTGCCGCGGGGTCGTCGCCGCAGGCCGGGAGGCGCCGCTCGTCGGCTGCTATGCGGACGCGGCACCGGGCAGCCTGGTGTCGCTCGTCGGCTCGTACCAGACCGTCGAACTGGCACTCGTCGGCGGCAGTGCGGCCCGCGAACTCGGGATCGGTGCCGGGACTCCGGTGCAGGCCCAGACGAGCCGACTCGACACGCAAGACCAGGACGGCCGATGACTGCGTCCGACGGGCCCGGCATCCGCTCCAACCGACCAGCGTCAGAGGCAGACCAGAGATGAGAGGACCCCTCGTTCGCAAGGTGCGCATCATCGGAGTGCCGATGGACCTCGGGGCCGATCGCCGCGGCGTCGACATGGGGCCATCGGGGATCCGGATCGCCGGCGTCGCGGAGATGCTCCGCCGCCTGGGCTACCAGGTCCTCGACGTCGGCGACGTGCAGGTGCCGGTGCCCGAGTCGCGCGACAAGGGCCCCGCGCGCGCGAAGTACCTCCCCGAGATCCGCGAGGCCTGCGAGACCCTGCGCGAGCTCGTGCGCTCGGCCATGGCGGCCGGCGAATGTCCGATCGTGCTCGGCGGCGATCACAGCATCGCGATCGGGACCGTCGCGGGCGTCGCGGAGCACCACCGCGCTCGGCAGGAGCACATCGGGCTGATCTGGGTCGATGCGCACGCCGACATGAACACGCCCGAGACGAGCCCGACCGGCAACGTGCATGGCATGCCGCTCGCACACGTCCTCGGCCTCGGTGAGCCGAGCCTGGCGCAGCTCGGGGGCTTCGCGCCCAAGGTCGCGCCGGAGAACGTCGCGCTGATCGGCATCCGCGATCTCGACGACGAGGAGAAGCGCACCGTGCGGCGCTCGGGAGTGAACGCCTACACGATGCGGGACATCGACGAGCGCGGGATGAGCTCGATCATCCAGGAGGCGATCACGAAGGCCTCGGCGGGCACCATCGGCTTCCACGTCTCCTTCGACCTCGATGGGATGGACCCGAGCGACGTGCCGGGGGTGGGAACCCCGGTGAAGGGCGGGATCGACTGGCGCGAGGGCAACCTGCTCCTCGAGGCGATCGCGGACTCGCGTCGCATGCTGTCCTTCGAGATCACCGAGCTGAACCCGATCCTCGACGTGCGCAACGAGTCGGGCCGCGTCGCCGTCGACATGATCGCGTCCGCCTTCGGCAAGTCGATTCTCTGACGCTCACGACGCCGCAGTCGCGGCGTGGTCGTCATCGCAGCAGCGCCGCGAGCTCCTGCGGCAGGACCGCGAGGACCTGCGACGGCGGTGGCGGCCAGAGCGCACGTCGCCAGGCGGTGAGGAGTTCGCGGCGTTCGTCACTGCCTGGTTCGGCGAGGCCGAGCGCGCGTTCCGCGAACCGGGAGGCCAGCGGCAGGTCGATCCGGCCGAGGGCCTGGATCCGCACGGGGAGCAGCGGACCCGGTGTCGCGACGAGGGGGGCGAGTTCCGCGTCGAGGTCGAGGTCCTGGTCCATCGCTCGCAGCTGGGCGAGCGCGTCCGCGACGAGCTCGGCGTCGTCGCTCGCGTGCAGGGTCGCGCGAGCCAACGCGGTGGCGTCGCGTTCGCGCGCGCTCGCGAGGGTGCGCAACGCGAGCCCGCGGTCCGCGGCCGAGGCATCGGGACGGGCGCCGAAGCGGCGGGCGACCTCGATGAGCGCGGCGGTGGGCGTTCCCTGCCAGCCGCGAAGCACGGCGCGCTGGATCACGAGATCGCTCGACCCGCGCGCGCGGGCGCTCGCCGCGGCGCGGCCGTCGGTCCCGGCATCGCCGCAGAGCACGTGCGTGGCGGCTTCGACGAGACGCACGTCGTCGCTCGCGAGCGCGAGACGGGCGAGGGTCTGGGTGGAGCGCGGCAGCGCACCGCGCGCGGGGTCGCTCCCCGAAGCGGGTGCCGCCCCGGTCTCGTGCGCGGCCAACGCGAGCAAGGCCGCCGCACGCACGGCCGGGTCGTCGTCGTGGTCGGCGAGTTCGCGCATCGACTCGACGATGCGTTCCGAGACCGGCTGGCTCGCGGCCACGGCCTCGATCGCCGCGATCCTGATGGTCGTCTCGCGCAGGGCGAGCAGGCGAACGAGCTCGTCGGTGCCCGGGCTGCCACCCGCGCGCCGTTGTGCGGCGAGCGCGAGACCCAGCACGGCGGGGTCCTTGAGCGATGCGTCGTGGAGCAGCGCATCGATCTGGGCGAGGCGCTGCGGATGGGGTGCGCGCTGCAAGCCCGCGAGGAGCGCGATCAAGGTGTCCCGATGGCGGCGGCGACTGCCACCCTCGGCGCGCCCGAGGTAGCGGTCGATCGAGGGCGAGGGTTGGCTGTCGGGCAGGCAGCCGAGCGCGAAGGCCGCTGCGACGCGGACGCTCTCCGGTGCTTCGCGATCGAGCAGGCGCTTGCCGAGCTCCGCATCGGCGCCATCGGCGGCGAGGATGCCGTAGGCGATCAGCGCCCGCGTGCGGACGCCCGTGTCCCGGTCCTCGAAGAGCGGGCGGATCGCTTCCCGAGCGCCCTCACGGCCCTGCGCCGCCAGGATGAGCGCGGCCTCCCCGCGGACCTGAGGATCGCGGTCCGCGAGCAGCGCGAAGAGGCCGCCGGGAGCGGCATCCTGGGCCCGCGCGACGCCCGGCGCAGCGGCGACGGCCGCGAGCGCCAGGAGGGCGACGAGCCGGCGCAGCCCGGGGCCCGGGCTCGGGCAGCGTGCGGTTCCGCTCGGAGATCGTGCGCTCATGGTCCTGGACTGTACGGCTGCTTCGCTATCGTCCGTCCGCCGCCTCGGGCTAGTCTCGGCCTCGCTCGGGGCGCGCCCTCGGCGCCCTCGGTGCTCCTCGTGGGGGGCGCGCTCGCGGGCCGGCGGCGCGAGCCGACGAGCAAACCCCATTCCGCCTCCTCCGACCCGTGAAGATCGCGTACTTCGACTGCCCCGCCGGCGTGGCGGGAGACATGTGGGTCGCTGCCTGCGTGGATGCGGGCGCGCCCTGGACCGACCTCGCGGGAGCGGTCGCCAGTCTCGATCTGGGAGTGACGGTCGGCGTCGAGCGGGTCTCGCGCGGCGGGCTCGCCGGGTTGCGCTTCGTGGTGCACGGCGAGGGCGCGGCCGCGCCCGTCGAGCGCCGCCTCGCGGAGCTGCTCGACCTGGCGGCGCGCGCGGCGGTGCCGGGGACGGTCGCGGCGCGCGCGCAGTCGGTGTTCGAGTCGCTTGCCGCGGTCGAGGCCGCGGCGCACGGGCTGCGGGTCGACGAGGTGCACTTCCACGAGCTCGGCGCGGTCGACACCGTGGTCGACGTGATCTGCGGCTGCTTCGCGATGCACCTGCTCGGCATCGAGCGGGCCTACGCGTCGGCCGTCGAGGTCGGCAGCGGCGTCGTGCGCTGTGCCCACGGCCTCCTGCCCGTGCCCGCACCGGGGACCGCCGGACTGCTGCACGGTCTGCGTCAGACTCGCCGTCTGGCCGGCGAGTGCACGACGCCGACGGGGGCCGCGCTGCTGCGCGAGTTCGTCGACGCGCGGCCACTGCGCGACGCGTTCGTCTCGTCGGCCTGCGGTCACGGCGCGGGCACGCGCGATCAGCCCGGCGTGCCGAACCTGCTGCGGATCACGGTCGGCGAACTCGCGGGTGATGCCGTCGCCGCGGCGGAGCCGCTCCGCGAATTGGCGTGCAACCTCGACACGGCCGACGGCGAGTCGCTCGCGTGGCTCGTCGAACGCGCGCTCGAGCAGGGCGCCCTCGATGCGTGGGTGGCGCCGGTCACGATGAAGAAGGGACGGCCCGGTCACGTGCTGCACGTCCTGACGGGCGAGCAGCGCCGGCCGCAGCTCGAGGGCTTCCTGCTCGAGGAGTCCAGCTCGCTCGGCATCCGACGCACGACCGTCGAGCGCACCGTGCTCGAGCGCTGGGTCGAGACCGTGGACGGCCCCTTCGGCCCCGTCGCGCACAAGTGCGCCCGCCTGCCCTCGGGCCGCGTCGTGCGCCGACCCGAGGACGCGGAGCTGCGACGACTCGTCGATTCGACCGGACTCGGTCGCCGTGAACTGCTCGCACGGCTGATCGATGCGGACGCGGCGCGTCGCGAAGCGCCGCGCTGATCGACCCGCTCCGCGCGCGGTCTCAGATCTTGCGCCCCAGGCGCCCGTCCGATGGGAACTCTCTCGGGCTCTCAGGCGCGGCCCAGGAACTCGCCGGTCTCGGTGTTGATCTTCACCTTGTCGCCGACCTTGATGTGCGCGGGGGCTTTCGCCTCGAGTCCCGTCGAGAGCTTGATCGTCTTCTGCACGTTCGACACGGTGTCGCCGCGCGCGACATCCTCTGCTTCGGTGACGTCGAGGATGACCGTCGGGGGCAGCTGCACGGTGAGCGCCGAGCCTTCGACGAAGAGCACGTCGATCGAGCTGCCCTCGTGGATGTACTGCATCGTGTCGCCGAGGATCTCTTCGGACAGGTGGAACTGCTCGAAGTTCTCGTTGTCCATGAAGACGTGCCCGACCGAGTCCTTGTAGACGTACTGGCAGCTGCGAGCCTCGAGGAAGACGGGCTCGATCTGATCGGACGTGTTCATGCGCACGTCCTTCTGCCGGCCGGTCTTCAGGTGGCGCAGATTGAGGTGGTGGATCGCGCGCCAGTTCCCCGGAGTGACGTGGTCGTAGCGCGCGATCTGGTACAGCTCACCCTCGAAGCGGATGACCATACCCTTCTTGGCTTCAGTGACTCGGATCGCCATCGATTGCAGAGTGTGGGACGGAGACGTCGGAGAAGGAGCGGGAATCGTGCCCCTCGGCCTGCCACGAGGGAAGATGCCGCGGGGGAAGCACGAAGCCCGTCGGGTGCGGATCAGAAGGCGCGGCGGCGCGTGGAGGACTCGATGCCGAGCGCCTTGCGGTACTTCGTGACGGTGCGGCGCGCGATGTGGACGCCCTGGCGCCCGAGCTCCTCGACGAGCTGATCGTCCGACCAGGGGTTGTGCTTGTCCTCGGCTTCGACGAGCTGGCGCAGCTTGTCCTTCACCGCGCGCTGGCTGACGTGCTCGCCGCTGTCCGTGACGGTGCCGCCCGAGAAGAAACGCTTCAGGTCCATCACGCCCTGGGGCGTCTGGATGTACTTGCCGGAGATCGCGCGGCTGACCGTGGAGATGTGCACGCCCACGGCATCGGCGACCTCCTGCATCTTCATCGGGCGCAGGTCGCGGATGCCGTTGCGCAGGAAGTCCTGCTGCCGTGAGACGACCTCGCTCGCGATGCGCTCGATCGTGCTCTGGCGCTGGTGCACCGCCTCGATGAACCACTTCGCGGCGTCGATCTTCCGGCGCAGGTACTCGTGCACCTTGGGATCGTCGCGGGCCTCCTTGAGGAGGTTCTTGTAGGTGACCGAGATGCCGAGCTCGGGGATGCGTCCGCGCTCGCTGCGGACCTCGAAGCGGCCGTCGATCTCCTCGACGATCACATCGGGCACCACGATGGCACCGCGGGTCTCGCTGAACGCCGCTCCCGGGTGCGGGTTGAGGTAGTCGCGGAGGAAGGTCCAGCTGTCCTTCACGTCCTCGAGCTCGGCGTTCGTGTCGCGCGCGATCTTCGGCAGGCGGTTCATCGCCAGGTCGTCGAGGTGCTTCTCGACGATCAGCCGCGTCAGCGGCTGCACGTAGTTCATGCGATCGAGCTGCATCAGGAGGCAGTCGCGCAGATCGCGGGCGCCGACGCCCGGCGGATCGAGCGCGCGGACGAGTTCGATCGCGCGCTCGGCGAGCGGGATCGGCACGAGGAGCGTGTCGGCGATCTGCTCCGCAGACTCGGCGAGCCGGCCGTCCTCGTCGAGCGAGTAGACGATGTGCTCGACGACCCGGAAGAGCACCGGGTCGATCTCCGTCATCCGCACCTGGCTGAGCAGGTGGTCGGGGAGCGAGATGCCCTGGGCCGGGGTGTTGTAGAGCGCGTCGAGGCGCCGATCGGCCTCCTCGTCGCTGATCGTCGGGGTCCGCGGGGCGACGCCCTCGGCACGGCGCTCGAGGCTCTCGAGCTCGTTCCAGAGTTCCGCGGTGGCGTCGTTCGCCTCCTGGCGGTCGTCCTCGCGCGGCGTCTCCGCCGCGCTTTCCCCCTTCTCGCCTCCCTCGTTCTCCGCGCTCTCCTCCTTGACCTCGAGGAAGACGTTCTCCTGCAGCTCCTGGTCGATGCGGTCGATCAGCTCCGCCATCGGACACTGCAGGACCTGCATCGCCTGGATCATCTGCGGCGACTGCACGAGTCGCTGTTCGGCGCGCAGATGCTGAGTCAGGCCCAATCGCATGGCGGTCTTCGACGCTACGGCTACGGTTCGGTGGTGGCGGCGGAGCAGTATAGCCCTGCAAGAGGGGCTGGCTACGAACGTCGCGCGCGCGGTTCAGCGCGGAACGACGCGCGCGAAGAGGCCGCCGTAGAAGTCGAGAGCGATCACGAGCACGAGGATCGCCGCGGCGGCGAACGCGATGCCGCCGAGCATGCGCACGGAGCGGTCGAGGCGTCGATCGAGCGTGTCGTCGCGACGTGACGCGGCGCGCGCGAAGGCATCCTCGAGTGCGCCGAGTGGTTCCGCGCGCGCGAGGAGCTCGACCGACTCCGGGGACAGCGATGCGCAGGAGGCCAGCGACTCCGCGAGGGGCAGACCGCGTCGCAGGGCCTCGGCAGCGACGATCAGCCGAGCCCGTGCCGCCGCGTAGGGGACCGCCTTGGTCGCCAGCCGATGTGCCTCGTCGAGCGGGACTCCCGAACCGTGGAGTGCGTGCATCGCGGCGAGGTAGGGCGATTCGGCCGCGTCGCGGGCGATCGCGCCGACCAGGGGCCAGCGCGCGGGATCGATCGCGGGATCGCGTCGCGCGGCGCGTACGCGCCAGACCGCGCCGACGATCGCGAGCAGCAGGCCGAGGGCGAGGGTGAGCGTCACGATGCCGGTCGCCCGACCTGCGGGCACGACGGCCAGCGCCAGCACGACGCCGAGGCCGAGGATCAAGGTGGGATAGGCCAGTCGGCCGAGGAGTCGCCGGGCTCGATCTCGCCGTCGGACCTGGCTCGCGGCCATGCGGCGCAACGCGGCGGGAAGTCGGCCGGCCCGCTCGCAGGCCGCGAGCAGTTCGAGTTCGTGGGCGGCGAGGCCGAAGCCGCTCCGGCGCATGGCTTCGACCAGGCCATCACCGACGGGGGCGTCGATGCCCGCGGCGTGCGCCGCGGTCTCCGCACGGAGGCCGGCGTCGAGTGCCGACGCGAGTTCCTCCAGACGCTCGGGAAGGCTGAGCAGCGAGAGCCTGGAGAGCATGGACATGACGGGGAGCCGGACTTCGAGCGGCCCGGCTGACGGTACGTGCGCCGCCCGCGGCGCGGTAGCCTGCGCGCCGATGAGCAACGAATCCCCGAGCTTCGCCGAGCAGGACCGCACCGTCGCGCGCGTCGCCGAGACCTCCCTCCGGATGATGGCAGGCAGCGTGGGACCGGCCACGCAGCGCCGGCTGCGCGAACTCTGCGAGGCACGGACCGAGGCCTATCCCTGGGAGGACGTCGTCCGCGCCGTCCTCGCCGAACCGCTCGATGCGTCGCAGCTCGTGCAGCGGGGGCTCCAGGCGCAACGCGATTGGATCCAGAAGGGCGGTACGCCGGTCGCCACGTCGCGCGGTGAGGGCCGTGCCGGTCCGGCGCGTGCGCGGCCCCGGCTGCTCTACTCGATCAAGCGCTGGCTCGCGATCCAGACCGCGCGCGCCCTCTTCTACTCGCTCTTCGCGATCGTCCTCGTGGTGCTGCTGATCCTGCTGCGCCGCGTCTGGCCCGCCGTCGACATCTATGCGCTCGGAGATCGGGTGGTCGCGATCTGGCAGCAGCTCTTCGGCTGAGTCCCGTCGGGCCCGCGATGCTCGGCCCGAGCCTGCATCGGAACCGCGCATGACAGGGGGGCGCTGGCAGACTTTCCCCAACCGGGATCCCGCGTTGTGAAAAACTCTGAACGGGTGTTGAAAACCCCGCGCCCCGGCTGGCATACTCCTCCGCGTTCGCGGTGACGACCGGAGTGCCTTCTGGCCGTCAGGCTCCGCGGACGTTCGAGAGGCCGGGTCGACCGGCTGGTCGCGATTCCGAGAACAGAACACCAACTGGGTCGAGGTTGCGGGCTGGAGATCTGATTCCCCCTCCCTAACCGCCCTCTCCACTCTGCAACCTCCCCCGATTCTGTGGGCTCCAGCTCTGACCGGCTGGAGCCCACTTTTTTTTGCCACCAGCGGGGTGAAGCCGGCCTAGGGAACGACCGATCAGGGAGCAGCGCGCCATGCGGCTGGACTCCGCGGTGCGCGTCGACGTCGACGCAAGGACAGACTGCCGTGAACTCGAGACCAGCGTTCCGTCGCAGCAGCAGTGGTGGTGAGAGCGGGCGAGGCACCGAGGGCGGTGCCGGAGCGGCGCGGGCCGGGGGAGGGCCGGCGCCCGCGACCCCGGGTCGGGCCGCGCTCGGCAGGTCGGCGTCCGCGAGTGCCGCGGTCGGCTCGCCCTTCTCCCAGGCGCAGATCCTCCACCTGATGAAGTCCGAGTTCGGCCGTGCCCGCCGTCTCGGCCACGCCCTCGCGTGCATCGTCCTGCGCGTCGACGACGCCGCGGCGCACGCCGAGAGCGCGGCCGTGAGCGAGCGTCATCGCCTGCGCGATGCGGTGGCTCGACTCGTCGATGAACGGACGCGCGACTACGACCACCTCGGGCTGATCGGCGACGAGGGTTATCTCCTCGTGCTGCCGCACACGGACCTCGACGGTGCGGTCGTCGTGGCGGAGCGCCTCCAACGCGACTTCGCGGCGCTCGAGCTGCGCGGCGGTGCCGAGCAGCGCGTCGTGACCCTGAGCCTCGGCGTCGCCGCGACCGCCGCCAGCGACACCCTGTTCTTCGACACCTTGCTCGCGCAGGCGGAACACGCGCGCGACCGCGCGACCGCGGCCGGTGGCGACCGCATCGAGATCTTCCGCCGC
The DNA here is from genome assembly GCA_020848735.1 of Planctomycetota bacterium. Taxonomy (GTDB): domain Bacteria; phylum Planctomycetota; class UBA1135; order UBA1135; family UBA2386; genus JACRLW01. The sequence continues at coordinate 14,789 of JADLHO010000034.1, read as the reverse complement.
GACAAGTTCATCGCCGATCCCGAGGCCTGAGAGCCCGCGAGAGATCCATCGCCCGGGAGAGAACCCATCGGCTCCCGGATGCCTGCCGGTGGCTGCATCCGCGGCCACGCCGCGCTCGAGAGGGAGATCGTCTCGCCGACTCGGAAGCGCTCGCGCGCATTCGGCGCGGCGACCGGCATAATCCGCGCCCGGTCAGCCATGGCGACCGCTCCGACGCGATGAAGATCCTGCTGGTTGAGGACGAGGCGACGATCGCCGTGACCCTGAAGGACGACCTCGAGGGCGCGGGACACGAGGTGATGCACGTCGCCGACGGCCAGAAGGCGATCCAGCGGCTGGGCGAAGAGGTCTTCGACTGCGTCGTCACGGACGTGCGGTTGCCGGGCGCCGATGGCCTCGAGGTCCTCAAGGCCGCGAAGCGCGCGCGGCCCGAGACCGAGGTCCTCGTGATGACCGCCTACGCGACCATCGACCACGTCGTCGCGGCCATGCGGGCCGGTGCGGACGACTACATCCAGAAGCCCTTCCTCAACGAGCAGGTGGTCGAACGGCTTGCACGGATCGGTCGTGTCCGTGCGCTCATCGACGAGAACCGTCGCCTGCGCGAGGACCTGCGCGGCGAACGCGGCCTGCCCGGGATCATCGGCCAGAGCCGTCGCATGCTCGACGTGTTCAAGGTCGTCCGCACCGTCGCCGGCACGGATGCGTCCGTGCTGATCCAGGGCGAGAGCGGCACCGGCAAGGAGTGCGTCGCGCGTGCGCTGCACCAGCTGTCGGCGCGAGCCGACAAGCCCTTCGTCGCCCTCTCCTGCGGGGCCCTGCCCGAGACGCTCCTCGAGACGGAGCTCTTCGGACACGAGCGGGGTGCGTTCACCGACGCACAGAAGCTGCGCCGCGGCCGCTTCGAACTCGCCGACGGCGGCACGATCTTCCTGGACGACATCGACGACATGCCGCTCCAGACCCAGGTGAAGCTGCTGCGCGTCATCCAGGAACGCGAGTTCGAGCGCGTCGGTGGCGAGGAGACGATCCGCGTCGACATCCGCGTGGTCAGCGCCACGAAGGTGCCGCTGCTCGACCACGTGCGTCAGGGCAAGTTCCGCGAGGACCTCTACTACCGGCTCAACGTCGTGCCGATCAACCTGCCGCCGCTGCGCGAGCGCGAGGGGGACGTGCCGCTGCTCGTGCAGCACTTCGTCCGCAAGCTCTCGGCCGGCCGCGCGTTCACGGTGAAGACCGACGTGCTCGAGGCGATGAGCGGATACTCGTGGCCCGGCAACGTGCGCGAGCTCGAGAACCACGTCGCGCAGGCGATCGCGATGGCGGGCGACGCGACGATCCTGAAGAAGGACAACCTCCTGCCCGTCGACAAGACCCGTCGCGCCGCCCTCGAGCCGCCCTCGGAGATGCAGTCGTTGCGCGGGGTCCTGGTCGAAGCCGAGCGGGCGCACCTGAAGAAGGTCCTGCGCGCCGTCGGTGGTCACCGCACGAAGGCCGCGAGCGTGCTCGGCATCAGCCGGAAGGTCCTGTGGGAGAAGCTCAAGGACTACGGGATCGAGTGAGCGTGCGCGGCCTTGGACTCGCGGGCGCGGCGGTGGCGATGCTCGTCGCCGGGGAGCTCGTCGCCCAGCACGCGGCGGCGTCGGCCGCGCCACCGCGTTTCGAGACGATCCTCTGGTTGCACGGCGGGCCGGCGCGCGACGAGCGCTTCTGGACCGCGGTGCGCGCGCTCGGCTTCACCGCGGTGAGCGTGACCAACGGCGAGGACCCCGCCGAGCCGGGGCGTCATGGTCTGCGCTTCTACCGCGACCAGTGCGCCGGCAAGGGCGAGCTCGAGATCCGCGAAGCCGAGTGGCGCACCTGGTTCGACCGCTACCTCGCGGAGCGCGACGATGCGCTGCTGGCGCGGCCGAGCTGCCTCGCCGATCCGGAGAGCCTCCGTCGCGTGCTCGCCAAGACGACGGCCGCGCTGCGCGAGGCGTTGCCGCACGGGCCCCTGATGGCCTCGCTGGCGGACGAGGCCTCGGCGACGAGTCACTTCAATCCGCTCGACGGCTGCGCGACCGAGACCTTCCGCGCGGCGTTCCGCGCGCAGCTGGAACAGCAGTTCGCGGGCGACGTGCACGCGCTGAACCGCCGCTGGGAGACCGACTACGTCGACTTCGCGAAGGTCGAGCCCTGGTCGACCGCCGCGATGCGGGGCCGTGCCCTGGTCGACGGTGGACTCCCTCGCAACCTCGCGCCCTGGTCCGACCAGCTCGCGTTCACCGACCGGCTGTTCTGCGATCTCGTCGACGCCGCCCTCGCCCGCGCTCAGGAGCACGCGCCCGACCTGCCGGTGGGCTTGACCGGCATGCAGCCTCCTTCGGCCTTCGGCGGGCACGACTACCAGCGCCTGATGCGGCTGCAGGGCGCGTGGGAGGTCTACGACATCGGCGGCGCGCGCGCGCTCGCTGCGGCGCGGGCGCCGCGCGGCGCCCGCGAGTTCGTCACCCTGTTCCCGAGCGGCGGTGCGGGCTCGCCCGAACTCGTGCGCGCTCAGCTCGCCGCGGCGCTCGCCCACGGCATCGACGGCGTGATCGTCTGGAGCGCGGGCGAGGTCCTGCAGGACGACGCATCGCCGAGTCCCTTCGGCCTCGCGCTCCGGGACGCCTTCACGGAGCTGCGCGGCGTCGCCGATGCCTTCGCCGGGGCCCGGCTCGAGGCGTCGTCGGTGTGGATCGTCGAATCGCAGGCGAGCGTCCGTGCGCAGTGGTTCCTCGACGCGATCGACGATGGCGAGACCTGGCCCAGGCGACTCTCGAGCCACGAGGCCCGACACGGCACCTCGTTGCGCGCGCGCGCGAGCTGGCTCGAGCTCCTCCGCGACCTCGGTCTCCAGCCCGACTTCGTCTACGCGTCGGAGCTGCCGGCGCGTCTCGCGGTCGCAGCGCCGCGTCTGCTCGTCCTCGGCGACACGCTCGCGCTCGCCGACGCCGAGGTCCGCGCGATCACGGACTACGTCGAGGCGGGGGGGAACGTCGTCGCCGACCACGGCACGGGCGTCTACGACGAGACCTTGCGCCTGCGGGAGCGCGGCGCGCTCGACGCGCTCTTCGGCATCCGTACGCGCTCGCTGCTGAGGGCCGACTGGCTCGTACGCGACGCGAGCGGCCGGGACGACCGCCGCACCGTGGGGGGCGTCGCGATCGCCGAGTCCGGACTCCGCGGGACGCTCGGCGAACCCCTCGAACTCGCCGACGTGCAGATCGAGGCACGGCGCGGTGAGGGCCGTGCCACCTACCTCAACCTCGCCGTCTGCGAGTACGCGGCGGCGCGGCTCGACGAGGCGCGCTTCGCGATGGCCCGTGAACTGCGTTCCCGCGTGCGGCAGGTCGTGAGCGCGGCGGGGCTCGGCGCCCCCGTGCTCGTGCGCGGCGATGGACTCCCGGCCTGCGTGGAGCGCATCCCGATGCGAGCGCGCGACGGCCGGCGGCTGCTCGCGATCCGCCTGGCCGCGCTCGAGCGACCGGAACTCCTCGCGCGGCTCGCCGCCGACGGCGGGCCGCTGGTCGAACTCGGCTTCCCGACGCCGGTCGGGCTCGTCGACCTGCGGAGCGGCCGCACGCTCGAACCCGCGGCGCAGCGGCGCGTCCGTCTGCCGCCCCATGAGGGGCTCTTCTTCGCGATCGACGGCGAGCGATGAAGGTCCTCGGCACGCCGATCGAAGTCCTCGCCGAGTCGGGCCGCTCGCGCACGATCATCGTCTCGGACCTCCATCTGCCGGGCGTCGCCGGGCCCGTGCACGACTGGTTCGAGGCGCTGCTCGAGTCGACCCACGCGTCGGCGTCGCGGACCCGGCTGATCGTGCTCGGGGACCTCTTCGACGCCTGGGTCAGCGACGCGCAGCTCCGCATGCCGGTCTTCGCCCGGGTCGTGGCCGCCCTGGCGGCGACCCGTCTGGCCGGCGTCGAGCTGCTCGTCGTGCACGGCAACCGCGACTATCTGCTCGGTGCGCGTTTCGCGCGGGCGAGCGGAGCGCGGGTCGTCGCGGGAGGACTGCGTCTGCCGCTCGCCGGTCGCGACACCTTGCTCCTGCACGGGGACGAACTCTGCCTGCGCGATCTCGCGTACCAGCGCGCGAAGCGCTGGCTCCGTCACCCGGTGACCTGCGCCGTCCTCCGCAGCGTTCCCGGCGCGGTGGCGCTCTGGCTCGCGGGACGCGCGCGTCGCGTGAGCCGGGAGGTCCAGGCCGCGGGCACGCGCGATCGCTACGAGGCGACGGCGGCCGCCATTGACACGGCGTTCGCGGCGAGCGGCTGCGACGTGCTCATCCACGGCCACGTGCACCGCGCGGCGCGGACGCCGCGCGGCGGGGGGCGGGAGGTGATCGTGCTGCCCGCGTTCGACGTCGACGGCGTGCACCTCGCGGCCGACGGCGAGCGGCTTCACTACCGCGATCGTGAGGGCCGGCCGCTCGCGGACTTCCCGGCGCAGCACTGGACCTGAGTCCGGCGGGCGGTTGTGGCGGGCCGACGGCTCCGCTAAGTTCCTCCGCCCTTCGTCCCGGCGAGCGTGTGCGCCTCGTGGCGCGCGGCCGGTCCTCCACCGCATGTCCCCAGTCCCCGATCCGTCTGCGAATGCCGCACGCGAGGTCCCCGTCGAGGTCGTCGCGATCGATGGCCCGGCGGGCGCGGGGAAGAGCACGGTGGCGAAGCGCCTCGCCGCGGCCCTCGGCTGGGCGCATCTCGACACCGGCGCGATGTTCCGCGCGGTGACGCTGCGGCTCCTCGAGGACGGATTGCTCGCGCCGGGCGCGGCCCCGTCGACGCTCGACGGCGCCGCGGTCGCGTCGACGCTCGCGACCCTGACGATCGCGATCGACGACGCGGGCCGCGTCTGGCTCGACGGCCGCGACGTGACCGCGCGGCTGCGTGAACCGGCGGTGGACGCCGGGGTCTCCGCGGTCGCAGCGCTCGGCGCGGTGCGTGAGCGGCTGCGCGAAGCCCAGCGGGACTTCGCGCGTGGGCGGCCGACCGTGGCCGAGGGCCGCGACATCGGCACCGTGGTGTTCCCGCGCGCGGCATTCAAGATCTGGCTCGATGCCGACGTCGAGGAGCGCGCGCGCCGTCGCCGCGCGGATCTCGCCGCCGCGGGGCACGATCCCGGGGCCGCGGACGTCGTCGCGGACCTCGTGCGCCGCGACACGTACGACTCCTCGCGCGCGCTCGCACCGCTGACGCGCGCGGCCGACGCGATCGCGGTCGACACGACGGGCCTCTCGATCGACGAGGTCGTCGCGAAGCTGCGGGCACTCGTCACCGCACGCGTGCCGGGCACGCGGGAGCTGCACCGGTGAAGGGCTGGGTCTGGTGGCCTTCGCGGCTCGCGGCGCGCCTCTACTTCGCGCTCTGCCACCGGCGACGGGTCTTCGGTCGCGAGGCCTTCCCACGCGCGGGCGCCGTGCTCGTGCTCGGCAACCACGCGAGCTTCCTCGATCCACCGCTGGTCGGCTGCTCGACGCCGCGGATGTGCTACTTCCTCGCCCGTGAGTCGCTGGCGCGGATCCCGCTCTTCGGCCGCTATCTCCGCGCGATCGGCGTGCACTTCGTCGACCGCGACGGCTCGGCGCGCGCCGGACTCGCGCGCGCGATCGAGGCGCTGCAGGCCGGCGAGGTGCTCTGCATGTTCCCCGAGGGCACCCGGACGCGGACCGGCGAGATCGCGGAGTTCCGTCCCGGTGCGCTCCTGATCCTCAAGCGCGCGCCCGTGCCGGTCGTGCCCGTCGGCGTCCGCGGCACCTTCCAGGCCTGGCCGCGCACGCGGCGACTGCCGCGACCGGGCCGCTGCTCGGTGCACTTCGGGGCGCCCATGTCCGCCCAGGAGGTGCTCGCCCCTGGCGGCTTCGACGAACTCCGCCGCCGCGTCGCCGAACTCGCCGGCGTCGCCCTCGCGCCCGCGGCGACGGCACCCGAACCGGTGGCATGAACCCGCGCGCCTCGCCGCGCGGTCGCTCCCGACCGATCACTTTCGACAACCCACTCTCGACAACCCATTTCGACCCACTGACCGGATCACGGTGATCCGGCGTCCGCAAACCACCTCATGTCTCGAACGCACGGCAAACAACTGGTGAAGAAGTTCGCGCTCGACCCCGCGAAGCTCGATGAGCTCATGGGTCAGGCGCTCGGCGCGACCGCTCAGGAGGCGGTCGAGGCCGCGATGGCGAAGACCGTCGGCGATCTGTCGCCGAACGCGATCGTCAAGGGCCGCGTCCTCCGCGTCCTCGAAGACGGGACCGTCTTCATCGACGTCGGCTACAAGTCGGAGGGTCGCATTCCGCTCGAGGAATTCGACGACCCGACCGCGGTCGTCCCCGGGATGGAATTCGAGTGCCTCGTCGAGGCCATCGACGACGAGGACGGCTACATCGAGCTCAGCAAGCGCCGTGCGGATCGCATCCGTGGGTGGGAACGCGTCATCGAGACGCACAAGGAAGGCGACGTGGTCGAGGGCGCCATCGTCAAGAAGACGAAGGGCGGCCTGCTCGTCGACATCGGCGTGCTGGTCTTCCTGCCGGCGTCGCAGATCGACATCCGTCGCGCGAGCGACGTGACCGACTGGATCGGCCAGAAGATCCGGGCGCGCATCATCAAGATCGACGAGGAGCGGATGAACATCGTCATCTCGCGCCGCAAGCTCGTCGAAGAGGAGCGCGAGAAGCTCAAGCAGTCGCTCCTCTCGGAGATCGAAGAGGGTCAGATCCGCAAGGGCATCGTCAAGAACATCGCCGACTTCGGCGTGTTCGTCGATCTCGGCGGACTCGACGGCCTCCTGCACATCACCGACATGTCGTGGGGGCGGATCAACCACCCGAGCGAGATGCTGGCGATCAACAACGAGGTCGAGGTCAAGATCCTCAAGATCGACCGCGAGCGCGAGCGCATCGCTCTCGGCATGAAGCAGAAGACCCAGTCGCCTTGGGAGAAGATCGAGGAGAAGTACCCGATCGGTTCCCGCCATCAGGGCGACGTGGTCAACCTCATGTCGTACGGCGCCTTCGTCAAGCTCGAGGACGGCGTCGAGGGTCTCGTCCACATCTCCGAGATGTCGTGGACGAAGCGCGTCAACCACCCGAGCGAGGTCGTCAACGTCGGCGACCGCGTCGAGGTCGTCGTGCTCGACATCGACAAGGAGAAGCAGGAGATCAGCCTCGGCATGAAGCAGACCGAGCTGAACCCCTGGAACATGGTGTCCGACAGCTACCCGCCGGGCACGATCATCCGCGGCAAGGTGCGCAACCTCACCAACTACGGCGCGTTCATCGAGCTGCAGGAGGGCATCGACGGCCTGCTGCACATCACGGACATGTCGTGGACGAAGAAGATCACGCACCCGTCCGAGGTCGTGAAGAAGGGCGACGAGGTCGAGTGCGTCGTGCTCTCGGTCGACCAGGAGAAGAAGCGCATCGCGCTCGGCCTCAAGCAGCTCCAGGCCGATCCGTGGTCGCAGGACATCCCGGCCCGCTACCACATCGGCGACAGCGTCCCGGGCACGGTCACGAAGATCACCAACTTCGGGGTCTTCGTGCAGCTCGAGGAGGGTCTCGAGGGTCTGCTCCACGTCTCCGAGCTCGCCGACCACAAGGTCGACAATCCGGAGGACGTGGTGAAGATCGGCCAGCGGGTCGAGGTCCGCGTCATCAAGATCGATCCCGACGAGCGCAAGATCGGCCTCACGCTGATCCAGACGCACTTCGAGACCGGCGAGGACGAGGGCGGCGCTCCGGCGGCCGGTGGCCCGGCGCCGCGCGAGGTCGAGAGCAGCCCGGCGCTCGGTGCGCTGGCTTCGCAGCTCAAGGACCTCGGCGCACGCGTCCGCGAGAAGGAGCAGCGGCAGTCCGGCAAGGACTCGGACGGCGGCGATTCCTGAGAGCGACGCATGACCCCTGCAGCCCCGTCCGGTGACCCACCGGGCGGGGCTGCGGCGTTTCCGGGCGGACCGCGGCGCGAGCCAGGCATCCGTGGAGAGCGGTTCCCGCGCGGTTCCGGCGTACTATCTGCGGCCGGTCCGCGCCGCCTCCTGGCGCGCACCGAGCCGGCGCGTGCCGAACCCGAGCCCGACGATGCAGCCCAAGCCGCCCGAGACCGAGGTCCACTTCTGCAACATCTGCAACACGTCGATCCCCGAGTCGGCGTTGCAGAGCGGCTGTGCGGTGAGGGTCGAGGGGCGGATCCTGCCGACCGCTGGACCGGGGGCTCTCGCGGCGGAACCGGGGAGGGTCGGTCGCGCCGGCGTCTTCGGGGCCGCGTTCCTCGCCTTGCTCGGGATCGCCGCGGCGGCGGTGTTCCTCGATTGGCGGCTGAGCGAGACCGCGGCGGGACTGCGCACGGGACTCGACGACTCGGGAGCGCGGGTGGCGCGCCTCGATGAACGGCTGGCGCTCCTCGAAGAGCGCCTCGGTGCGGTGGCACGCGCGGGACAGCTCACACCGCTCGAATCGGAGCTGCGCGGTCTCGGCGAGCAGCTCCGCGCGAGCGCGGCGATGGGCGACGAGCGCTTCGCGGCGGCCTCGCGCGCGAACGTCGAGGCGAAGGAGCAGATGCAGCGCCTGGCCGACGCGCAGGTGCAGCAGGCGGCGCGGCTCGCGCTCCTGCAGGACGACCTGCGCGCGCTCGGCCACGACGTCGCGGAACTGCGCGCGCAGCCGATGAAGGTCGCGGACACGCCGCGCGACGACGGGATGGAGGCGTCGAGGACCCCGCCGGCCGACGCGCCGCCCGCCGGCTTCACCCCGGCGATCCAGCATCACCTCGATCGCCTCGGCGATGCCGACGAGAGCGTGCGCTTCGAAGCCGTGCAGGAACTGCTGGCGGCCGGGGATCCGCGCGTGTTGCCGCGCATCGTGCCGCTCGCCAAGGACGCCGACTTCTTCGTGCGCCGGCTCGTGCTCGAGGGTCTCGCCAAGCATCGCAGCGCGGAACACGTCGAGGTCCTGCTCACCGCGCTGGCGGACCCCGAGAGCCTCGTGCGTCACTCGGCCTATCAAGGCCTGAAGGAGCTCACGGGGCAGTCGTTGCCCTTCGATGCGGACGCGAGCGCCGAGCAACGCGGAGCGATGCAGAAGCGCTGGCGTGCCTGGTGGGACAAGGCGAAGGACGGGTTCTGAGGCGTCGCGTGTCGCGTCAGCGCGCCGCGCCATGGGGACTGCGCGCTGCGTTGCAGCCTTGCGCTGAGCGCGCCGGCCGGTCTACTTCGCGCTCCCTGTCGCCACCGACCACCGGATGCTCCGTCCCAAGCGCACGAAGATCGTCGCCACCATCGGTCCCGCGTCGCGCAACACCCGGTCGATCGAGCAGTTGATCCGCGCCGGGGTCGACGTCTTCCGGCTGAATGCCGCGCATTGCGACCACGAGACCCTGCGCGCGGATACCAAGCGGATCCGCGACGTCGCGGACGAGCTCGGCGTCGCGATCGGCGTGCTCGTCGACCTCGAGGGGCCGAAGATCCGCGTCGGTCCCCTGCGCAACGCCGAGCCGATCTTCCTCTCGCGTGGGGAGCCCATCGTCATCGTCTGCGAGCCGGGCTTCGTCGGCCGCAAGGCGGAGGACGGCGTGCCGGTGCGCATCGGCACGCGCTACCTGCGACTCGCGCACGACGTGAAGCCCGGCGAGAGGGTCCTCCTCGACGATGGGATGATCGAGCTGAAGGTCGGGCGCGTCGACGGCAAGGAGATCCACGCGCGCGTCGTGCACGGCGGATTGCTGAAGCAGCACAAGGGGATCAACCTCCCCGGCACGAAGGTCTCGACCTCGGCGCTGTCCGAGAAGGACCGCGGGGACCTCGAGGTGGCCCTGGCGGCCGGCGTGGACTTCGTCGCGATCTCCTTCGTCCGCAAGGCCGACGACGTGCGCCGGCTCAAGGCGATCATCGAGTCGCGTGGGGGAGACGTGCGCGTCATCGCGAAGATCGAGCGCCCGGAGGCGGTCGACGACATCGATTCGATCCTCGCGGAGGCCGACGCGATCATGGTCGCGCGCGGGGACATGGGCGTCGAACTGGGCTCCGAGGCGGTACCCGCCGTCCAGAAGATGCTCATCCGCAAGGCCATCGAGGCGCGCAAGCCGGTGATCACCGCGACCCAGATGCTGGAGTCGATGATCACGAATCCGCGCCCCACCCGCGCCGAGGCCTCCGACGTCGCGAACGCGATCTACGACGGCACCTCCGCGGTGATGCTCTCGGCGGAGACCGCGAGCGGGAAGTACCCGCTGCGCTCGGTCCGGATCATGGCCCGCATCGTGCGGCGCACCGAAGCGGACCTCTTCGCGGACTGGGAGTTCACGCGTCATCGCCGCCGCGGTGAGAAGGTCACGGGCATCACGCTCGCGACCGTCCGCGCCGCGGCCTGGGCCGCGCTGATGGCCAATGCGAAACTCATCGCCGTCTACACGGAGAGCGGCAGCACGGCGCAGCTGCTCGCGAGCGAGCGCACGGCGACCTACGTCTACGCGTTCACGCCCGCGGCGCGGACGGTGCAGCGGCTGTCCCTCACCTGGGGCGTGACGGCCATCAAGCTCTCGCGGGTGCAGTCCGTGCGCACCATGGTGAACGAGGGCGAGGAACTGCTCCTGGAACAGCACCTGGTCAAGCGCGGCGACTGCTACGTGATCGTCGTGGGCACCAGCCGTCGACCGGGCCTCGCGAACATCATGAAGCTGCGCACGGTCGAGCCCGACGAGGAGCCCGCGGCGCGCGGGGAGTGAGCTCGGGCACTGGTCCTTGGCGCAGCCGCGTCCCGCTGCGATCGAGTCGTCGAGCCGAGGTGCCGGCTCTCGCTGCCGGGGACCCGGCGCCGCGCGGCGAGCCCCGGCGCGCGGGGCGGGGCCGATCGGCGGGCTTGATTCCGACCCGGTGGGCGATACCCTCCTCCCCCTTTCCCCTCGGCGAGAAGCCGGGCCCCAGTCGAAGTGAAGCCGGCGCGCGCGCGCCCGGCGGGACTTCCGACGGCGGTCCCGTCGCCGGGGGCGCGTCGAGAATTCGCCGCGACCCAGCACGAGCGATTGCGAGCATGACCAAGACCACCTTTGCCACCCAGCAGGACCACCAGGCCGCGGCGTCGGACTGGTACATCGTCGACGCGTCGGAGCACGTCCTCGGTCGCATGGCGGTGCGCATCGCCGAGGCCCTGATGGGCAAGGACAAGCCGCTCTACACGCCGCACGTCTCCATCGGTGCGGGCGTCATCGTGATCAACGCCGAGCGCGTCCTCGTCACGGGCGACAAGAAGGACGATCGCATCTACACGCACTGGTCGGGCTATTCGGGTGGCCTGCACTCCCGCAGCCTCGGCGAGCGGCTCTCGCAGTCGCCGGAGCGGCTCATCAAGGACGCCGTCCGCCGCATGCTGCCGAAGTCCCGCGCGGGCACGGCGATGACCGCCCGCCTCAAGGTCTATCGCGGCGCGGAACACCCGCACACCGCGCAGCAGCCGAAGAAGCTCGAGATCCCGCGCTGAGCGTGCGGGACGAACCGACGTACGCGCTCTCCGATCCCTCCAGCGAAGTCAGAGACAGTCAACCGTGGTAATCGCCAACGATCCCTATGTGTGGGGCACCGGCCGTCGGAAGACCTCCGTCGCCCGCGTCCGCATCAAGGCCGGCACCGGTCAGTTCACCGTGAACGGCAAGCCGGTCGACGAGTTCTTCACGACTCCCGAGGGCCGCAAGGCTGCGAAGCAGCCCCTGACGGCAACCGAGGCCGGCTCGCGCTACGACATCTGGGTGACGGTGTGCGGCGGTGGCATCACCGGTCAGTCCGGCGCCGTGTCGCTCGGTCTGTCGCGTGCGCTCAAGCTCGACAATCCGGGCTATGAGGCCGCCCTCCGCGAGAACGGCCTGCTGACGCGTGATTCGCGCATGATCGAGCGCAAGAAGTACGGCCTGCACAAGGCTCGTCGCGCCACGCAGTTCTCGAAGCGCTGAGTCCAGGTGTTCCCGGCGCGCCGGGGCGGAGCGCGGCGCGCATCGCCGGGCTCCGCGCTCTGCCGCGACGCGCGACCGATCGACGATGGCCGGCCACTCCCACGGCGCGAACATCAAGTTCCGCAAGGACCGCGTCGACGCCAAGAAGGCGCGCAACTTCGCGAGGCTCGCGCGCATGATCACCGTCGCCGCACGCGGAGGCGGCGACCCCGACGCCAACGCCAAGCTGCGTCTCGCGATCGAGAAGGCGCGCGTGCTCTCGATGCCGAAGGAGGTCATCGAGCGCGCCATCAAGAAGGGCTCCGGCGGCGGGGAGACCGGCGCCTACGAAGAGGTGCTCTACGAGGGCTATGCACCGTCCGGGGTCGCGGTGCTGCTCGAGATCCTCACCGACAACCGACACCGCACGGCGGCGGAGATCCGCCTGGCCTTCGACCGCTTCGGCGGCAACCTCGGCGCGGGCGGCTCGGTCGCCTGGATGTTCGATCGCGCCGCGGTGATCCGCGTCGCAGGCGGCACCGGCCTCGACGCGGACCGGCTCCTCGAACTCGCCACGGAGCGCGGTGCCGAGGAATTCCTCGAGTTCGAGGGTGGCTTCGAGATCCGCTGCGCGCCGGGCGACTTCGACGCGCTGCGCGCCGGCCTCCAGGCCGAGGGACTCACGCTCACCGGCGCCGAGATCGCCTGGCTGCCGAAGACCGTCGTGCGCGTCGCGGGCCTCGACGAGGCGCGCCGCGTCCTGAGCTGTCTCGATGCCCTGGACGAGAACGACGACGTCCAGGCCGTGGCGTCGAACTACGAATTCCCCGACGAAGTGCTCGCGGCATTGGCCGCCTCGGGCTGAACTTCGCCGCCCCGGGCGGAGGCGGCGGTCGCGCGTCCTGCGCGAGCTCGTCGCCGATACCGTGGGCGCCCACCGCGTGGAGGACCCGCTGACGACGATGCGCCGCAACTACGTGTTGAGTTCCGATGCCAGCCTCGCGGCGGCTCTCGCCGCGCCGCTCGGCGGCAGCCTGCTGCGAGATCTTGCCAACCCGCCGGTGGCCGGAGATCTCGTGCTCCTCGACGCCGAAGGCGTCGCGGCCGCGAGGCCGGGCAACGCCTTCTCGCTCTGCCGCGCGCTCAAGCGCGAACCGCGCGTGAGGGTCTTCGTCGTGCTCGCGGCCGACGATCCCTTCGGCGAGGAGATCGCCCGCTTCTGCATGGCGGATGGCGTGCTCCGCCGCCGGAGCGACGGGGGCCTCGAGGGTCTCGACCGCATCCTCGAGTCGACCGCGCCCCGTCGCGCGCGGCCGCAGATCGATGCGCTCCTCGAGCGCATGCAGGAACGTCTCCAGTCGGATCCGGAGCGTGCCGCCACTGCCCTGCAGCGCATCGTGGCCGAGGCCGACTCGGGAAGCGTCACGACGCGCTTCACCGATCCGGAGACCGGGCTCTACGACGGCGCCTTCGCGGGCTTCAAACTCGACGAGGAGCTCAAGCGCGCGTTGCGCTTCCACCAGTCGCTCGCGTTGCTCCTGCTCGACTGCGGTGTCGAGGCCTGGCCGGATGACGAGGGCCTGCGCAGCACGGTCCTGGCCGAGGTCGCCGGGGTCTTCCTCGAGGAGTGCCGCGACATCGACGTGCTCGCGCGCTTCACGCCGACCGTGTTCCTCTTCCTGCTCCCCGGTACCGGTCCCGATGGTGCGCTCGTGGTCGCGCGCCGCATGGTGCGGGCGCTGACCGAGCGCCGGTTCTCGGGTGGGGTCGCGTTGCGCCCGGCGATCGGCATCGCGACGGCGCCGCATCCCGCCGTCGCCGACCGGAAGAGCTTCGTCGCGCGGGCCGAAGGCGCGTTGCGGGCGGCGGAACGCACGAGCGAGCGAGTCCTCGTCGCCGGGCCCGACTGAAGGCCCGACGGCGGCGCTCGCGGAATATGTGCGGAGGCGGTCGAATCGGGGGGCTTCCGGAGCGGGTCTGGTGCAACGGCTGCGTTGCGCGGACGTCCGCGCAAGACCCGCCCCGGCGCGCAAGGACAGACCGCAAGGACTGGCCGCACCCCGCATGTTCGATCGCTTCGTCCGACTCGCGCAGGCTCGCCGCGCGCTGCGAGCTGGCCACTACGAAGAGGCACTGCGCCTCGTCGACGATCCCTTGCTCGCCGGGCAGCGGCGGTCCGAGGAACTCCGCAGGGAGATCCTGGCCGCGCTGACCGCGCGGGCGCGGCGGCGTCTCGAGGGGGGCGCGATCTCGGCGGCACGCGTCGACGTCGAACGGGTGCTCGGGGAGGCCGGAGACGACGCCAAGGCGCAGGCCCTGAAGGCCGAACTCGGAGCGCGCGCCGCGGAGACCGACGACCGGCGTGCCTCACAGCTCGCACTCCTGCGGGATGCGCGCCGCGCGCTCGGTGCGGCCGATCCGAACGCCGCGGAGAACCTCGTGCGGACCGCCTCGGCGCTCGGCCCGAGCCAGGAACTCGAGCGCGTGATCTCGGCGATCCATGCGGCGCGCCAGCGTTGCGCCGAGGCGCTGGAGAGCGCTGCGGCCGCCGGCGCGGAGGGGCGCTGCCGGGACGCCGCAGCGGCCTTCGCGCAGGCCCGGGCCATCGATCGCGGCTCGGCGACCCTGGCGTCGGCGCTCCGGGACTTCCTCGCGAACCAGGGCGAGGCGCTCGTGCGTGAGATCGAGCGGAGCGGTTCGGAGGGTGCGATCGAACTCGCGCGTTGGCGGGAGAGCCTCCCCGAACTCGAAGGAGTGCCCGGCCTCACGGCACTCGCGAAGGCGCACGCCGCGTCCGGTCGCGAGCGCGTGCTCGCGGCCCTCTGCGCCGACGACCACGTCGCCGTG
>JADLHO010000033.1 GCA_020848735.1 Planctomycetota bacterium | reverse complement strand
GGCGTGGCTAGAGTGCTCGGCCCCTCGAACCGCGTCAAGCACCGGAACGGCGCTCGATGACGCTGCGCGAGCGACTCCGCGGCGTGCTGCGGGATCGCTGGCGCGCTCTGCGAGCGTCATGCTCGCAGCGTGGATCCGGGGGGTAGCGAAGCAGCACGACCTTCTCATGGATCTCAGCAAGCACCTCGAAAAGGCCGAGGAGGCCGTCAAGCGCAAGAACTACGCGTTTGCGGTCAACCTGTACGGCCAGCTGCTCGGCTTGCAGCCCGACAACGGAGCGGCGCGCGCGGGGCTGCGCACGGCGCTCTTCAAGAAGGCCGAGCAGCGCAAGCCGTCGAAGGCGATCGCGGTGGTCTTCGGCGGGATCCACCTGCTCTTCGCGAAGCTCTCGACGACGCTTCGCAAGCACGGCGCCGCCGCGAAGAGCCTCGAGCGTTACCTCGCGATGGACCCGCTCGACGAGGGCGCGAACCTCGCGCTTGCGCGCAGTCTGGAACGCGCGGGCTTCCCTGCCTCCGCGTTGGCGGTGTTCCGCTCCTGGGCCGCGCAGGAGCCGCGATGCCTCGAGGCCGCGCGCGAGGCCGGGCGACTGCTGTACGCGAAGGGCGAGTTGCAGGACGCGCTCGCGATGTACGAGCAGGCCCTCAAGGTGGATCCTCGCGATCAGGACGCGCTGCGCGCGCGCAAGAACCTGGCGGCCGAGGGTGCGCTGAAGAAGACGGGGATCGAGACCGCGCAGTCCTCGCGCGATCTCATCAAGGACAAGGACGCGAACAAGCGCCTCGAACGCGCGCAGCGCCTGCAGCTCACCCCGGAGGAGATCGAGGCGGAGCTCGACGAGGTCGAAGCTCGGCTGGCGAAGTCGACCGAGGACGTCGAGGCGATGCTGCGAGCCGCAGAGCTCTACGAGATGCGGCGCGACCTGCGCGGCGCGCTCGACCACCTCGAGCGGGCCAAGGCGCTGCGGCCGACCGATGCCTCGCTCGCGGCGCGCGTCGCCGACGTCCGCATCAAGCTCCAGGCGGAGCTCGTGCAACAGGCGGAGTCGCGCGGCGATGCCGCGGCGGCCGCGAATGCGCGTCGCGTGCTCGCCGAGATGCGGGTCGCGGAGTTCAGGCGTCGCGTCGCGGTGAATCCCACCGACCTCGGCTTCCGCTTCGAACTCGGCACCGCGCTCTTCGAGATGGGCGACGCCGACGGCGCGATCGCCGAGCTGCAACAGGCCGCGAAGGATCCGCGCAAGGCGACCGACGCCCAGCTCACGCTCGGCCGGGCCTTCCGCAGCAAGGGTCTCGCCGACCTCGCCCGCGTGCAGTTCGAGAAGGCGCTCGCCGCGGCGGGTGGCGCATCCGGACGGCTGGGCAAGGAGCTCCTCTACGAACTCGGCGGACTCGCCGAGTCGGCCGGGGATCGCGAGACCGCCAAGAAGCACTACTCCGCGATCCTGGAGCTCGACTGGAGCTACCGCGACGCGGCCGATCGCGTGTCGCGCCTGCAGAAGTCCTGAACGGACCGCCGGCACCCGCGCACGCGACCACGACCCTTTCCGCAACCGAATCCAAACCGACCCGAATCAAGGTCAACGCAACCGAGGCAACGATCGATGGCCCACAGCAAGCAGGCGGAGAAGCGCATCCGTCAGAACGAGAAGGCGCGCATCCGCAACAAGGCCCAGTCCAGCAAGGCGAAGACGCTCGTCAAGCGCGTGCTCAACGCAGCGGAAGACGGCGACGTCAGCACGGCCGAGGCGAGCATCGCCGAGGCCTTCCAGGCCGTCGACAAGGCCGCGAAGAACCGCGTGCTTCACCCGAAGACCGCCGCGCGCCGCAAGTCGCGCCTCCAGCGCGAGCTGAACAAGGCGCGCGCGAAGAAGGCCTGATCCGGGGTTCCCCGGCCCGGTGAGGCGAGCGGGCTCGGACCGCCGACGGACCTGCCGTCCGCGACTCGTCGAGTCCGCGGATGGCCGGACGCCCCGTCGGACCGGAGCCACGGAAGAGGGTCCGGCGCGGCTGCGCGCGCCGGGAGTTCTGCCCGCGCTGCTTCGATGTCGGCCGCCCTCCGCGCGGCGCTCGTCTCCGCGTCTGCATCGTCATCGCAGAGTGTTCGCAACCGCTCCCTGTCCCCGCGTCGTTTCGCCGCGCGCGCACGGAGCCCTTCAATCGCCCAGCAGTCCGACCCATACGGAGCCATGATCAAAGTCGACCAGCTCAGAAAGAACTTCGGTTCGATCGTCGCCGTCGACGGGATCTCGTTCGAGGTGAAGCCCGGCGAGGTCCTCGGCTTCCTCGGCCCGAACGGGGCCGGGAAGTCGACGACGATGAAGATCCTCACCTGCTTCCTCGCGCCCGATTCCGGTCGCGCCGAGGTCGCGGGCTGCGACATCGAGAAGGACCCCGTCGGCGTGCGGCAGCGCGTCGGCTACGTCCCCGAGCATGCCCCGCTCTACGACGACATGACCGTGCACGGCTTCCTGTCGTTCATCGGCGATGTGCGCGGCATGACCGGGTCGCATCTCCGCGATGCGATCGATCGGGTCGTCACGACCTGCGCGATCGACAAGGTGGTGCACCGTCGCATCGAGACGCTCTCGAAGGGGTTCAAGCGCCGGGTCGGACTCGCGCAGGCCTTCCTGCACGACCCCTCGACGCTGATCCTCGACGAGCCCACCGACGGTCTCGACCCGAACCAGAAGTTCGAGGTGCGCGAGCTGATCCGGAAGATGGGCCAGCAGAAGTGCATCGTGATCTCGACGCACATCCTCGAGGAGGTCGATGCGGTGTGCTCGCGCGCGATCATCATCGCGAAGGGGCGGGTGCTCGCCGACGGCACGCCGGCGGACCTCACGCAGCGCGGCGGCGGCAAGCTCGACGCGTACTTCCGGAAGATCACCACCGCTGCGGAGCAGCAGGGGAGTGCGGCATGAGCGCGACGTCTGCGGTGTTCAAGCGCGAGTTCCGCGGCTACTTCGGTACGCCGCTCGCGTACGTCTTCCTGGTCGCCTTCCTGTCGACGGCGGCTTTCCTGCCCTTCTCGCAGGCCTTCTTCGAGATCCGCGACGCGAGCCTGCGGCTCTTCTTCGCGAACCTGCCCTCGCTCTTCGCCTTCTTCGCACCGGCCGTGGCGATGCGGACCTGGGCCGAGGAGCGCCGCACCGGCACGATCGAACTGCTGCTCACGCTGCCGGTGACGATCAAGCAGGCGGTGCTCGGCAAGTTCCTCGCGGGCTGGGCCTTCTTCGGGATCGCGCTCCTGCTGACGGGCTCGATGGTCGTCACGGTCAGCTACCTCGGGGAGCCCGATCTCGGCCCGATCTTCACGGGCTATCTCGGCGCCTTCCTGCTCGCGGGCGCGTACCTCGCGATCGGCTCGTTCTTCTCCGCGCTGACGAAGAACCAGGTGATCGCGTTCGTGCTCGGAGCGGCGGCCTGTGCGCTCTTCGTCTGGGTCGGTTCGCCGGCCGTCACCAAGTTCGTCGAGGGCAGCGACTCGGGTGCGTTCGCGCGCTTCGTGTCGAACTTCCTGAGCTCGATGAGCTTCCTCACGCACTACGACCCGATGCAGCAGGGCATGCTCGCGCTCGGGCACGTCGTGGCCGTCCTCGGCACGACCGTCGGCTTCCTGGCCGGGACGATCGTGCTGCTCACCGAGACCAAGTCGCGCTGATCGGAGGCAATCCCCATGACCGGCAGTCAACGCTCCCTGGTCGCGACGGCGCTCGTCCTCGTCATCACGTTCTGCTCGACCTTCCTGGTCACGCAGTGCGCGGGCGACGTCGGCCGCATCGACCTCACCGCCAACCGGCTCTTCACGCTGTCCGACGGCACCAGGCAGATCATCGATGGTCTGCAGAAGCCGCTGACCATGAAGCTCTACTACTCGAAGTCGCTCGTCGACCGTTCGGGGCAGGATCGGCTTCGTGAGCTGAACAACTACTACTTCTACGTCCGCGACCTGCTGCGCAGCTACGAGCGCTACGGCCAGGGCAAGCTCGCGCTCGAGGAATACGACCCGCGCGGCTTCTCCGAGGCCGAGCAGGAGGCCGATCGCCTCGGCGTCCGTCGCTTCCCGGGCGGCGATGACGAGGGCCTCTACTTCGGCATGGCCGTCACCAGCGAGAGCGGTGCCGAGCAGGTCGTCGAGGTCTTCGATCCGCGCAAGCAGTCGCAGGTCGAGTACCAGGTCAGCGAGGCGATCGAACTCGCGACCGCGCGCAAGAAGACGAAGCTCGGCGTGCTGTCCTCGCTCGATGTCACCGGGGGGAACATGACCCCGATGATGCGGCAGATGATGCAGATGCAGGGCCAGCAGGTGCAGGAGCCCTGGGGCTCCTTCGAGGTCCTGAAGCGCTACTACGAGGTGACCGACGTCAAGGCCGATGCAGAGACCATCGAGTCCGACCTCGACTACCTCGTCGTCGTCCACCCGAAGAACCTCGGCGAGAAGACGCTCTACGCGATCGACCAGTTCGTGATGCGCGGCGGCAAGCTGATCGCCTTCGTCGATCCCGCGGCGATGGTCGCGGACCCCGCACCGCGCAACCCGCAGAACCCCTTCGGCGGCAGCGACCACGATTCGTCGAGCAACCTCGACAAGCTGCTCTCGGCCTGGGGCGTGCGCGTGCCGGCGGGCAAGTTCGCCGGTGACCAGGCGCTCATGCAGGCACTGCCGTCGCGCCGCGGCGGGCGTCAGCCGATGATCGGCTTCCTCGCCTTCGGCGGAGCCGGCGGCGAAGGCGTCAACGATGCCGTGCCGATCGCGAAGGGCGTCGACGACCGCATCCTGACCTACTTCGCGGGCGTCGTCGAGCGCAGCGACACGCCGATCGAGGGTGTCGAGATCACGCCGATCCTCTCGACGACCGCGACCGGCAACGCGTTCGCCGCGGATCGCTTCGAGCTCTCCGGCATGGGTGGTCCCGACGGCGAGAAGCTCCTCGCCAAGTTCCAGCCCGGTGCCGTGCCCGTGATGATCGCGGCGCGCGTCCAGGGCAAGCTGAAGAGCGCGTTCCAGGACGGTCTCCCCGCCGAGCCCAAGAACGGCGAGGAGCCGCCGAAGGAAGGCGAGGAGCCGAAGGCCGAGGCGGAGAAGCCCGAGCACCGCAAGGAGTGCGCGGAGGCGAACACCGTGCTCGTCTTCGCCGACGTCGACATGCTGGCGGACAACCTGGCCTACCAGCGCATGGGCCCGGGGCTCCTGCTTCCGGCGAGCGGCAACGGCCCGGTGTTCCTCAACGCCGTCGACTACCTCGCCGGCTCGTCGGCGCTCATGAGCATCCGCTCGCGCGGCAACTTCGATCGGCGCTTCGATGTCGTCGAGTCGATCGAGCGCGAGGCCGATCAGGCCACGCGCGACCAGGTCGCGCGGATCAACGCCGACAAGGAGCGCTTCCAGCAGGAGCTGAACTCGCTCCAGTCCCAGGCCAACGAGCAGAACGTCGGCCTGCTGCGCAACGACCTGATCCAGAAGCAGCGGGAGCTCGAGAAGCAGATCCGCGAGAAGGAGCGCGAGCTGTTCAAGGTGCAGCGCGAGAAGAACGACCGCATCGAGTCGCTCGGCAGCAATCTGCGCTGGCTGAACGTGCTCGGCGTGCCGCTCGTCGTGTTGCTCGTCGGAGCCGCGCTCGGCCTCGCCAAGTTCCAGAAGCGCATCGCGACCAAGGGAGGTGCCGCATGATCTCCGAGTCCACACTCCGCAATCTCGCCGTCACGGCCGGCGTGCTCGTCATCGCCTCGGTCTGGGTCGGCGTCCGCGAGCGGACCACTCCGTTCCGCTTCAACAAGGGCCAGCTCCTGCTCCCCGATCTCGACCCCGAGCGCATCGCCGGCATCGAGGTCAAGCACGAGCAGGACACCGTGGTGCTCAAGCGCGCGGGTGGCCAGTTCCTCGTCGAGAGCGCGAAGAACTACCCGGCGAACAACCGCGAGGTGAACGACCTGACCAAGCGCGTGCTCGGCATCCGTCTCGCCGACGAGGTGACGAGCGACAAGGACGCCTACGAAGGTCTCGGCGTAAGCGAGGCGAAGGCCACGACGATCCGTTTCCTCGACAACGAGGGGAAGGACATCGTGGTCGTGCTGACCGGCAAGTCCGAGAAGGGCCAGGACCACGTGCGGCTCGCGAGCTCGGACACCGTCTACCGCGTCGAGGAGGGTCTCTACCTCCGCACGAAGGCGCTCGACTACGTCGACAAGCAGCTGCTCCAGCTCGAGCGCAACGACATCGCGAAGGTCGATGTCGCGCCGGCGGGCGGCAAGGTCTACTCGATCGAGAGTCCCGAGGCCGGCAAGGTGCAGCTCGCAGGCATCCCCGCGGGCAAGAAGGCGAAGGGCACCGAGCCCGACGGCGTCTTCGGCGCGGCGACCTATCTGTCCTTCGACGAGTTCCAGTCCGAGGCCGAGGCGAAGGACCTGGACTTCGCGAACCTCTACACCGTGCGCACGCGCCTCGAGGCGGAGTACCGCTTCGAGCTCGCGAAGAAGGACGACAAGTGGTTCGTGCGCGCGCGGGCTGCCTATCACGGTCCGCGTGAGCTCAGCGTCGAGGGCAAGAGCAAGGAGGAGCTGGAGCGGAACGAGAAGCTCGCCAACGCGGCCAAGGCCGTCGAGGCCTTCAATGCCAAGCACCAGAGCTGGGTCTACCAGCTCGGCTCCTGGAAGGCCGACTCGATGACCAAGGCCTTCGACGACCTCGTGCAGGACGACGACGGTCGACCCGAGAAGGTCACGGCGTCCCACATCCTCATCCCGTGGCAGGGCGCGGAGCGGGCTCCGGCCGAGATCACGCGGACCAAGGACGAGGCGAAGGCCCTGGCCGACTCGCTGCTCGCGCAGGTCGTCGCCGACCCGAGCAAGCTGCCCGAGCTCGCGCAGGCGAACTCGAGCTGCCCCAGCAAGGAGAAGGGCGGCGACCTCGGCGAGTTCCCGTTCGAGCAGATGAGCAAGCCGTTCTCGGAAGCGGCCTTCTCGCTGAAGGTCGGCGAGGTGGCGCCGCAGGTCGTCGAGACCGAGTTCGGCTGGCACATCATCCAGCGGACGAAGTGAGGACGCGCGGCGGGTCGCTATCCTGCGCCCGCCGATGAGTCCGAACCCGCCGCGGCCGTACCGAAGCGCCCTGCCCTGCGCATTGCTGGCGCTCGCCGTGGCGGGCCTGGTCTATGG
Source organism: Planctomycetota bacterium (assembly GCA_020848735.1). Lineage (GTDB taxonomy): Bacteria > Planctomycetota > UBA1135 > UBA1135 > UBA2386 > JACRLW01. The sequence continues at coordinate 41,808 of JADLHO010000033.1, read as the reverse complement.
CGCCCTGCTGCAGGGCGTCTTCTTCAAGACCGACGGGCCCTACCTCACCCTCAATCTCGCCGAAGGGCGCTGCGCGCATCCCTACAACGCAGGCTACATGCCGCTGCTGTTCGGCTTCGCGGCGTTGCTCGCGCCGCTGGGGCTGACGGCCTTCGAGGTCAGCGGCTGGTTCTCGGTCGCCGGCGCCGCGCTGGGTGTCGGTCTCGCGCAGCTGGCCTTCGCGCGGCTCGGCCTGCGCGGACGAACGCTCGCGTTCGCGACGCTTCTCGTGGCCACGACGCCGCCGATCGCCTTCTTCGCGACGGTCGTGGAGCACCACGGCCCCTTCCTGCCCTTCGCCGCCGCGAGCTTCCTGCTCGGCGTCGAGTTCGCGCGGCGACCGGGGCTGCTGCTCGCGCTCGCACTCGGCGCCTCGACACACCTCGCGTACCTCGTGCACGGCACCGGCAACCTGCTGCCCGGCCTGCTCTTCCCGCTGATCCTCGCGTGGCGGCGTGGGCTTCCGACCTGGCGCCGCGACCTCGGCCTGCTCGCACTCGCCGGTGCGATCCACCTCCTCAGCTTCGTCCTCCTCCTCGAATACGAACTCGGCGGCGCGGTCCGCGGCAGCGAGAAGCTCGGCGCGATCCTCGGCGAGGGCATCGGTGGGCCGCGGGGCATCGCGGCGATCCCGCGCGTCGTCTGGCGCGAGTTGCTCGTGCCGTTTGCGCCGCTCCTGATCGGAGCGCTCTGCGCCTGGTGGGTCGGTGCCGGGGATCGGCGGCGACGACGGACCGAGCTCGTGGCCACCGCGGTCGGTGCCCTGCCTTACCTCGCCATCTGCGTCCACCTCATCGCCGGCGAGGACGAACGCGGCGCCTACCTCCTGCCGCTGGCCTTCCCGCTCGCGCACGTCGTCGCGGCCCTGCCCTGGCCCGTGCCCGGTGCCGTCGCGGTGCTCGCGGCCCTGCTCGCCGTGTCCGGCATCCGGGGACACGAGACGCCGATCCTCACCGAGCAGCAGGCCTGGCGCACCGCGGCGCTTGCCGAGGCCGGGTCGCGGCCGCTCGTGCTCGCGCTCGGCGGAACGCGGGACATCGCGTTTGCGCTCGCGAGCCTGCCGGAGGTCGAACGACTGATCCCCGGAGTCGCCGCCGCGAATCCGAAGGACGCCGCGGTGATCGGCGCCGTCTTCGATGCCTGGCTCGCCGCACAACGCGCGGCCGGCCGCGTCGTGCTCCTGACCGAGGGCGCGCTGGAAGACCTCGCCGATCCGAAGCTCGGCGCCGGCGCCGCGCTGCTCGCGCACGTGCGCGCGCTGCCGGGCGCCCGCCGGGTCGAGCGCGGGCCGTTCCGCGGTCTGCGGCTCGGCGAGTGAGAGGAGCGGCGGCGATCGGCGCCCCATCCGGCCGATCGACAGGGGCTGTCGCGAAGGCTAGACCTGACTCCCTCCAGGAGAACCGTCATGAAGCACGGCCTCGTGCGCGCGGTCCTTTCGACCTTCGCGCTGCTCGCCCCGGTCAAAGCCCAGTACCTGCGAGGCGGCGACCTCGTCGTCTGCAACCTGGGCAGTCCCTACGTGTTCAAGGTCTGGAGCAACGGCTCGGTCTCGGTGCTCGCCGCCCCGCCGTACGTCGCTGGACCTTCGGGTGTCCTCGGAGACCGCGACGGCAGCCTCGTGGTCTGCGACACGCAGTCGAATCGGTTGATCCGCCTCTCCCCGGCCGGCCCGATCACCACGATCGCGCAGAACCTCAGCGTGCCGCTGCGCGTCATGGTCGATCGCGACGGCAGCTACCTCGTCACCGTGGTCTCGTCGACTTCGTTGATCGATCGCGTCGCCCGCGATGGCACCGTCACGCCCTTCCTCCTGCCTGGCGCCGGGGGCATGCGCCGCGCGTTCCACGTCATGCTCGACGGCGACGGCCGGTACGTGGCCTGCGACGATCTCGGCAACGGCGTCTACCGGATCGACCCGGCGGGTCTGGTCACGGCGATCCACGTCGGCGCGCCGTTGCGACTGCCGCAGGGTGCGGCCCTGTTCCCGAACGGCGACTACGCGGTGTTCGACGGCCTGACCGATTCCATCTGGCGCATCGACCGCGCCACGGGTGTGCCGACGACCTGGGTCTCGAATGCCGCGCTCGGGGGCAACCCCTGCGGCATCACCTCCAGCGGGGACGGAGGCTTCTACGTGTCGCTCTCGGGCAGCACCGGCAACGCGGTCGTCCACGTCGATGCGAGCGCTGCGGTGACCGTCGTGGCGAGCGGTGCGCCGTTCACCAACCTCGAGGATTGTGCGATGGTGCCCTATCTGAGCGGTCCGAACGACTTCGCGACCGGGCCGGGTTCGGCACGCACGTTGAGTCTCGATTTCCCCACACGGCCCGCGACGCTCTACACGATCGCCCTGTCCGGTTCGCTGTTCCCCGGGTTGACCCTGCCGGGCGATGCCCGCGCGATGACGCTCACGGTCGATGGGCTCATGCTCGCGACCATCGCCAGCAACCTCGCGCCGGTCCTGACGGCCTGGACCGGCTTCACCGGCAACGACGGACGCGCCTATCCCCGGATCGATCTCTCGTCCCTGCCCGCCGGCCTGCTCGCCGGACTCACGCTGCACGCGCAAGGGCTCGCGTTGCACCCGGCGGCGCCGAGCGGCGTCGTCACCATCACGAACACGTTCTCGCTCTCGTTTCGCTGACGGCAGTGCCTGCCGCTCAGCGATGGAGCGAGAGTTCGAGCGTCCAGCACGCGAGCGCGGTCGCGAAGACGCGGCCACCGACCTCGCCCCAGACACCGGCTGGGTCGAAGGAGCCGCGGAAGTTGCCGTCGCTGCGGCGGCCGTCCACGCAGGCCGTGAGCGTCGCCTGACTGAAGGCCGTGCGCGCGGGGCCATCCCCGAGCTGCGTGAACACCAGGGTGCCGAAGAGCCAGTAGAGCTCGTCGATCGCTTCGCCGGTGGCACCGCGGGCAGGGGGCTTCTGTGCAAGGACCTGGACCTGGGTCTTGATCAGCGCGTCTTCGGGGTCGTCACCGAGGCGCAGCCGCACGGCGAGCGCCAGCGCGGTCATGCACTCGCCGTGCTCTCGCGGGAAGCGGCGCACGTGATCGCCGGCGAGACGTGAGCTCCAGCCGCCGCGCTCGGAGTAACCGGTGCGGCCCGTGACCGGGTCGGTGAGATCGACGAACCAGGTCCGGACGGCGTTGAGTGCCGCGGGGTCGACCTCGAGACCGTGCGTCCTGCCGGACAGGAGCGCCAGCGCACACCAGCCCGTGACGGAGCTGTCGTTGTCGCCGTCGCGCGGCTGATAGCGCCAGACGCCGAAGGGATTGCGATGCGACTGCAGGTACGCGAGGCCCTTCTGGGCGCTCCCCTGGAGGAGCTTGTACTGCGAGCGACCGTAGGCCTCGACCATCGCCAGCGTGGCGATCGCATGGTCGTAGACGTAGGTCGGGGAGTTGGCCGTGCCGAAGAGCCCGGACTTCTCGTCCTGCTGCTCCCTCAGCCACATCACCCCGCGCTTGATGGGATCGCGCCACGGCCCTTCGCGCAGCGTGCTCCCGTTCGCGAGCAGCGCGAGCAGGGCCAGGCCTGTGACCCCGACGTCGTGCGTGGCCTGCCCCGCGCCGTCGCAGGGCTCGCCCTCGCGGTCGTGGCTCATGAAGCCATCGCAGTCCCAGCGCCCATCGGCGTCCTGGTGTGCGATCAGCCACTCGAGACCCTGCTGGAGCGCGAGCGGGGCGCCCGCCTGGCCCCGCAGGCGCGCGAGTTGCGCCTCGTCGTGCGGCAGGCTCGCCTCGGCCCGCTTCGGTTCGGCGTTGCCCTGCGTCTCCTGTGTCCTCGGCATGACCATGCCGCAGAGCAAGGCGGCGAGACCCGGACACAGGAGGTTCGGTGACGTGCGAAGTTCCACCATGACGGCGAGCAACGCCGTGCCCGCCGTCCCGGTTCAGACCGCGGTGCATCCCCCGAAATGCAGCGCGGCGCGCAGTTCGATCGAACCGCGCGCCGCGTTGGGGCCGTGGAGCGGCGGGCTCCACTCGGCCGTGCAGGTCGTCCGTGACGCTCAGTGCACGATGCGCGAATAGCGGTAGTACGCCTCGAGCGTCAGGCAGAGCAGCGCGGTCGAGTAGACGCGGCCGCCATCCTCACCCCAGACGCAGATCGGGTCCCAGGAGCCGAGGTAGTTGCCGTCCTGGCGCTGGGTCTTGACCACGGCGTCGTTGAGGTGCTTCTCCCAGGTCTTCCACCAGTTCTCGCCCATCTGATAGAGCGCGTAGGTGGCGTAGTACCAGTAGTAGTGGTCGACCGAGCCGTCGGCCGCGTTCCACACCGGGGGCTTCTTCAGGATGAGGTCGGCCTGCGCCCGCATCATCTTGTCCTTCTTCGGGTCGTCGCCGAGGAAGATGCGGCAGAGCAGCGACACGGCCGTCATGCACTCGCCCTTCTCACGCGGATAGCGGGTCGAGTGTTCGCCGGTGCGACGCGAGCTCCAGCCACCGCGCTCGGAGTAGCCCGTGCGCGAGGAGACCGGATCGGTCATCTGGTCGAACCAGGTGCGGCAGAGATCGAGCGCGGCCGCGTTCACGTCGAGCTTGAAGAACTGCGCCGACGAGTAGGCCATCAGGGCCCAACCGGTGACCGAGGTGTCGTTGTCGCCGTCGCGGGGCTGGTAACGCCAGACCAGGTACGGGTTGCGGTGGTACTCGAGATAGTCGATGCCCTTCTGGGCGTTCTTCTTGAGCAGCTTGTAGTCGGAGAGACCGTAGGCCTCGACCATCGCCAGCGCGGCGATCGCGTGGTTGTAGATGAACTCGTTCGAGTTGGTCGTGCCGAAGAGGCCGGTCTTCTCGTCCTGCTGCTCGCGCAGCCACATGACGCCCTTCTTCACGACTTCCTTGTAGGGGCCGGAGCGCATCGTGCTGCCGTCACCGAGGAAGGCGAGGAGTGCGAGGCCGGTGAGCCCGACGTCGTGCACCGGGTTGCCCGGGCCATCGCAGGGCGCGCCCTCGATGTCGTGCTTCATGAACTCGTCGGCGTCCCAGTGACCGTCCTCGTCCTGGTGCTTCTTCAGCCACTCGAGCGCGCGCTCGATGCCGACGGCCGTGCTCTTGCCGATCTTGCCGCCGCCACGTCCGCCGCGGCGGCCGCCGTACTTGCCACCCGCGCCGCCGCCGAGGCCGACCGCCGAGTTCCACTGGTTGCTGTCGAAGGCCGACTCCTTCGTGTCGGAGACCGTGTCGGTGAAGTCCTGAGCCTCGGTGACCTCGGTCTCGGTGACCTCGTTCTCCTGGATGACCGGCTCTTCGACCTTCTCCGGCTCCGGCTCGGGTTCCGGGGGCTTCTCCTCGACGATCTCCTTCACCTCGTTCTGAGGAGCGATCTGGACGATCTGCTTCGCCTCCTCCTTCTGGGGATTCGGCATCATGAGGAAGATCACGGCCGCGATGCCGTGCAGGACGATCGAGAGCATGAGCCACGGCGCGTGCCGGAGCTGCTCAGCCATGATCTCCTGGAAGCTCTCCTCCTTCTCCCAGATCGGCGGAGTGGTGGTGGAGACGTGGAACTTGGTTGGGTCGATGATGGTCATCTGCCGCAGCCTCCGGCTGGGTGACGAGAAGCGTCGAGAACGGCCCGTCCTGGGCGGTGCAGGCCCGCCGCCCGCACGCTGACCAGGAACGGAACCGGCATCCGAGGGGTTCAGCCGGGGCCGCGGAAGGTAGCGTCCGGCGCCGGGGACGGGAAGGGTGCGGGGGACCGGCCGATCCGACCCTCGTCTGCCGGCCTCAGCGCCCGAGCAGGTTCGCCGGCCAGATCAGGAGCTGCTCGGCCTTCCAGGTCAGGATCTCTCCCTCGAGGCGCTGGAGGTGGCGGGCGACCAGGCGGTCGCGGATCGCGCCCTGGACGCGGGCGTCCGCGAAGGGCAAGGCCGGCTGCGAGCGCTTGTCGAGCAGCTTGAGCACGACGAGGCTCTCCCCGCGTTCGACGGGACCCAGGACGTCGCCGGTCTTCCCGCTGCGGACGAAGTCCTTCACGAGCGGCGGCCTCGGATCCTCGGGATCGGCGGGCTGGACCCGCGCCGCCGCCGGCAGGGCGATGCCCTCGAAGCGCCTGGCGAGATCCGCCGCGCCGAGGTCCTCCGCGCGCCAGGCCGCAACGGCGGCCTCGGCGCGGCTGCGCGCCTCGGGCGAGCTCCTGGGGATCGAGATCCAGGCCACGTCGCCGCCCTCCTGCGCCGCGAAGTCGGCCGGGTGCTCGCGGTAGTACGCGTGGATCTCAGCGGGAGTGACCACGAGCGAGAAGCCGTCGCGGAAGCGCTGCCCGATGGCGAAGCTCCGCGCCGAGTCCCGCAGGATGCGTTGGCGCTGCTCGTTGCGGAGCGACTGCCAGGAGGTCCCGAGCGCGTCGAGTTCCTCGTTCATCCGCGCGAAGCTGCCGAAGCGCTCCTGCTGCTCGACCATGTACTCCTGCACGAGCGAGTCGATCTGCCGCTCGAAGGCCAGCGGGTCCTCGCGGCCGATCACCTTGCCGATCTGGACCCAGACCTCTTCGCGCGCGAGTGCCCGGATGATCTCGTCCTCGGCGCGACGCTTCTCCTGCGGGTTGAGTTCGCGTCCCACCTGCGCGGACTGGGCCGCGAGCTCGCGTCGGATCTTGCTCTCGAGGATCACGCGGTCGCCGACGACCGCGCGCACGCGATCGAAGGTCCGGCGGTTGGCTTGCGGTGCCGGCGCCTGCGCGTGGAGTCCGCCGACGAGGTTCGGGCCGACGAGGTTCGGGCCGACGAGGCTCAGGCCGAGGACGAGCGCGGCGACGTTGACGAGGGACGTCCGCATGCGGCGATCTTCGGGAGCTGCGGGTCACCGCACAAGCACTCGAGCAGGAGCTGCAAGGTCTCCTCGGGTGTCCAGTCCGCGACGCGCCGACCACGGCGCAGCGGGAACACGAGGTGCGTCTTGCCGGCTTCGACGCGCCGCACGTCGGCGAACCAGTCGAGCCAGGCTCCGCCGAGCGGACGGTTCGCGGCATGCCGCACGACCACGCGATCCGGACCGGTGCGTTGCAGCGCGAGCACGTCCTCGTCGAGCAGGAGGTGCTTGAGGAGGAAGACGCGGAGCAGGACCTCCACCGGCTTGGGGAGCTTGCCGTGCCGATCGATGAGGTCGGCGCGGATGCGCGCGGCTTCGCCCGGATTGGTGGCGCCGTCCATCTCGCGCAGCAGTTCGAGCCGCGCCTTGCTGTCGCCGACGAAGTCCTCGGGGACGAAGGCCGAGACCTGCAGGTCGACGTCGACCTCGCGGATCTCCGCGCTGACGGGCGCTCCGAGGACCTTCGCCTGCTCGACCGCAGAGCGCAGCAGATGGCAGTACATCTCGTAGCCGACCGCGGCGATGTGGCCCGACTGCTGCGGGCCGAGCAGGTTGCCGGCGCCGCGGATCTCGAGGTCCTTCATCGCGATCGCGAAGCCGGCGCCGAGGTGCGAGAACTCCGCGAGCGCCGCGAGTCGCTGGCGCGCCGATTCGGGCGGCGGCGCGAGGCGATCCATCAGCAGCCAGCACGCGGCCCGGACGTCGCTGCGGCCGACGCGGCCGCGGAGCTGGTGCAGCTCCGCGAGGCCGAAGTGGTCCGCGCGGTCGACGAGGATCGTGTTGGCACTCGGGATGTCGAGGCCGTTCTCGACGATCGACGTGCACACGAGCACGTCGACCTGCCCGGCGACGAACGCGCGCAAGGTGCGCTCGAGTTCGCGCTCGGTGAGCTGGCCGTGCCCGATCGCGACGCGTGCCGTGGGCACGAGGCGTTCGACGGCAGCCTTCAGGGCCGCGAGGCCCGTGATGCGGTCGTGGAGCACGAAGACCTGGCCGCCGCGCGCGAGCTCGTGCGCGATGGCGCCCTGCAGGATCGCGTCGTCGCGCCACGCGACCTTCGTCTCCACGTCCTGGCGACCCGGTGGCGGCGTCGACAGCGTGGAGATGCGGCGGATCCCGAGCAGCGAGGCGTGCAGGGTGCGCGGGATGGGGGTCGCGCTCAACGCGAGCACGTCGACGCCCGCGCGGAGCTTCTTCATGTGCTCCTTCTGCCGCACGCCGAAGCGCTGTTCCTCGTCGACGATCACGAGGCCGAGGTTCGCGAAGGCGACGTCTCCGCCGAAGAGGCGGTGTGTGCCGAGCAACACGTCGACGCGCCCGGCGGCGCAGTCGGCGAGCACCTGCTTGCTTCGCTTGGGAGCGACGAAGCGCGACACGACCTCGACGCGCAGGCCGTGCGGCGCCATGCGCCGCGAGAAGTTGCGATGGTGCTGCTCCGCGAGCACGGTGGTCGGAACGAGCACGACGACCTGCCGACCCGTGATCGCCACCTTGAACGCGGCGCGCATCGCGAGCTCGGTCTTGCCGAACCCGACGTCGCCGCAGAGCAGGCGGTCCATCGGTCGATCCGCCTCGAGGTCGGCGCGGAGCTCCTCCCAGCAGGTCGCCTGGTCTTGGGTGTCCTCGAAGGGGAAGCCGTCGAGGAACTCGCTCTCGAGCGGGTCGCGTGGGAACGGGGCGCGCCGCACGCGCTCGCGCTCGGCCTCGACCTCGAGCAGCTCCGCCGCGAGGTCGAACAGCGCCGCCTGCACCTCGTCCTTGCGGCGTTGGAAGCCCTTGCCGCCGAGCTTGTCGAGCGGCGGACGCGCGGCACCGCCCGCGCCGACGTACTTCTGGACGAGGTGGATCTTCGAGCCGGGAACCAGGAGGCGGACCTGGTCCTTGAACTGCAGCCGGAGGCAGTCCTCCTCCGCGTCGCCGCGCTTGATGCGCTCGATGCCCTCGAAGAGCGCGATGCCGTGCACGGCGTGCACGACGAGGTCGCCGGGACCGAGTTCGAAGAAGGTCTGCACCGCGCGGGTCGGCACCTTCGGCCGCGCCCTCACGCGCGCGCTCGCGGGCACGCCGGCGAACTCGACGTTCGAGAGGACGGTCCATCGCAGTTCCGGCACGCGGAAGCCCCGGCTCAGCGAGCCGGTGCGCAGGGTGACGCGTTCGCGCGCGAGCTCGACGCCCTTGTGCTCGAAGACCTCCGCGAGGCGTCGCTGCTCCGCCTCGGTGCGGCAGACGAGTTCGACCTCGCCGCCGTCGACGCCGCGGATCGCGCGCAGTCGGCCCAGCGGGTCCGTCTCCCCCGACGCCGCGCCGCCGCCGGCGGAGAGGATGCGGAAGTCGACGTCACGACTCGGCAGCGAACCGATCTCGATCCAGCCGAGCGGGCCGAGGGTCTCCTGCAGCGCGACGAGTGCGTTGCGGGCCTCGGCACCGCCGCTCGTCGCGAGGGCCTGACGGCGTTCGTCGATGCGCAGGGGTTCGTACCAGAACACGAGCAGGTCGCGACGGACGACGAGCGTGAGGACCTGCGTGCGTGCGGCGTTGGCGTCGCGCACATGACCACCGACGCGCAGCGCGACCTCGTCGAGCACGAGCAGCGAGCGCTGCGAGTCGGCGTCGAAGGTGCGGATCGACTCGATCTCGTCGTCGAGGAACTCGATGCGCACCGCTTCGGACGCCGCGAGCGGGAACACGTCGAGCACGTCGCCGCGACGGCTCACCTCGCCCGGGGCCACGACGAGCGCGACCTTGCGCATCCCCGCGTCGATGCACCGCTGCAGCAGCGTGTCCTGTCCGATGCGCTGGCCCTTGCGCAGCGCGACGACACCGGCGCGCAGCGACGCCACGTCGGGCGCCGGCTGCAGCAAGGCCTCGAGACTCGTGCAGAGGAGCGCGGGGCCCGCGCTCGCGGTGTCGTGGTCGACGAGTGCCGCGAGGCATCGCGCGCGCGCGCCTTCGCTCACGGGCTCGGGTCGACCCTCCTCGTCCTGGTCCTGGCGCATCAGGCGCAGCGGCGAGGGGATGCCGAAGGTCTGCAGGTCGTCGGCGAACGAGGTCGTGTCGCCGTCGTCTGCGGTCACGACGAGCACCGGGCGCGCGAGCTTCGCACGGAGCCCTGCGACCAACAGCGCCGCGCTCGCGCCCCAGAGACCGCCGACGGCGAGGTGCCGGCCCTGGTGCTCGATCGCCTCGAGCACGCGTTCGGCGGCGGCGAGGCGGAGGAAGGCCCCCGGCGAGCTCATGCGGGCGGGTCGTCGTCGTTCCGCGCCTGCAGCGCGGCGAGTGCCAGCTCCGCGGCCGCTCGCTCTGCCGCCCGCTTGCTGCCGCCGCTGCCGCGCGCGAGGTCGACTCCGCCGACCTCGACGGCGACGAGGAAGGTCCGCGCGTGGTCGGGCCCGTGCGCATCGAGCAGCCGGTAGACCGGTTGCCCACGCCCTTCGGCCTGGGTCGCGTGCAGGAGTCGCGATTTCGGATCGCTCGGCGCGCTCGGCGCCGCGGTCTTCGCGGTCTTGCCCGTGAGGACGTGCTGCTTCACGAAGCGCCGCGCCGCGCGCACGCCGCCATCGAGGTAGACGGCGGCGAGCACCGCTTCGAGGAGGTTGGCGAGGATGCGGTCGGAATCGAGCTCCGCGCTCCGCATGCCGCGGCCGGCCTGCACGCAGCTCGGCAGGTGCAGGCGACGCGCGATCGCCGCGAGCGGCTCCCGGCTGACGAGGGCGGAGCGCATGCGGGTGAGCTCGCCCTCGGACTTGTCGGGATTCGCGGCGAAGAGGGCCTCGGTGACGAAGAGGCCGAGCACGGCGTCGCCGAGGAACTCGAGCCGCTCATAGCTGTCGTCCCGCTCGTTGCCCATCGACGGGTGGACCAGGGCTTCGGCGAGCAGCTCGGGTCTGCGGAACTCGTGCCCCAGTCGCTCCGCGAGCTCGCCGAGCATCTTCGCGCGCAGTTCGTCGCGGGGCTTCACGTCAGGAGGGCATCGCGGGAGAGCGGCGGAGGATAGCCCGCGCTTTCCTGGCCGACCAGGAGCCGCGCGCTGCGCTCAATCCGCGGCGCTGCGTGCGGCGCGGTCGAGCCGCTTCCGATCCGTCTCCTTCAGCAGGATCTTCCGCAGGCGCACGCTCTTGGGCGTGATCTCCGCGTACTCGTCCTCGCCGACGTACTCGAGCGCCTCTTCCACGCCGAACACGCGCGGCGGGATCAGCTTGACGAAGTTCTCCTTCGTGCTCGAGCGCACGTTCGTCAGCTTCTTCTCGCGCGACAGGTTGACCACGAGGTCGTTGTCGCGGCAGTGTTCGCCGACGATCATCCCTTCGTAGACGTCCGTCTGCGGGTGGACGAAGAAGGTCCCGCGGTCGCGCAGGGCATCGATGCTGTAGAAGGTCGACTTGCCCGGCGCCATCGACACCAGCACGCCCGCGGCGCGGTCCTGGATCGGACCCCGCCATGCGCCGTACTCCTGGAAGACGTGGTGCATCGTCGCCTGGCCGCCCGAGGCGTTCAGGATCCGGTTGCGCACGCCGATCAGGCCGCGCGAAGGGATGGTGAACTCGATGCGCTGGAAGCTGCCCTTGCGATCCATGCGCACCATTTCGGCCCGGCGCTCGCCGAGGATCTCGATGATGCGGCCCGTCGCCGACTCCGGGCAGTCGATCGTGAGCTGCTCGATCGGTTCGAGACGCTCGCCGTCCTCTTCGCGCAGGATCACGCGCGGCTTGCCGACCGAGAACTCGTAGCCCTCGCGGCGCATCGTCTCGAAGAGGAAGCCGAGGTGCATGACGCCGCGGCCGGACACGATGAAGGCGTCGGCCGTCTCGCCCTGCTCGACGCGGAGCGCGACGTTCACGCGCAGCTCGCGTTCGAGCCGCTCCTGGAGGTGGCGGCTCGTGACGTACTTGCCCTCCTTGCCGGCGAAGGGCGAGTCGTTGATGCGCAGCACGACGCTCATCGTCGGCTGGTCGATCGCGACGACCGGCATCGGCTCGACGACTTCGATGTCGGTGAGCGACTCGCCGATCAGGAGCTCCTCGATGCCCCAGACCGCGCAGAGATCGCCGGCCTCGACGACGTCGACCTCGGTCCGTGCGAGGCCTTCGAAGGTGGCGAGCCCACGGACCGTCTGCTGGGTCCGTCGGCCGTCCGCGGCGACGCGGCACACCCGATCGCCGACGTGCAGGCGGCCGCGATGGATGCGTCCGATCGCGATGCGGCCGACGTAGTCGGACCAGTCGAGGGTGGTGACGCGGAAACGCAGCGGGCCGTCCGGATCGTCCTTCGGCTCGGGGATGTGCTGGACGATCGCCTCGAAGAGCGTCCGCAGGTCGCCGCCGGTCTTCTGGTCCTCGAGGTAGGTGCGCGACATCCAACCGCCGCGCCCCGAACCGAGCAGGACCGGGAACTCGAGCTGATGCTCGTCGGCGTCGAGGTCGATGAAGAGGTCGAAGACCTCGTTGAGCACCTCGCGGCAGCGCGCGTCGGGTCGGTCGACCTTGTTGATGACCACGATCGGGACGAGGCCGTGCTGGAAGGCCTTGCTCAGCACGAAGCGCGTCTGGGGCATCGGGCCCTCGGCGGCATCGACGAGCAGCAGCACGCCGTCGGCCATCGAGAGCACGCGTTCGACCTCGCCGCCGAAGTCGGCGTGGCCGGGGGTGTCGATCAGGTTGATCTTCACGTCGCCGAACCACACGACCGTGTTCTTCGCGAGGATCGTGATGCCGCGCTCGCGCTCGAGGTCGTTGCTGTCCAGGACGCAGTCGTGGACCTGCTGGTTGGCACGGAACGTGCCGGTTTGCTTCAGCAGGCCGTCGACCAGGGTGGTCTTGCCGTGGTCGACGTGCGCGATGATGGCAACGTTGCGGATGCGGCGGCTCATGTCGGACCTCGGGGGGCGAGCATTCTGGTGCGGAGCGGCGCCGCGTCAATGGGCCAGACGCACTCCCTCGCGTTCGTCCCGCATCGAGAGCGCGGGATCGATCCCACGTCGCGCGTGGGAGACCGCGCGATCGGCCGGTGCCGGGGGCGGCTCCGCCGCGGTTCGACGTGCCCCGCGCGAGCCGCGCCGCGAAATCCTCGAAGCCTGGAGGAAACTTCTGACGCGCTCGGTCATAGAACAGGGCCGAGTGAAGCGGCTGCGGGTTCCACCAACCCGCGCCTCTGACGAGGCCAGGCCGGTTCGCGCGCCGGGCAGACCTTCGGGTCGAGCCGGTGTGACGACGGCCCGGTGAGAGAACGAGCAAGAGAAGAGAGCGAGCAGGAGACCGGAGGGTTCGCCCTCCGGTCTCCATTTTTTTTGCCCCGGGTCGAGCTAGCCTCGGCGCCGTGAACCGAGCCGGCAGGCCGAAGCGCGGGCGGGATGGCGACGCGCCGGAGGGTGCGCGGCCCAGCCCCGCCCTGCGCGCGAAGGCGAGCCGGATCGCCGCGGTCCTCGACGGCTACTACCCCTCGCCGCCGGTGCCCCTCGATCACCGAGACCCCTTCACGCTGCTCGTCGCGGTGCTGCTCTCCGCGCAGACGACCGATGTCCGCGTGAACCTGGTGACGCCCGAGCTCTTCCGTCTTGCCGCAACACCAGCCGAGATGGCCGCAGTTCCCGAACTCGCGATCCTCGGCGCGATCCGGAGCGTCGGGCTCGCCCCGACGAAGGCCCGCCAGATCCGCAAGCTCGCGGCGCAGCTCGTCGAACGGCACGGCGGCCGGGTCCCCGCCGAGCTCGCGGCGCTCGAGGCGCTGCCGGGAGTGGGACACAAGACGGCGTCCGTCGTGATGGCGCAGGCCTTCGGCGTGCCGGCGTTCCCCGTCGACACCCACATCCATCGCTGCGCGGCGCGCTGGGGGCTCTCGGACGGCAGCTCCGTGGTGCGGACCGAACGCGATCTCACGGCGCTCTTCCCGCGCGAGCACTGGAACAAGCTCCATCTCCAGATCATCTGGTTCGGGCGCGAGCACTGCCCCGCGCGGGGGCACGACCCCGCGCGCTGTCCGATCTGCTCGTTCGCCGCGCCGCGCTGAACGGCGCGCGCCGTGCTCACACGAGCGCGGTCGCCGCGTCGTGCATGCGCGCGTAGACGCCGCCGCGCTGCACGAGCTCGGCGTGGCGACCCTCCTCCACGACGCGGCCCTCGACGAGGACGACGATGCGATCGGCGTCGCGCACCGTGGCGAGGCGATGCGCCACGACGAGGCAGGTGCGGCCCGCCCGCAGCTTCGCGAGCGCCGCCTGCAGGCGGCCTTCGGTCGCGCTGTCGACGCTCGCCGTCGCCTCGTCGAGCACGAGCACGTCGGGGTCCGCGAGCAGGGCGCGCGCGAACGCGACGAGCTGGCGCTCGCCACGCGAGAGCAATTGGCCACGTTCGCCGACGGGCGCATCGAGCCCGCCGCGTGCCGCGAGCAGGGACTCGGCGCCGATCGCCGCGATCGTCCGCGCGACGGCGTCGCGGTCGATCGACTCGTCGAAGAGCCGCACGTTGTCCAGGACGGAACCGTCGAAGAGCAGGGGCTCCTGCTGCACGACCGCGACCTTCCGCCGCAGCACGGCGATCGGCATCGCGGTGATGGGAACGCCGCCGAGTCGGATCACACCGCGATCGACGTCGTGCAGACGGGAGAGGAGGGCGAGCAGGGTCGACTTGCCGGCACCGGTCGGGCCGACGACCGCCACCGTCTCGCCGGCGCGCACCGCGAGGTCGACGCCGCGCAGCACGGGGCGATCCGGCGTGTAGCCGAATGCGACGCCGTCGAACTGCAGGTCGCCGGCGGCTGCTCCGGTCGACGCGGGCGGCGCGCCGGTGGCGGGGTCGCCCGGGCCGTCCGGTTCGTCGAGGATCGCGAGGATGCGCTCGGCGCTGCTGAGCGCGGATTGCAGCACGTGCCAGCGCTCGCCGAGTTCGCGGATCGGCTCCTGCAGCTTGCCGAAGTAGAGCCAGCTCTGGACGAGTGCGCCGGCGGTCGCTTCCCCGAGCGCCACGGCCCGACCACCGACGAGCAGGATCGCGGCCTGCGCGCTGCGCAGCACGAAGTCCACCGAGGCGAAGAACGCCGCGAACGCCCGCACCGTCCGGACCCATGCGCCGCGCGTCCGCGCGTTCAGCTCGTCGTAGCGCGCGTCGATCAGCGCCTCGCGGCCGTAGGCCCGCACCGTCCGGATGCCGCCGACGAACTCCGCCGTGAACGCGGCCTGGTCCGCGACGCGCGTGCGGACGTCGCCGTACGCCCGGCGTGCGGCGCCGCGGAACACGAGGCTGACCGCCGCCGCCGTCGGGACCGCGATCAGGCCGAGCACGAAGACCGCGGGCTGCACGAACGCGAGCACCGCGACGATGCCGACGAGCTTCAGGAGGTCGAAGACCGCGTGGAGTCCGCCGCTCGACACGAGCTCGTCGAGATTCTCGAGGTCCGTCGTCATGCGCGTGACCACGCGCCCGCTCGGGTTCTGGTCGTGCCAGCGTGCGTCGATGCGCACGAGCTTCCGCCAGAGGGCGATGCGCAGGTCGCGCACGACGCTGCGCCCGATGCGTGCCGCCGTGCGCGCGAAGGTGAACCCGAGCGCGGCGCCGACCAGGATGCATGCGAGGTAGCCGCCCGCGAGCGCGGCGAGTTCCGCGACCAGCGGCTCGAGCGGAGTGCCGCGCGCCGCGGCGGCGAGCGGGCCGTCGATCGCGGCGCGGATCAACGCGGGACCGGCGAGCTCGATCGCGAAGGAGGCGAGCAGGAGCCCGAGCGCGGCGGCGAGGCGGACGCGGTACGGGCGCACGAAGGACCAGAGCCGTGCGAGCTGCGCGCGGTCCGTGATCCGCCGACGAGGCACGGGGGTGTCGCTCATGCCTCGCGACCTCTGGCGTCGACGGTCTCGCCCTCGAGTGCCGACTGCTCGCGTTGGCTGCGCCAGGTCGCGGCGTAGGTCGTGCAGCTCCGCACGAGCTCGGCATGCGGGCCGAAGGCGGCGACCCGCCCGGCCTCGAGCACGAGGATGCGGTCGGCGTGGCGGGCGGCGCTCAGTCGGTGCGTGACGACGATCGCGGTGCGGCCGGACAGATGCCGCGCGCGCAGGTTGGCGAGGATGCGGCTCTCGGTCGCGTGGTCGACCGCCGAGAGGGTGTCGTCGAGCACGAGCACGGGGCGCCTGCTCGCGAGGGCGCGCGCGAGTGCGACGCGTTGGCGCTGGCCGCCGCTCAGGGTCACCCCGCGTTCGCCGACGACGGTCTCGACGCCGGCCGCCAGCGCGGCGAGGTCGGGTCCGAGACCCGCGTCCGCGACCGCGGCGGCGACATCTGCGTCGTCGGCCCCGAAGCGCACGTTCGCGGCGATGGTGTCGCTGAAGAGGAACGGGTCCTGCAGGGCCACCGCGAAGTGCGCGCGCAGCGCGGCGGGAGCGAGGTCGAGCACGTCGTGGCCGTCGAGGAACACGGCACCGCGCGGCGGCTCGCGCAGCCGCATCACGAGATCGACGAGCGTGCTCTTGCCGCTGCCCACGGTGCCGACGATCGCCAGCGTCGTGCCCGGCTCGAGCGTGAACGAGACGTCCTGCAGCACCGGTGACGCCGCACCCGGATGCGACCAGGTGAGGCCGCGCACCTCGAGTCGACCGGGTCCCGCGGGCAAGGTGCCGCCGAGCACCGTCTCGCGTGGATTCGCGAAGATCGCCTCGACGCGGTGACCCGCGGCGAACGCGCGCGGCAGGCCGCCGAAGACGAAGCCGAGCGCCATGAGCGGCCCGAGCTGCACGCCGAGCAGTGCCCAGTACTCGAGCAGCGCGCCGGGCGTGCTCGCACCGCGCGCGACCTCGATCGCTCCGACGGCGAGACCGAGGAGCACGACCAGTTCGACCGCGACGTGGATCACGAGATCGACGAGGGCCTGCAGACGTGCGACCGCGTAACCGCGTTCGGCGACCTCGCTCGCCTTCGCCGTCATGGCCCGGTCCTCGGCGAGCAGGCGATGGAACGCCTGCACGACGCGGATCCCGACGGCACGTTCGGACGTGTGCTCCGCGATCGCGGCGAGCGCCTGCTGCGCGGCATCGGAGCGGCGTTCGATCCGGGGGCCGAGCCAGCGCAGCCCGATCGCCATCACGGCGAAGAGCAGGCCGGCGCCGATCGCCACTGCGGTCGAGCTGCGCATCACGAGGGCGATGCCGCCCGGGACCACGATGAGTGCCTGCGTGCCGTAGAGCAGGAGCGGGCCCGTGACGAAGCGCAGGAGCTCGACGTCCTGCGACATGCGGCTCAGCAGGTCGCCGGTGCGCGCCGCGTCCACGCTCGCCACGGGCAGGCGGACGACGTGCCGTTCGATCGCCCGCTTGAGCGACTCCTCCGCACGGCGCGACTCGCCGATCAGCAGGCGGCGCGCGAGCCAGCGGAGGGTGCCTTCCCCGGCCGCGCACGCGAGGAAGAGGAGCGCGGCGCGCTGCACGCCCGCCGCGTCGCCGACGCGCGCCGCATCGAGCGCGCGACCGGCGAGGACCGGCATCGCGAGCAGCACGAGCGCGGCCGTGACCGTCGAGGCGATGCCGGCCGTCACCGGCAGTGGACGCGCGAAGAACGCCGCGAGGATGCGGCGCACGGGTCGTAGGCGGTCGACGAGGGCGGACGCGCGTGCCACGGGGGCCGCGGACTATCGGAGGGGGCCACGCGAGGGGCAAGGCGCCGTGCGAACGCGGCCGTGGCGTGCCACGGACCGGTGCCGTGGCACGCGTCGTCCAGGACGGAGACGAGCGTCCAACCTCGCCACAGTCGGCGACCGCGGGCTGCCGATCCTCGCTCCGACCCGGGAGGGCCGGCGACTCGCCGCGCCGTCGGTCGGATTCTCGATCGACGCCGAGCGAACGCCGAGGGAGGAAGGAACATGAGACGTCATCCAACGACTCGAACTCAGGACGGCTTCACCCTGGTGGAGCTGCTCATGGGTGTCGTGGTCTTCCTTGTCGCAGCGGTGGTGTTGGGCAACCACATCAGCTCCAACTTCCGCTCGACCCAGTCGCAGAAGGACAAGGTCTTCGCCTACACCAAGGCGCAGGCCATCCTCGCGGAGATCCACTCGTCGCTCGACCGCGGCGAGTTCGCCGCGGCGATCGACCTCGACGTGCTCGACGACGGCATCGTGCCGCGACCGACGTTGTCCATCGCACGGGACCAGAACGGCGCGCTCATCGCGCCGGATCACCCCCTGTCGGGCAACATCGAGCGCGACGGTGACTGGGTGTGGGCCCGCCGCATCAGCGTGCGCCCCTTCACCGGACTGATGAATCGCACCGTGCGTTATGTGACGGTGCGCATCGTCAAGCGCGCGCGCGACGGCGAGGTGCACGAGATCGCGAGCCTCTCGTCGGTGGTCAACTCGGTGGGCTCGGCCTTCCCGACGACCCAGGTCTTCGACGTCTATCTCCTCGCGTGCGAGAACATCCCCGGTTGGTGGGTGTTCATGGAGGCGATCGTGCCCTTCGTGGAGTCCGCGGTGACCGACCTCGAGAACCGCAATCCGGGGCTCTCGGTCCGCACGCACTGGATCACGAAGTCGGGCTACGGCCGTGACCCGCTCTACCGGCCGTACATCAACGACCAGGTGTCGAGCCACGCCACGGTCAACGACATCTACTACTACCCCGGTGCGATGCCCACGGGCAACGCGTCGACCTTCTACTACGTGCCGGACCTCATCAACGCGAAGGTCTCGGTCGACGGCGAGGACAAGAACGGTTGGGACCCCGTCACCAACCCGTACCCCTACACGCTCGCCGACTACTGGAACCACGCGATGCGCTACCCGCGCGCGAAGGCGCTGTGGGATCTGCGCACGAAGGCGATCGAGGACCGCGAGGAGGCGATCCGCCAGGCGCAGCGCCTCGGCGTCGCGGCTCCGCCGCCGCTCCTCGACATGTCGAAGGAGCCGCCGCTCCAGTTGCTGCTCGAGGACATGGCGCAGCGTCCGGACTTCTACCGGCACTGCCTCCTCATCAACCTGCACGGCGAGCTGCTGCCGACCCCGGCCCTCCGCAACTACTCCGATCCGGCGAAGCTGCCGGCCGAGTTGCCCTACGTCCGCGTGGTCACGCACCCCGAGGAACTGCGCACGCAGAGCCCGCCGGGCGTCGCGGGTGACGTCACCGACGTCTACCTCCGCGTCTACGCCTACATCGAGGACCTGAGCCGCTACGTCGGCACGGACATCCTCGACTCGTCGCACCCGATCGTGCTCGAGGTGATGGACATGGACCTCACCGACGGCACCGGCTCGGGACTCGCGGCGCCGGGAGTCACGGTGCAGAGCCTCGCAGGCGGCGTCGACGTCGGCGGCGTGAACACCTACGCGCCGTTCGCGAACGCGCCGAACTACATGTTCGACAGCTACACCTGGCCGGCGATGATCTGGGCCTGCTGGTTCTACGATCCGGGTCCGGGGAAGCGGAAGTCGACGATCTTCATCCTCTACAACACGCCGCTGAAGACGCCGTACATCGGCACGAAGGGGCTCAACCCGAACCTGCGCTCGCGTCTCTACGGACGTGAGTACGTGCCGGGGCCGATCGGCATCGGCAACCAGTTCACGAAGAACCTCGACGCGACGGGTGACGGTCCGAAGAACACGGCGCGTTGGCGCATCAAGATCCCCGGCACGATGTGGGATCAGCAGCGCTTCGTCACGCTGGATTCGCCGCCGCACTACTTCGATCCGCGGACGACGAACACGCCGGACGTCACCCTCGCGGTGCGCACGCGCATCCTCTCGCCGTACGCGAGCTACGACTTCCAGCAGCTCGGGACCTTCCCGTTCGGGGCCGACGGTTCGTACATCGAGCCGTACGACTTCTCGGAGACCTACACGTGGTGGGCGCGGACCCGCGACGCGGTGCCGTTCACGGAGCGTGCGCAGTTCCGCGGTGATCCGCGGCACAACCCGTACCGCGACCTGCTGAACCTCGATCCGGACTTCCCGAACGCCTACAACTGGTTCCACGACTCGCTGACGAACACGCAGAACGCGAAGAGCGACCACCAGGGCATCGCCAACACGTTCAACCGCTACAACAGCGGCCCGACGTTCGACGTCCCGCGTCTGTTCCAGCTGCTGCGCAACGCGCTGATCGAGAGCGGCTCGATCTACACCACGCTGTCGGGGTACTCGTACTACTACGTCGGCTGTGGCAACGAGATCGGCTACGACTCGGCCAACGGCTACGCGAACTCGATCCCCGTGAACATGCTGCCCTTCGGCGGCACGGACACGCAGACGGGCTACGTCGACAACATCATCGGCGCGCGGCACCTGCCGCGGAGCAGCGACACCAGCTACTGGTGGGGCATGCCGTGGCTCGGCGAGCTGTTCCCCGACTGGGCGTACGGCTCGGACTGGTTCTCCCGTGATGCCGCAGGCCGCATGCGCGGCAACCTGACGGCCGGCGCCGGCGCAACCCAGTTCAAGATGCTGGCGGCCCAGACGGTCTACAACGGCCAGACGGCCTTCAAGGCGCAAGGCACGGCGCTCTACTCGGGCTACCACCGCACGAGTTCGGTCGGCTGCGTGAGCTTCTTCAACAACGGCACCAGCTCGGCGCACTTCAACCACCACTCGACGAGCGCGAGCGGGCCGCCGGTCGGAGCGGGCCTGTCGTTGCAGAACGACTACGGCTTCCCGGTCCCGACCTCGATCTCGACGACGCGTCCGTTCACCGTCAACACCAGCGGCAACAACCCGCCGGAGTTCGGCCTGGCCCCGTACACGACGGAGCGTTGCAACGCGACGATCCTGCGCGAGTACGTGCGTCACAGCACGACCTACATGGGCTCGGGCCTCGTGCAGCTCGCCAACTCGACGAACACGAAGGCCGGCTACATCGTGGTCAACGGCATCGCCCAGACCACGGAGACCGGCTCGTCGTTCCTCGCGAAGTGGTGTCTGCTCTCGCTGTTCCAGAGCTACTTCGAGCTCGGGGACTCGGCGTTGTCGCTCCGCATCCCGCAGCCGCCGCGCGTCGAGATCGTGTCGCCGACGGAGATCAGCGAGATCTTCAACCCGACCACGATCGACCTCACGTTCGACGTCGAGTGGCTGCGCTGGGACCGTCTGCCGTACACCCGCACGACCCCGGCGAGCTTCGCGGAGGACGAGTCGATGATCGACTACGTCATCTACTACTCGCCGGACAACGGCGCGACCTGGCGCCACATCCAGGACGACGAGCTCGCGGTCATCGGCGAGAAGCCGACGGACACCTCGTACATCCTCGCGGACGCCGGGACGGGACCCGACGTCTACGCGTGGAACACGCCGCGGTCCGGCTTCCCGGACGGCAGCTACGTCCTGCGCATCGAGGCGTACCGGCGCGACATGGCGCTGCACTACTCCGTGCACCAGATGAAGATCTACATCGAGCGCTGAAGGAGGAGCCGATGAACACGCAACTCTCGCGGGAACGCGACCGTGCACGACTCGAGGGCGGCTTCTCGCTCCTCGAGCTCACGATCGCATCGATGATGGTCCTCATGCTGGCGTGGCTCGTCACCACGCTGAGCCTCGATGGCATGCGAGCCCAGAAGTTCACGGAGCGCACCGCCCGTGTGACCGAGATCACGCAGGATGTCCTCGACGACATCCAGCGCGGTCTCGGCTCTGCGGTCGGGCTCTTCGGCGGCGGCGCGATCGGCCAGGGCTACCTCGACGCCCTGGTGATGACCGGGATGCCGCGCGCGATCCTCTCGTCGCGCATCCCGACCGTGGATGTCTCCGGGCGCATCGAGCGCGATGGGGGCACGACCACGCGCACCGGCAACGAGCTCTTCTATGCGCGCTACGCGTGGACCGACGAGTTCCAGACCACGTCGGGCCTCGTCTACCGCACCGACATCTACCGCATCGAGCGCTTCTACCTGACGCCCGTGCGCGGCGGTCCGAACCAGGCGCGGCCCGATGGTCTCAATCTCTGCCACTGGGTTAGCGAGCCGCTGGCCGATGGCAACCAGCTCGATCGCATCTCGAGCGCCGCGGATCGCACCGAGATCTGCGCCCACCTCGTGAACCGCACCGCGGACCGGACCGGAGTCGTCCGCGACGCCGTGAAGCTCCTCTGGCTGGGTCACGTGGCGATCAACGCGGTGGGAACGCTCCGCGAGATCGACGTCGACGGCGACCTCTCGCTCACCCCGCTGCCGAGCCGCGGCGGGACGGCCTGGAGGATCCTCCCCGAGATCCGGCTCTGCGATCCCGACATCCTGATCTACCGCCACCACTCGGTGGCGACGAACTTCTCGCTGTCGAGCGCGGGCGTCAGCCGCTTCGTGACGCAGTCGACCAACAACGAGGGCTTCCCGCACGGCTTCGAGGTCCAGATCATCGGCCCACCGTCGGCGCGCCAGGTGCTCGTGCACCTGACCCTCGTCAGCACGAACCAGGACGGTCGCCGCGCCTACGCGGACATGCAGACGATCGTCGACGTCCGCGACCCGTGAGAGGGGGGGCGCCGCGGCCCCTCCCGGACCGCGGCCTTGCGGGCGCCGCCGCCCGCCGCTAGCCTGCGCGGCCCTTTCGCTCGCCGGCGCCCATGGACAACACCCTCCCGCAGAAGCTCGTCCGCCAGGTCGGTGGCTCGTTCCACCTGACCTCCCTGCTGCAGAAGCGGGTCCGGGAACTGGTCCGCGGCGCGAAGCCGCTCTTCGAGACCCGCGAGCGCAACTTCATCCGCATCGCGGCCGAGGAGCTGGAGCGCAAGCTCATCGAGCTCGTGCCGGACGAAGACGATCGCACGCCGAAGCTCTGAGACCCGGTAGCCGGCTCGCGGCTGGCGCGGGGCCTGCTCGGGCGCAGTCCGGAGCGAGGCGAGCGGCGTCCAGCGCGCGCCGCCCGCGGTCCGATATCGGGGCGTGACCGCTCCGCAGTCTTCCCAGCTCCGCCGCGTGGGGGACTTCCTCGTCCTCGAGGAGGTCGGCCGCGGCGGCATGGGAGTCGTGTACCGCGCCGAGCAGGCCTCGCTCGGGCGCATCGTCGCGCTCAAGGTCCTGCCCTCCCTCGTCGGGCTCGACGCGTCGTCCGTCGCGCGCTTCCGGCGCGAGGCCGAGACCGCCGGCCGCATCTCGCATCCGGGGATCGTCCCCGTCTACGGGGTCGGGGAGGAGAACGGCGTCCATTGGTTCGCGATGGAGTTCGTCGAGGGGCCACCGCTCGACCGCCTCCTGGCGGTCGTGCAGTCGCGGCCACCGGAGCGCCTGCTCGGCACCCTCTTCGAGGAGAGCGGGCTCGATCAGAGCTTCCCCGCGATGGTGACCGCGGACCGCCGCAACTCGGGTCCCGGTTCGCGCTGGGCCCGATCCTGTGCGCGGCTCGCGGCCGACGTCGCCTCGGCGCTCGCGGCGGCACACCGCGAGGGCGTCATCCACCGCGACATCAAGCCGAGCAACATCCTGATCCGCAGCAGCGGGCAGCCCGTCGTCGTCGACTTCGGTCTCGCGCGCGACGAGCGCACGTTGGGTCTCACGCGGACCGGCGATGCGATCGGCACGCCGAACTACATGGCGCCGGAGCAGGCCTGCGGGCAGAGCCGCGTCGACGGTCGCGTCGACGTGTGGGGTCTCGGTGCCCTGCTCTACGAGCTGCTGACCCTGCGACCGCCCTTCGTCGGCGGCAATGCCGCGGAGATCATGCGGCGCATCGTCGAGGAGGAGCCGCCGCCGATCCGCACGCTGAATGCGCGCGTGCCCGAGGATCTCGTCCGCATCGTCGAGACCTGTCTCCGCAAGGACCCCGATGCGCGCTACGCGGCGATCGAGGCCGTGGAGCTCGATCTGCGCAACTTCCTCGAAGGTCGCCCGATCGTCGCGCGTCGCGTCGGTCGCGTGCGACGCTCGGTGCAGTTCCTGACGCGGCACCGCGTGTCGGTCGGCGTCGGGGCCGCGGTCCTCGCACTCGCTTCGATCTCGTTCGGACTGATGGGCGTGGTCTCGGAACGTGAGGCCGAGGAGTCGGGACGGGTCGCGCTCGAAGAGGCGCGCGTCGCGATCGAGGAACGCCTGCAGGTGCAACTCGCCCAGCGCGCGTACGGCCGCGCCGAGGCACTGCTCGGCAAGGACGCCGTGATCGCCGCGCGCCGCGCGCACCTGGCGCAGGCCTTCGAGTCGCTCTACGTGCAGCAGCTCTTCGGCGAACTCGCGGCATACCTCGACGACTGGCCCGAGTCGGCACGCGACGACGACTGGCGCGCGATGCGCGAACGGGTCGAAGGGCGCGGTCGGCTCGTCGTGGACGGCTTGCCCGAAGGCACGCGCGTGCGGCTCCGTCCGGCCGACGATCCCGCCGCGGAGTTCCGCGAGTGGCGGTCGTCCCAGGCGCTCCCGCTCGGTCCGTGGCTGGTCGAACTCGATGCGCCGGGCAACGCACGCGTGGTGCAGCGCGCCGTGATCGGCCGCGACCTCGACACACGCGTCGTGCCGATGCTCGTGCCTCAGTCGAGGCTCGACCCCGCCTTCGACGCGGTCGTGGTCCCCGAGGGGAAACCCGGGCACGCGGTCCTCGTGGCGCGCACCGAACTCGCGAACGGACGGCTCGCCGAACTCCTGGCCGATGCGCGTCACCAGCGCGTCACCGACGAGATCCGGCCCGAGGGCTGGGCCGGTGCATCGGCTCCCGAGGCCGCGCTGCTGCCCGTGCGCGGCGTCTCGTGGCGGATGGCTCGCGCGATCGCGATCCTCGCCGACGCGCACGTGGTCTCGGCGGAGGAGTACCTCGCCGCGGCGACGGCCGGACAGCCGCGACGTGCGCGACCCTTCGGCGCGGCGATGGATTGGTCACGCGTCGCGGCCTCGCCGAGCGGGGGACTCGCGGCACCGCTCCCGGTCGACAGCCTCTCCGCCGGCGCCTCGGTGCACGGCATCCTGCATCTGGTCGGCAACGTGCGCGAGTTGCTCGCCCCCAACACCACGGGTCCGGTGCTCGCCATCGGCGGTGACTACAGCAGCGACGACCCGGAGGAGCTGCGCGTCGACGGCCCGCTCGCGACGCTCGCGCTCGCACCCGACGCCGTCGATCCGCGCGTGGGCCTGCGGCTCGCCCGCTTCCTGCCCTTGCAGCAGAGCGCGACGGAGCGCGAGCGCGCGGCGCAGGGCATCGCCGCGGCGCGTGCCGGCGCGGCCAGCGTCTGGAGCTGGTCGATCGAGCGCTCCGGTGAGGTGATGCTGCGGCTCGAACTCCGCGGCAACCATGCCGAGGTGCGCGAGCAGCTCGATCTCTCCGTGGTCACTCCGGGTTTCGCGATCGAGGGCCGGCCGATCGCGCGCGACGGCTTCGGCCAGGAACTCGCCGTCGAGGTCCGCGAGCGGCGACTCGACGCCAGCGTCCTCCGCGTGCGCCTGCGGGAACCCGGCCGCGCCGGTCAGGCCTATCAGCTCGAGGTCGGATCGCGTCTGACCCCGCTCGACGGCCTCTTCGCGCAGGCCGCGGAGCTCCGCCTCGCGATCCCGCTGAAGCTCGGCGGCGGGACCCGCAGCGGCTACTCGCTCCGCCTGCCGGAGGGCGTGCGGGTCGACCGCGTCGAACCCGCTCCGGACTGGCGGCTCGTGGAAGATGGTCGCGAGACGTTGTGGTGGGGCGACGCGGAGAACGGCGAGAGCCCCGCGATGGTCGGCTGCGCGCAGCTGCGCTGCCGCGTCGACGGTGCGCTGAGCGCGGACTGGCCGAGCTACCGCGTCGGTGAAGAGGCGATGCGCACGCTCTGCGACGCGCTGGGCGCGAGCGGCACCGCGGCGCGACCGCTCGCCGCGCTGCTCGACGACGATTTCGTGCTGAGGCCGCACGGTCACACGAAGGCGCGGCTGCTCGCGACCGTCGACGTGCCCCGCGATCGCTTCACGCTGCAACGCGTGGTCGACGTCACGGCCGTCGGCTCCATCGTCGCGGTCACCGCGCGCGTGCGCTGGACCGCGGCTCCGCCCGCGTGGCGCGCACCGAGTGCCGGTGCGGCACTCGAGACCGTGATCGACGACTGGCCGGTCGTCGCGTTCTTCCGCCGTCACGAGCGCGGTCTGCTCGCCCTGACGCTCGGGCCCGAGCCGCAGGTCGATGCGGGGGAGTACAGCGAGGGGCGCTACCGCTATGAGCCGCTCGGCGTGCAGTTCGACGTCCCGCCGGGCATCGATCTCGTGCGGGATCGCGGTCAACCCGCGGAGATGCAGATCCTGCTGAGGCCGCGCGGGAGCGGGATGGGCGCGGTCCACGTCCTCGTCCTGGGGTACCGCGCCGAGGCCGGCGAGGGCGCGGGCGACGCGGTGCATCGCCTGACCCTCGGGGAGGCGTTCGCCGCGGACGCTCGCCAGTTGCCGGCGCCGCCGCGCGCGAGCGAGTCCGCGATCGTCTCCGAATGGCTCTTCGGCGCGCAGACCGCGCAGGTGCGTCGCGAACGCTGGGAACGTCGCGACGTGGGGCGCTGGAAGTTCCTGCTGCGTTACGTGGCGGCGGGCGACTCGGAGGCGGCCGCGCGCGGCCGCTTCGAGGCGGTGGAGGTGCAGGGCTTCTTCCAGCGGGTGCGCGAGCTGGTCGGCATCGGGCGACCCTGATGCGACGCGGCCAGGCTCGCCGTCCCGACTCGGGATCGCACGCGACCTGCCCGCCACCGTGTGCCGATAGAGGGATCGGTCCTTCAGGACCCTGGCCAGAGGACGCCTCGGGCCTGACCACCGGGGTGATCCATCACCCGTGGGCCTTCATCAACTGTGGGCCTTCATCAACTGTGGGCCTTCATCAACTGTGGGCCTTCCTCAACCGTGGGCCAACGAACCAAAGGCCGATCGATGCGACTCAGCTGGCTCGCCGCCGCGCTCTGCGCGCTGTCCTTCACCACGTCGCTGTCCGCCCAGGGCGGCCGGGAGCCGACCGAGCACATCCGCCGCGAGATCGACTCGCGGCAGCAGGCGATGCGCGAGGGGCGCGTCGTGCGCAGCAACGTGCGCATCACGCTGCGGCTGCGCAACGGCAGCCGGATGAAGGGGGTCGTCAAGGACGGCCGCTTCGTCGAGCGCCCGCAGGGCCTCGAGTTCCTGCCGACGGAGATGTCGGAGGAGGATGCCGGCATCCGCCTCTGGTACTACGACAACACCAACAGCTTCATCTTCCTGCCCTACGCGACGATCGCGTACCACAAGATCGGTGACCGGCTCACCGACGACGAGGTGCGCCGCATCGCCGCCGAGCTCGATCGCGCGGCGGCCGACCAGGCCCGGGTGAAGGCGGATCCGTCGGTGACGAAGGACAAGCCCGCGGGTGGCGCCGAGACGCCCGCGGAGGGCGCGTCCGACGCGCCGGTGCTCAGCGACGAACAGCGGGCCCTGCTCACCGAGTTCCCGCCGGAGCAAGGTTGGGGCTACGACCGCATGCGCGAGCTCGAGGCCCGCAAGATCCGCATCGGCGTCTACCCGAACGAGACGGAGCAGCGCTTCCTCGACTCGTTCGAGGCCTGGAACCAGGCCTTCCAGCTCTGGCAGCAGATCGAGGCCGCGAAGCAGAACGCCGCGCCCGAGGGCGAGACCGCGCCGCCGACGGCTGAGGCGGGTGCCGGCGAGACCGGGCTGCCGACGCCGACGCCCGAGTCCACCACGGCGCCTGCCAAGGGCAGCACGACCGGCAAGACCCAAGCGAAGGGCGGCACGACGAAGAAGGCCGGCACGTCCTCGAAGTCGAGCGGCGCGAACCCGGGCCGCGGCAAGGGGACGAGCACCCAGAAGACCGAGACCGGCGAGAGCGCGTCGCGGGGTCCGGGCGCGACGACCCAGCCGGTGAGGCGCTGAAGCGCCGCGCGGGGCGCCGCGCGGTCCGGCGCCGCGACCTTTCCGCTTGACCCATCCGGGCATGCGCGGATCCTTCGCGCGATGCCGACGGCCTACGTCTTCACCGGTCAGGGTTCGCAATTCGCGGGCATGGGCAAGGCCCTCGCCGCGGCCTTCCCCGCCGCGCGCGCCGTGTTCGACGAGGCCGACGCGGTGCTGGGCGAGCCGATCTCGCGCCTCTGTTTCGAGGGCCCCGAGGATCAGCTCGCGCTCACCGAGAACACGCAGCCGGCGACGCTCGCGGTCTCGATCGCGGCGCTGCGCGCCTTCGGCGGCGAGCCCGACCTCGCGGCGGGGCATTCGCTGGGTGAATACAGCGCGCTGACGGCTGCCGGTGCGCTCAGCCTCGCCGATGCCCTGCGCCTCGTGCGCGAGCGCGCGCGGCGCATGCAGGCGGCGGTGCCGCAGGGCGTCGGCGGGATGGTCGTGCTGCGCAAGCTCGACGCCGAACAGGCGCGCGCGATCGCGGCACGCGTCACGCGCGGCGTCTGCGACGTCGCGAACTACAACGCGCCGGGGCAGGTGGTCCTCTCCGGAGACGCGGCCGCGATGGACGAGGTGCTCGAGATCGTCGGGCCGCGAGGCGGTCTCCGGCTCGCGGTCTCTGTGCCCTTCCACAGCTCGCTGTTGCGCGACGCCGCGCGGGACTTCGCCACCGTGCTGCAGGGCACCGCGATCCGGCGGCCGGCCTTCCCGATCTGGTGCAACGTCGACGCGAAGCCCGTGCAGGACCCGGTCGCGGTGCGCGATGCGCTCGCGCGGCAGTTCGCGGGCTCGGTGCTCTGGCAGCAGAGCATCGAAGGCATGATCCGCGACGCCGGCGTGCGGCGCTTCGTCGAGTTCGGGCCGAAGCCGACGCTGAACAAGATGATCCAGCAGATCGCGGCGAACCTCGGCGTGGGCGACGTCGTCGCGGACGCGGTGACGACGCCCGAGGACATCGCGCGTCTGCGCGCGGCGTCATGACGGACGCGCGCGGGATGCTCCGCGCGAGCCTCTGGCCGTTCTCGCTCGCGTTCGGCGCCGTCGCGTGGCTGCGGGGCCGCGCCTACGACGCGGGCTTGCTGCGCGCGGAGCGCCTCTCGGTCCGCGTGGTCGCCGTGGGCAACCTCGGCGTCGGCGGCAACGGCAAGACGCCGCTCGTCGCCTGGCTCGTCGCGCGGGCCCTGGAGCTCGGCCGCCGTCCCGGCGTGCTCGCCCGCGGCTACGGCCGCGAACCGGGGGCCGCGCTCAACGACGAAGGGCGGCTGCTCGCGCGTCGCTTCCCCGGGTTGCCGCAGGAACAGGCTCCCGACCGGGTCGCGGCGGGACGGCGACTGCTCGCGCAGCACGCGGTCGACGTGCTCTTCCTCGACGACGGCTTCCAGCATCGTCGGCTCGCGCGCGACCTCGATCTCGTGTGCCTCGATGCGGAGCGACCCTTCGCCCAGGGGCGCCTGCTGCCCGCGGGCGATCTGCGCGAACCTCCGAGCGCGCTCACGCGTGCGGACGGCGTCGTGATGACGCGCGCCGGTGCGCTCGACGAGGCGACGCGGCGACAGCGCGTCGCGATGGTCCGCGGTCATGCCCGGCGGGAGCTGCCCGTCTGGTTCGCGGAGCACGCCCCGCTCGACGTCGAGTCCTCGTCGGATCGGCGTTGCGAGCCCGTCGCCACGCTGCGTGGCCGCGAGGTCGTCCTGCTCTCGTCGATCGCACGCCCCGCCGCCTTCGAGGCGACCGTCGTGGGGCTCGGCGCCAAGGTGCTCGCGCACCACGCACGGCGCGATCACCACCGTCATGTTCCCGCCGAGGTCGATGCCCTCGCCCGGGACGCGCGGCGCCGCGGCGCCGCGTTGCTGACGACGGAGAAGGACGCGGTGAAGCTCGACGCCGTGGTGGAGCCCTATCTCGTGCTTCGCATCGGACTGCGCTTCCTCGGCGCCGAGCCCGAGCCGAGCCTCGTCGGTCTGTCCTGAGCGCGCGTCATGAACACGCGACCGGAACGCGGGACGAGAGGATCGACGCATGACGCGTGAACGACCCGTGCGGTTCGTCCACCGCGTCGCCTACCTCGGGCTGCGGCTCGGCCTCGGCGTGCTCGGTGCCCTTCCCGAGCGATTCGCCTACGCGGCGATGGCCGGCGTCGCGCGGCTCTACTTCGCGTGCGCGCGCACGCGGCGTCGCGTCGGGCTGGCGAACCTCGCGCTCGCGTTCCCGCCTCAGGAGCACGCCTGGACCCGGCGCGAACGCCTGCGCATCGTGCGGCAGGGCACGGTCTCGGCGTTCCAGAACATCCTCGACATGCTGCACGGGCAGCGTTGGCGCGCGCGCGGTCGCCTGCTCGAGCGCGTCGACATCACGGAGTTCTCGCAGCTCGGGATCCGAGCGCCCTTCCTCGGGCTCTCGTCGCACCTCGGCTCGTGGGAGGCGGCGGCCCTCACCGCGGCCTTCGTGGAGCGCGAGGTGCACGTCATCGGTCGCGTGCCCAGGAATCCGCTTGTCGCGCGCCACCTGCGTCGCCAACGCGAGGCCTGCGGACTGATCGTGCACGATCGGCGGGGCGGTATCCGACCCCTCGCGCGCGCCCTGGCCGAGGGCAAGGTCGCGCTGCAGGCGGTCGACCAGAATCAACGGCTGCGGGGCGTCTTCGTGCCCTTCTTCGGTCGACTGGCCGCGACCGAGCGCTCCGCGGCGACGCTCGCGGTGCGCCGCGGCGTGCCGCTGGTGGTGGCCGTGTGCGTCCGGGTCGCGCCGGGTTTCCGGTTCAGGGTCCGCGTGCTCGGGCCCTTGCACCCGGTGCGCAGCGGCGCCCTGCACGACGATGTCGTCGCGACCGTCCGGCTGATCTCGGCGGCGATCGAGTGCCTCGTCCGCGAGGTGCCCGATCAGTACCTTTGGATCCACGATCGCTACCGCACGCGGCCGTCCGCGGGCGCGGACGACGCGGGCGGAGACTGAACGAACCATGCAGCGCCTCGCCCGCATCGTGCGCGACCTCGGCTCGCCGCCGATCCTCGTCGTCGGCGACCTCATCCTCGACTGCTACATCGAAGGCAGCGCGCGTCGCGTCTCGCCGGAGGCACCGGTCCTGGTCTTCGAGAAGGAAGGCGAACGCGTGCTGCTCGGCGGGGCGTGCAACGTCGCGGCGAACCTGGTCTCCCTCGGCGCGAGCGCGGCCGTGCTCGGCCTCGTCGGCGCGGACCAGACCGCGGATGCCCTGCGTGGCCTGCTCCGCGAGCTCGGCATCGACGACTCGCCGTGCGTGGTCGATCCCTCGCGACCCACCACGCGCAAGACGCGCTACGTCAGCCGCACGCAGCAGGTGCTGCGCGTCGACGAGGAGCGCCGCCATCCCCTCGCCGGCGACTCGCGGGCCCGCGTCCTCGCGAAGCTCGCGGAGCGGCCCTTTCCCTACCGCGCGATCCTCCTGAGCGACTACGGCAAGGGCGTGCTCGACCGCGGCGTGGTGGAGGCGGCGGTCGCCGCCGCGCGGTCCGTCGGGGGCATCGTGGTCGTCGACCCGAAGGGCACCGACTACGAGAAGTACCGCGGCGTGGACCTGCTCACGCCGAACCGCGAGGAGGCGGAGATGGCGACCGGCATCCGCATCCGCACGGCGGCGGACCTGCACCGGGTCGCCGCGCGCCTGCGCGAGCTCACGGGGGTGCGCACCGTCACCGTCACGCTCGGCAAGGACGGCATCTTCTTCGAGACGAGCGACGGCGTCGCCAAGACCCTGCCGACCGAAGCCCGCGCGGTGTTCGACGTCACCGGCGCCGGCGACACCGTGGTCGCCGTGCTCACGCTCGCGAGCGCGTGCGGGATCGACATCGAGGATTCGCTGCGCCTCGCGAACGTCGCCGCGGGCATCGTCGTCGGCCGCTTCGGCACCTGGGCCGTCTCCCGCGCCGAGCTCATGACCATGCTCGGCGCCGAGACCCGCGGCAAGGTGCTCGAGCTCGACGAGGCGGTCTCCGTCGCCGCGCGGATGCGCGCCGACGGCCGCCGCCTCGTGTTCACGAACGGCTGCTTCGACCTCATCCATCCCGGCCATACCGAGTACCTGTCCCGCGCGCGGGCCTACGGCGACGCCCTGATGGTGGGGGTGAACACCGATGCCAGCGTGCGGCGGCAGGGCAAGGGCGACAGTCGTCCCATCAACCCGCTCCAGGACCGCGTCGACGTCCTCGCCGCCCTCTCGGCGGTCGACTACATCGTGCCCTTCGACGGCGACACGCCCCTCGAGGTGATCCGCGCCGTGACCCCGCAGGTGCTCGTGAAGGGCGAGGACTGGCGCGACAAGGGTGTGGTCGGCGCGGACTGGGTCGAGGCCCACGGGGGTCAGGTCGTGCTCGTGCCCCTGCGCGCCGGTTGTTCGACCACCTCGATCATCGCCAGGATCCGCGCCGCCCGGGATTGAGCGGGGGGCGGGGAGCGGTGCAAGTCTCGCCACGACGATATGTTCCGGCGCGAGGGACGCCGCTATCCTCCCGACCGCTCATCTCTGCCATCCCCTCGTTTGGGAGGTTCGATTGGTCGTCGTCCCGCGTCATCTGCGTTCGAAGGACAAGATCGTGCCGGAGCCCAAGGCGCTGCGCGCCGTGCTCCAGGGCTTGCGGATCCAAGGCAAGTCGATCGTCCTCACCAACGGGGTGTTCGACCTCGTGCACGTCGGTCATGTCCGTTCCCTCGAGGACGCGCGCTCCCGCGGCGATTTCCTCGTCGTCGCGCTCAACAGCGATCGTTCGGCCGAGGCCAACAAGGGCAAGGGTCGCCCGCTCGTTCCCCTCGACGAGCGCATGGAGCTGATCTCCGCGTTCTGGTTCGTCGACTACGTGACCTCCTTCGACGGCGAGACCGCCGACGGCCTGCTCGAGGTCCTGCAGCCCGACTTCTACGCCAAGGGCACCGACTACACGCTGAAGACGCTGCCCGAGAAGGACACGCTGAAGAAGCTCGGCATCAAGGCGATCTTCGTCGGCGACAAGAAGGATCACTCGACGCAGAAGCTGATCCAGAAGATCCGCCGCAAGAAGGACGAGTGAGTCGAGGGACGGCAGCTCGCGCCTGTCCGGCGTGAGCCGAGACCAAAGTGCCCCCGGACCAGAGTGCCCCCGGACCAAAGTGCCCGACGCGTGCGCTTTGCCGCGGCGTCGGGCCGGTCGGCACCTCAGGCGTAGATCCCGCGCATCTTCGTCGCCTTCGCGACGCGGTCGACGCCGAGCATGTAGGCGCCGATGCGGTTGCCGCACTCGAAGCGCCGCGCCATGTCGACGACGTCGTTGAAGGCCTTGACCATCATGGTCTCGAGGCGCTGGTTGACCTCCTCCTCGGACCAGAAGTAGCCCATGCGGTCCTGCACCCACTCGAAGTAGGAGACGGTCACGCCACCGGCGTTCGCGAGGATGTCCGGGATGACGAACACGCCCTTCTCGTCGAGGATCTTGTCGGCGGCCGCGGTGACCGGGCCATTCGCGCCTTCGACCAGCAGCTTCGCCTTGACGTTCGCCGCGTTGCGGCTGGTGATGACGTTCTCCGTCGCGGCGGGCACGAGGATGTCGACGGGCAGCTCGAGCAGCTGCGCGTTCGTGATGCGCTCGCCGGCGGCGTAGCCCTCGAGGGTGCGGGCCTTCGCGAGGTGCGCGCGGACGGCGGGCATGTCGAGGCCCTTCTCGTCGACGATCGCGCCCGTGATGTCCGAGATCGCGATCACCTTGATGCCCATCTGGGCGAGGAAATGGGCGGTGATCTGGCCGACGTTGCCGGCGCCTTGCACCGCGGCGCTGCACGTGCGCGGATCGCGCTTGAGGACCTGGAGGGCCTCGCGCGTGACGATCTGCAGCCCGCGCCCCGTCGCCTCGATCCGCCCTTGCGAGCCACCGAGCTCGATCGGTTTGCCGGTGACGATGGCGGTCGACGCATGGCGCACGTGCATCGCGTACGTGTCCATGATCCAGGCCATCACACGGCCGTCGGTGCCCATGTCGGGCGCCGGCACGTCGCGATCCGGACCGATGATGTCCATGATCCCCGCGATGTAGCGGCGCGTGATGCGCTCCATCTCGGCCATCGAGAGCTTGCGTGGGTCGCAGACGACGCCGCCCTTGCCGCCGCCGAAGGGCACGTTCACCACCGCGCACTTCCACGTCATCCAGGCCGCCAGGGCCCGGACCTCGTCGAGGGTCACGTTGGGGTCGTAGCGGATGCCGCCCTTCGCCGGACCGCGTGCGAGGGAGTGCTGGACGCGGTAGCCGGTGAAGACCTGCAGCGAACCGTCATCCATGTAGACCGGGATCGCGACCGTCAACTCGCGGTCGGGAGTCCGGAGGATGTGGTAGAAGCCCTCGTCGAGACCCAGCTTCTTCGCCGCCAGGTCGAACCTGGCATGCATCGCTTCGAACGGGTTGTTTTCTCCGAGGACCTGATTGGGATTCATGGGAGTTTCGGCCCCGACACCCTCAGGGAGCGGCGATGGCGAGTCGGAGGACTCTACCGCCCTGGCCCGCAGCGAGACAACACAGCGCACGCCACGGACTCAACGTGAGGCGGGCCCCGCCGACATGCTCGTCGCCATGCCCGGCGCGTCCGCGCTCCTGGGTTATCGGGGCGCCGCCGACGCGCTGGAGGATCGGCGGGGCGAACTCGTGCGCGAGACGCCGACGCGCTGCACCTGGCGCACCGAGCTCGCCGATGGCACCGTCGTCTTCCGCAAGCTGCGCACGCGTCGCGCGCGGGACGCCGAGCGCGAGTGGCGGGCCCTCGACACGCTCGCCGAGCTCGGCATCCGCGTGCCGCGCGGGCTGCTCGTCGCGCGCTCGGGGATGGGTTCGGCGCTCGTCATGCACGCCTGTCCGGGACCCGCTCTGTCGGACTGGATCCTCGCGCGGGGCGCCGACGCCGATCTCGTGGGTTGCGTGCTGGGGCCCGTCCTCGCGCTCGTGCGCCGGCTCCACGCCGCGGGCTACGCGCACCGCGACCTGTACTGGAACCACCTGCTGATCCCGGACCTGCGCGCACATGATGAGCTGGCGCTGATCGACGTCGAACGCCTCGTGCGGTCGCGGCTGCGGCGCCGGCGCTTCCTCGAGAAGGACCTCGCCGCGCTGCTCGGCTCCTGGCCGCTCGCCGCGCCGCCCCGCACGCTCGCCCTGCGCTTCCTGCGGGGCTGGCTCGGCGGCGCGCTCGGGGCGGGCTGGAAGCGTCTGGCCCGGCGGGTCCTCGCCCGGGCGCGCCGCATCCGCGAGCACGTGCCGCGCCACGGTTCGCCGCCGCTCTGGCGCCGAGGGGAAAGTGTCCGGTCCCCGTAAGCCGAGTTCTGATGCCGCCGAGGCGGTGGCGACCATTTCTCTAGGAGCGCCCTCGCGGGCGCCCTCGAACGACCTCTTTGGAGGGACTGGCGCGGGCCACGCGACCCCCCGATGGTCTTCCTCCGGGTGGGGTTTGCCTCGTCGGACGCGGTGACCCGCGTCCCCGGTGACGCTCTTGCCGCACCGTTTCACCCTTGCCGTTGCGGGCCCCGACCAGCGGCGCCCGCCAGCCGGCGGTTTCGTTTCTGTGGCACTGTCCCTACCCCCGGGCCGGAGCCCGGGAGCGGTGGGCGTTACCCACCACCCTGCCCTGTGGAGCCCGGACTTTCCTCCCGTGCGCGCCGAAACGGCGCACACCGGCGGTCGCCCAGGGACCGGACGCGCGGAAGCGTAACGACGCATCGAGGGCCCACAAGTCCCGGCCTGCGACTGGGAGCTTGCCGATTCGCAACGCGGGGTTAGTCTCGCCCCCCGTCGCGCCCTCGCGCGCGAAGGCCTCACCGCCTCGCACCTCTGACTCGCTCCCCTGGTCTCGGCCGTGCTGTCCCTCGCACTCGCGCTCTCCCTTGTCTGCGCAGGCTCCGCCCCGACTTCGTCGTGGGAATGGGACTCGGCCATTGGCCTCCTCGTCGCGGCGCCCCAGGACCCTGCCGCGACCAATCAGGGCACGGTGCCTTCGGTCCCGGCCGGCGATCGCCGCGACTCACCGGCCTCCGCGGTGCCCGAGCCGACGACGTTGTTCCTCGTCGGCGCCGGGCTCATCGGCCTCGCGGTCTCGTCGCGACGTTGGCGCAAGACGATCTCGACGCCTTCGCGTTGATCTCGACGCATTCGCGTTGAACCCGTGCGCGGCTCACCCGGGCGTGCGGGTGCGCTGCTCCGCCCGGTAGCGCTCGAGGATCACCATCGCGGCCACGCTGTCCGCCGCGAGCTTGCGCTGCGCGGCGCGGATCCCGAGGTCCTTCAGCCGCGCATGCGCTTCGTCGGTGGAGTTCGCTTCGTCGACCGTCGCCACCTCGATCGCGGTGGCGGCGCGCAGGCACATGACGAAGCGCTCCGTGCGCTGCGCGCGTTCGCCCGCACCGCCGTCGGCACGCAGGGGCATGCCGACGACGATGCGCTCGCTCTCGCGCTCCGCGGCGAGCTCGGCGATCGCGCGGGCACAGCGGGCGTCGTCGAGTCCTTCGAGGCGGGGCAGCGGGACCACGATCGTGCCCGTCCAATCGGTCGCCGCGAGACCCGTGCGCCGCTCCCCGAAGTCGACGGCGAGGATGCGACGCGGCGCGCCGGCCGTGCTCACAACACGTCCTCGTGGCCGCAGTCGCGCAGGCGCGCGTGGAGCTTCTTGACGTCCTCGGCGCGGTCCTTCGCGCAGACGAGCAGCGCATCGCCCATGCGCACGACGACGAGCCCCTCGACACCGAGCAGCGCCACGAGTCCCGGCCCCTCGCCGTGCACGACGCAGTCGTGCGCGTCGAGCGCCACCGCGCGTGCCCCGGCGTGAAGGCTCAACACGTTGCCGTCCGCGTCCGGTGCCACCACCGCGGCGAGCGCGGCGAACGAGCCGATGTCGTTCCAAGCCAGCTCCGCTTCGACGACGGTCACGCGGGGTGCCCGCTCCATCACGGCGAAGTCGATGCTCCCCTTCGGGGCCGTGCGGAACGCGGCGTCGAGTGCCTGCCGATCGCCACGCGCCGCCGCGGCGCGCATCGCGTGCGCCGCAGCCGCGAGCTGCGGTGCGGTGACCGTCATCGCCGCGAGCAGCGCCTGGGCGGTCCACACGAACATCCCGCTGTTCCACAGCATGGTGCCCGAGCGCAGGAAGGCCTCGGCGGTCGCCCGATCCGGCTTCTCGCGGAAGCGGGTCACGCGACTCGCCCGCGGTTCCCGCGCGTCGACGCGCGCGCCGGG
This sequence comes from Planctomycetota bacterium, assembly GCA_020848735.1. Taxonomy (GTDB): domain Bacteria; phylum Planctomycetota; class UBA1135; order UBA1135; family UBA2386; genus JACRLW01. The sequence continues at coordinate 4,970 of JADLHO010000033.1, read as the reverse complement.
CTCGATCCAGCCGTAGCCGGTCGCCGCGAAGCTCGGCTTGATGCCGAACGTGACGAGCGTCTCGTCGTCGGCGCAGAGCGCGGCGCCGCGCGCGAGCAGTTCGCGGAAGCGGGCGTCCGGCGCGATGAGGTGATCGGAGGGCAGCATCGCGATCGCCGCACCGGGCCGCGCCGCATCGATCACCGCCGCCGCCAACGCGGCGCAGGGTGCCGTGTCCCGCGCTTCGGGCTCCACGACGATCCGCTCGGCCGGCAGCTCGGGCAGTTCGGCGCGCACCGCCGCGGCGAGCTCGGCATTGGTCGCGATCCAGATCGCGTCGTCGCCGCAGAGCGGCCGCACGCGCTCGACGGTCGCGCGCAGCAGGGTGACGCCGTGCGCGAGCGGCAGCAGCTGCTTCGGCCGCAGGCGGCGACCCGCGGGCCAGAAACGCGTGCCGGATCCGCCGGCGAGGACGACCGCTTGCAGCTTGCTCATGGGGGGGACAGGAAGGGGTGCGGACCGGTCTCAGCGCACGCGCGTCTTCGCCGCGGGAATGGGGCCGAGAGGTGCTTTGTCGGCAGCCTCGCGCCCGATCCAGAGCGGGCGGGTCTGGGGCGCGCGGAGGTCGCCGTGCACCTGGAACTGCGCCAGTCCGCTGGTCACCGCGCGCAGCACCTGGGGCAGGAAGGTCCAGTCCGCGCCGCGGCCGAAGAAATCGGGGAAGTCGATGCGCATGTCGATCCAGCCCGCCATGTCGATCGTGCCCTTGCCGGTGGCGGTGAGGAGCGGGGAGCCGATCTCGAGCGCGTCGACGGCCACGCGTTGGTCCTTCACCACCACGCGCGCGGAGAGTCGGTCGAAGCGCGGTCGCCGCGGTTCCTCGAGGTAGCTGTAGATCGCCGTGAACGCGGGCACCGCACCGAGGTCGCCGCCGCTGATCCGCAGTTCGCCCTCGCCGACGAGGTCCGCGAGCTCCGCGCCGTCGAGGCGATCGAGCGTGAAGCGACCGGCGAGTTCGCCGCGCATGCGCGCGTCGCGCGAGCCTGAGGCGCGCATCACGCGCGCGAGATCGATGCCGTTCCAGCTCAGGGCGAACGAGAGCCGTCCCGGTGCCGCGAAGCGGTAGACCAGATCGCGCTCGTCGGCCGCGTCGCCGAGGACGGCGCCGCCGTAGAGCTTGCCCAGGAGATCGGTGAACACGACCTGCTGCGTGTCGGCTTCGAAGCGCGCGCTGAACTCGTCGACCCGGTGCGCGAAGAGGCTCATCGACGCGTCCGCGATCGCGCCGTGGACCACGCCGCCGGACTGGTCGAAGCGCGTGTCGGAGACGTCGATGCGACCCGTGAAGTCGCGGAGCTCCGCACCCAGCGAAGCGGTGACGCCGAGCGCGCGGATCTGGCCCGCGAGGCGCGTCTCGAAGCCCGCGCCGTCGTCGGGGACGCGCATGTCGATGCGCAGCGAGCTCACGGCCACGCGGCCGCGGACGCGTCGCTCGAGCCAGGTCGAACGCATCGGGCCGTCGAGCAGGTTGGCGAAGCGGTCGTCGATCGGGAAGTCGTCGCTCGCCACCGTGAAGCCGAATTGCGTCGCGTCCAGCTCGTGCGCGATGCTGCCCTCGATCACCGTGAACTCGGCATCGGCCATGTGGCCGCGCACGTCGGCCAGGCGCGCGACGCCGTCGACGATCTCGACGTCGCCGAACACCGAGCGCGCCGGCGCGGGGAGGAACGCCGCGTCGGATCCCACATCGAGGAGCTGGATGCGCAGGCGCTGGTGATCCTCCTGCGGCGCGCCGCTCGTCGTGCGCTGCCAGACGAGGTCGATGCGTCCGCTGGGTGCGAGCACCCGCCAGGAGTCGAGGTCGAGGGCGTCGATGCGATCGAGCGCTTCGCCGAGCCGGTCGTCGAGCGGCAGGCCGCGGATCACGGCGCTGACCTCGATGCGCGGGGCCTCCGCGCCGGCGTCGACGCGTCCCTGCACCAGCACCGAGGACGGGGGGATGCCATCGCCGTGCGCGATCTCGCCCCGCAGCCCCGAGAGCTCGATGTGCGCCGTCTCGCCGGAGCCCTGCACGAACACCGGGCCGTGGATCGCGCGCACCGGCAGGGCGAGGGCCGCGGTCGCCTCTTCGAGATCGGCGCGGACGTCGTAGTCGAAGGTCGTGCGGTCGGCGAGCCGCCAGGTCGCGAGCTGCACGCGCACGGCGCCCGCGAGTCCGAAGCGATCCACGGTCTCGCCGAGCGAGCCCTGGAGCGCGTGCATGGCGGCACGTAGTTCGGCGTCGAGCGCGAGTGGCCCCGTGCGCAGCGCGAGTTCGGCGGCCGGGGCGTCGCCGAGCGGCGCGCGGTCGTCCGTGCGGAAGCGACCTTCGAGTGCGACGTCGGCCTCGCCGCGCTTGCCCTGCAGGGCGATCTCGACGGTATCGGCACCGATCTCGATCCGGCCCTGGATCCCGTTCACGCGGCACGGGAAGCCAGCCCAGCTCGCCGATGCGCCGCGCGGCTTCAGGACGACGCGGAAGAGGTCGCCGGACGGGCTGCGGTGGCGCAGGTCGAACTCGAGCGCCGTGTCGCCCTGCGGGGCGTACTCGTCCCAGGTGCTCGCGAGGCCGGGATCGAAGCCCGCGAGCGCGGTGCGCAGCGCGGGACTCATGCGCAGCGAGTCGCTCGTGACGTTGAGGCGGAGTTCGCGATCCGCGTCCGCGGTGCCGATGCGTCCCTCGACGCTCAGCACGCCGTCGTCGAGGCGGCCGACCACGTCGTCGAAGACGACCTCGCCGCTGCGCAGATGCACGCGCCCGCGGACGTCGCGCATGGGCAGGGGCACGCCGTCGACGCGTGTGCCGTCCGCGGCTTCGAAACCGACGAAACGCAGCGACGCGCCCTTCAGCGCGAGGTCCATCGTGAAGACCGGATGGCTCCGCTCGGGGCGGAACTCGAGGCGCAGGTCGCCGTCGGCGCGGCCGGCCGTCGGCGCGAAGGCCTCCCAGGCCCGCCGCGCATCCTCGATGCGCGAGAGGGCGCGACCGAGCTTGGCGTCGAGCGCGACGTCGCGTGCGGTGACGCGCAGTTCGCCGTTGGGGCGATCGTCGAGGAGTCCGTCGATCTCTCCCGCGACCGCGAGCGAGCCGTCCTCGGCGCGTTGATCGAACTCGAAGCGCACCGTGCCCTTCGCCTTCATGTCGGCGTCGAGGCGCGCGTGGGCCTGGCGGATCGGATAGGGGAACTCCGGAACGTCGCAGGAGACCTCCGCGAGGTCGAGCCGGACCCCCGCGAGCACGCGGTCGCGGACCGCGGCGGGATCCGAGCGGTCGGGGTACTCGAGCCAGACCGCGAGGCTCTCGATCCGGCCGCTCGCGCCGATCTCCGCGAGCAGGTCGCCGGCGTCACGGCTGTACGGCATCACGAGTTCGGGCTTCAGCCCTGCATCCGTCAGGCGCAGCATCGCGCGGAGTTCGGGCTTCGCGACGTCGGCGCGGCCCTCGACCACGAAGAGCTCGCCGCTCGGACCGACCATCGTCCCGCGCAGCACCACGACCGCACTCCCGGCTTCGATCGGCAGCAGGGAGAGCGCGACGTCGTTGAACTCGATGGGTTCGACCCCGGGCTCGACGCGCAGCCGGAGTCGCGAGTCGAGGATCTCGAGGGGTGGCAGGGCTTCGCCTCCGTCCGTCGCGCCACCGGCCGTGACGTCGAAGAGCTCGGCGAGGTCGGGGAAGCGGCCTTCCGCGAGGTCGATCTCCAGGTCGAGCCCGCGAACGCGCACGTCCCGCACGCGACCGGGTGCCCCGAGGGGATTGGTCTCGACGCCGACCTCGACGTGCTCCACGGCCATCCGCGCACGCCCGGGCTGCCGGTTCGCGGTCTGCACCTCGAGCCCGCGCAGCGTGACCACTCCGCCGCCGAGATCGACGGCCGCATCGCGGAGCGAGAAGCGGTCGCGCCGGATGACCTTCGCCAGCAGGTTCTCGACGAAGGTGCGCGACACCCCGGTCTTGCCGAGGATCGCCCAGGTGCCGACGAGCAAGGTCAGCACGAAGCCGAAGTAGAGGAGGAGGATCCGCTTCTTGGTCAACCGCACGCTCCGCCGGCCCTGCGCGGCCGACCCGGCGGAACGCGTCGCCCTTGGCGTGCGGCGCGCCCGTCGGTTCGCAGCGAGGTCGTGGTTGGGTCCGGTCCACGGCTCGTGCAGGCCACGCTTCGGCAACTGCCCGGACTCGCGAACCGTCGCACGCGCACGTCGCCGTGCCGCACGACGGCGCGGATGTTAGCAGGCGAAGCGCGGCGAAGACCGCGCCGTGCGGCGCGGTCCCGGCGGCCTTCGGAGCGATGCGCGGTGCGCTGCGGCATGCACCCCCGATTCGGCTTTGCAGCGGGCCGAGAACCGGCGGTGCGCGTCGCGCGAGCAGGGCGAATTCGTCCGTGGGCGTGTGAGAAAGCACCCCTTCGCAAGCGCCCGCACCCTCCCCCGAGGCGAGAATTGCCGAGAAACCGGTGATTCTCGGCCAAGTTCAGGGTTTTTCCCGTTGACTGCCCAACGCGGCACGTCAACATCCGCCCAACTGCGGTGCACCGGGGGGTGCGCTGCAGCCTTCGTGTTCTCGTTCAACGTTCTCGTTCAACAAAGGAATCAGCTGCAATGGCCGCTCGCAAGAAGACCGCTGCCAAGAAGGTCCCCACCTCCGACATGATCATCTCGAAGTCGCGCACCAAGGCGACGGCGAAGACCTGCAACGTCGCGTCCGACTTCTACGCGGCGCTCGACGCCAAGGTGAAGGAGATCATCCGCTCGGCGGAGAAGCGCGCGCTCGACAACAAGCGCAAGACGCTCCGCCCCTTCGATCTCTGAGATCGGAGTGACCTGAGTTCGGGGGGGCCTGAGATCGGGGGGCTCCGGAATCGGAGCCCCTCGCCCTCGTGTCCGCCGATCTTCGGTCGGGGTCGCCGGCCTGCTGCGATGTGTGGCTGGGCGCCGTCAGGCGCCGCGCCCTC
>JADLHO010000032.1 GCA_020848735.1 Planctomycetota bacterium | reverse complement strand
GGCTGACCGCAGCGCTCGTCGGACGTGGGTACGGAAGCGTGCTCACCGAGGACAGGAAAGCAAGTCGTCCCCGGGAGGCAGGCGACGGTGGCGCTCACCGCACGCTGCTCTTTCGATGGGGAGGCCCCTCAGTCGCGGTCTCCAGCTTCCTTTTGCTGCGAAATGAGCTTGCTGAGTTGCGCCCGCAGCGCCTTCGGCATTCGGAAGTCGAATGCGCGCCAGTACTTGTAGAAGTCCTCCTCGGAGTCGAAGTCGCCGGCGCCCTCGCGCAGCCGCTCCAGCTCAAGCACGGCGCCGATGTACTCGCGGGTGGTCGAAGATCGCTCCTTGGAGGCGATCCTCCACGGCTCCTGCACGATTACCTCGATCTCAGTAGCGCGCTCCGTTGCGTCGGTGTCGAGGGTGTAGATCGCGATCACGTCCACGTGGCTCTCGTACTCGGCGAACGGCCGGAGCATCCCCGGCCATTGGAGGTCCGGCCAGGCGAAGTAGGTGTTGCCCGTGTAGAGCGTGATCCGGCTTTGTGTCTGGCGAGGTGGCGACCGCTTTAGCGGCTTTCGCCGAGCCGCCTTCAGATCGACGGCGTGGAAGCCGCCGCCGAACGCTCGGCCGGAGAACTCCAAGTCTGGGTACCCGCGCTCGGTGCCGATCTCGACGTCCACGTCCTCGTGGTCCGCGGCGCGCTCGACGAGGAAGCGAACGATCGATACCTCTAGGACGTTCGCGAGCGCCGCAGGCTCCTTTGGGAGCGGTAGGAAGTGGCCGCCAGCATCGAGCTGCCGGCTCAGGTCGTCAAAATCGGCGGCCTCCAGTGGCCAAGCATGATCGCCGTGGCGCTGGTAAAGAGCGGCGACGTCGAAGCGGTACTCGGCACACGCCGCTCGCAACCAGCTCAGGAGCTCTGGGTTGGCGGCCATCAGCGCTCAGCTTGCCACTGCGTGGCGCGGACCGTCGGCCGTCGTCATGCGAACCACCTCGCGATCGTGCTCGCCGCCGTGCTCCTCATCGATCAGTTCGGCATCGCCACGGGCGAGCGCCTGGCTTGCCGCGCTCGCGAGTTCTTCCCTGACGAGGCCCTCGGGCACCTCGACTTGCCACGTCTCGTAGACGTAGGGGCAGGCGGTCTTGATCTCCATCTTCACGGCTAGGCAGCCTCCGCCAGCCGGTACCGACCGCTCCTGCGCCCGACTCGCTCAACGGCATTGGAGCGATTGATCTGGGTGAGGAAGGTGTTGAGCGGATCCTTGCCGGCGACCAGGTGACCGCGGGCTCGAAGCAGCTCAAACCACTCGCGGTAGTGGAGCTCGGCATCGCCTCCGCGCTCCTCGCGAAGGACCTGTAGCGCCACCTCCTCGAGGCGCCGCCCCCGTAGCCGCAGGTCGGCCTCATCTAGGCGAAGCTGCGGCTCCTTGCCGAGCACTGAGTTGATCTCGCGCAGCATCCGCTCGTCGTGCTCGAGGCGCTCGGCGACCCCGTCCGTGATTGATCGCAGGGCGTCGAGCTGCTCGCGCTCCTGCTCGATTCGCGAGATCAGCCTCTGCCGCTCGACCAGGAGCGCGCTCATTGGGCCTTCCTCTCGCACGACGCGAGCCTATTCCGAGGCTCGGATGCCGGCGCTTGCTCAAACGCCCGGAAATTCCGCCGACCTGATCGTCAATCTACGCAGCAACGGCATGTGCACCAACCACGTTCCGTCTGGGCCCACCGCCATCATCCAGCGAACCATGAACAACCTCGTCAATCTGCGCCCCCGCGAAGTGCATCTACTCATGCGGCTCGCACCCGTGGGTATGCGCCTTCGCGCTTGCCCCCCTGAGTTGCCGGGGGTCGGCGGGTGACGGATTCGACGGCAGACTCGACGATCCGGGGGGACCTCTACGTCTCCGTCGACATCGAAGCCGATGGGCCCATCCCGGGGCCGTACTCGATGCTGGCCTTTGGACTCGCCGTTGCGGCCAGCTTCGATGGGAGCACGTTCTCACCGCGCGACCCAACCGCTGCGACCTTCTACCGAGAGCTAAGGCCGATCAGCGACGACTATGACCCCGAGGCCCTGCGCGTGGCGGGCCTCGATCGTGAGCTTCTTGCGCGGGAGGGTGGCGAGCCGGCCACGGCGATGCGCGAAGCCGCCAAGTGGCTGGGGGATCAGGAAGCAGCCCTCCGGCCTGTGCTGGTGGGCTACCCAGTCGTGTTCGACTGGATGTTCATGCACTGGTACTTCGTGCGGTTCCTCGGCGAGTCGCCGTTCGGCTTCTCCGGCGCCCTTGACATGAAGACCATGTATCAGCAGAAGATAACTGCCGTACTCGACCGGGCAGGGCGCAGCGACCTGCCGCCAGAGATCGCCTCCGACCGACCGCACACGCATAACGCGCTCGATGACGCCATCGAGCAGGCAGAGATCTTCAATCGGCTTTACGGGTGGGATGGGGCGACGGAATGAGGCTCACCGACGACCAGCTCGGCTGGTATGTGAAGAACAAGCTCGCGCTGCCGGGGGAGGAGCGCAACGAGCATCGAAAGCAGGTGGGTCGCCTCCTCGCCACCCTCGAAGCCGTGCTCGCTGAGGACGGCTCGTATCGGATCATGAAGTTCCGGCGTGCGGGATCTCTCGAGAAGGGAACGAGCAACCGCCCCCGCGCGGGCAAGGCCGTTGACGCCGACGTCGGCGTCTACTTCGACGTCGATGACCCGTCGGCATTCGATATCGCGGCGCTGCAGCAACTCATCAAGCGGCTCCTGGTCGCTGCCTATCCGCAGAAGAGCGAGGACGACTTCGATGACTCCGGTGCTCGGACGTTTGGCGTCGTCTTCAAGGGATCTGGGCTTGAGGTCGATCTGGTGCCAATTGCCGCGACCGACGAGGAGGCGGACTACGGCATACAGCACTCGCGCGCGGGCGAGCCCATGACGACGAGCGTCAAGGTGCACCTTGAGCACTACCGCGAGCACGCCGCTCGTGACGCCCT
>JADLHO010000031.1 GCA_020848735.1 Planctomycetota bacterium | reverse complement strand
TGCTCGCGAACGCCGCCGCACCGCGCGCGGCATCGCCGTCGATGCTCGGGACGTGCTCCGCCATGGCGGCCTTCGGGAAACGGGTGGACTCCAGCAGCGCCGCGAGGTCCGCGGCCTCCTGCGTGCTCAGGCGCAGGTCCGGCATGCGGATCCACGGGTCGTGCGCGCCCGGCGCGAGCAGGAAGCGGGCGAGCGCGCCCTGTTCGTACTTCGAGTGCGCATTGCGGAGCGAGACCCAGGCCGTCGCATCCGCCTCGTCGATCGCGTGGCACGCGATGCAGCCGAGCTCGGCGAAGAGCCGGGCGCCCTGCTCGGGGTCGCCGAAGCTCACGGGCCCCGGTTCGTCCTTCAGCGTCAGGAGCCACACCGCGATGTCGCGCGCCTGCGCGGGCGCGGCATCGCCGTGCAGGGTCATCGGCATCCGCGCGCCCGCGCGCAGGCGCTGCGGCGCCGCGATCCACTGGGCGAGCCACGACGGGCTGAAGCGTGAACCGGCGCCGTGCAGCGACGGTCCGCGCATCGCGAGTTCGGGCATGGCCTGCGCGCGATCGAAGCCCTCGGGCAGGGCATGACAGGCCGTGCAACGCAGCGTCGCGAGCAACGCGCGGCCCTCGCGGCGCAGCACGCCGTCGGCGAGGCCGGGGCTGGCCGGGTCGTGGAACAGCGCCGTCGGCGGGATCGCCTGCGGCGGCGTCTTGCCGCTCGACCAGGCGACGCGGAGCTCCGCGGCGCCCGAGAGCGGCGAGCCGTAGCGCAGCAGCAGCGCGCGCCGACCCTTGCGCAGCCGGATCGGTTCGCTCGTGAGCGGCTTCGCGCCCGCGCCGCGGCCCTTCAGCACGAGCTGTCCGTCGATCTCGAGGGAGACGTTGCCGAGACCCGCGATCGAGAAGGTCCAGTCGTCGCGCGCCGGCAACTCGAGGAAGCCGCTGAACTCGGCTTCGAACATGCCGGGGGTGACGAAGGCCGAAGGCGCCTCGCCGCGCTCGACGTGGAGCGCGAGCGCACGCACGATCCGCGTGTCGCCGGCGAGCGAGCCGTCGCGGGCCGCGGCGGGTCGCACGGTGAGTGCGAGACCGGGGGCCGCCCCCTGCGTCACCGCGCCCGTCGCGAGCGCCAGGGCAGCGCCGAGGCTGAGGGCGACGCGCCGCATCACTTGCCCGCGTCTCCCGCCGGTCGCGGCGGCAGGAAGTGGATCGTGCCGTGCAGTTCGCCGTCGAGTGCCGCGCCGTCCTGCGCGTCGACCGACCAACCGAGTCGGAGCTGCATCGCCTTGGTCATGCCATCGATCGCGAGGAAGACCTTGCGGCCGTCCGCGGCGAGTTCGACCGCGCGCACCTTCAGCACGTCGCGGTTCTTCTCACCCTCCTTCACCTTCTTCGCCGGCGCGCTCGGCTGGTACTCCGCGGAGCCATAGGCCTCCGACCAGAGGTAGTTCCAGACCTCGATCTCCCAGCTCGTGGGGTCCGCAGCCGTCTCGGCCGCGAGCGGCTCGCTGAACTCGAGCTCGATGCCCTCGGCCCAGCAGCGCATCGCGATCGGCAGGTGCAGCGGCGCGCTCGTGCGGCGCAGGCGCTGGAAGGCGGTCTCCTTGGCGGCGTTGGTCTGCCAGCCCTGGAAGCCGGTGACGTAGAGGTGGCCATCGGAGTGGAAGCGGCCCCGCATCTGCGCCGACTCGAAGTCCGCGGGCAGGCGCACGACCGCACCCTGCGTCTTGCCCGCGTGCTCCTGCATCAGCACGAGGTAGTTCGAACTCTGGCCGTAGCTCTGGTGGATCATCATCCCTCCGAGCGCGCCGAAGCTCCCCTTGGGGATCCAGACCTGGCCACCGCCGCTGTTGTCGACGCTCATCGGCAGCCAGCAGACGGGCTCGTCGTACGTCGTCGGTGCCGGCTCGCGATGCGCGGTCGCCATGCAGCCCCAGAAGCTCCCGTTCGTCGAGAGGTTCAACCGGCACGCCGGCATCCAACTGCCCTGGTTGTCGCCCGAGCTCAGCACGCCGTCGGGAGAGACGCCGATGCCGTTCGGTGCACGCAGGCCCGTCGCGACGACCTCGAGGCGCGTGCCGTCGGCGCTGACGCGCATCAGCGTGCCGTGGTGCGGGACGATCTTCTGGAAGCCGCGCCCGCCCGGATTCACCGGCCCACCCTTGCTGAAGTAGAAGTTGCCGGCCGCGTCGGTCTGCAGGTCGAACGCGAACTCGTGGAAGCCCTGCGTGATCAGCACGTCGTTGTTGAAGACCTCGACGAAGTCGCACTCGCCGTCGTGGTTGACGTCGCGCAGGCGGTAGAGCCCATCGCGACCGTGCGTGTGGATCACGCCGTTCACGACCTTCAGGCCGAGCGGGTCGTGGAGGCCGGTGCAGAAGCGCGTCCAGGTGAGCTCGTCGAGATCGTCGTCGAGGCCGCGCACGATCCAGACGTCGCCGTTCCAGGTCGAGAGCGCCGCGGCCTCGGTGCCGACGAAGTCGAAGGCGCCGAAGCGCAGCCGCGACTGCCACGGGTTCGCGTCCGGGACGGTGACCGTGTCGACGACGAACGGGCCTGCGCCCTCACCGCGGCGGCCCTTCGTGCGCAGGGTCTCCGCGCAGCGCTTCGGCCCACCTTTCGTGAGCCCCGAGAGGTCTCTCAGCGAGGTGTCCGGCTTCGACTCGCCGAGCAGCGAGCCCGGTGCGCCGCTGCGCACGACCACGCGCACGAAACGCGCGTGGTCGGCCGCGGGCACGACGAGTTCGACCCGTCCAGCGCGCCGCACGAACTGCGTGCCGATCGGCGCGAAGAGCTCGAGCCGCGTCGCCGCCGCCTCGCGGCGCTCCGGTCGCCCTTCACCCGCGGGCTGCACGCGTTCCCAGAGGAACTCCGTGACGAGCGTGTCGCTGCTGCTGCCGGGCCTGCCATCCCCACCGAGCGTGACCGCCGCGCCGTCGTCCGCGGCACCCGGCTGGTCGAGCACGAGCAGCGTGACGGCCGGTCCCGGCCCGAACTCGAGAAGGCGCGCGAGGCCGGCGGGCAGCCCTTCGCTCGCCGCGGCGAGCTCGTGCAGCTCGAGCACGCGCCGCGCACCGATGCGGTACTGGAGCACCGTCTGATCGCCGTAGAACCAGTGCCCCTCGAAGCGGCCGTGTTCCCTGGGCAAGGGGCCGTGCGGGATCGGCCGCGGATCGGCGAAGGAGCCGTCCTTCGCGACACCGGGCTCCTGCCGGGTGGAGTACAGCTCACGCCCGCGCGTGCGCGGGATCGGGCCGTGGCTGCCATCGAACGGCGTCCCACGCAGTTCGACGTAGCCGTCGACGAAGGCCGCGGCGACGCGCAGCAGCTCCGTGTCGAAGAGCACGCCGGCGCGTTCACCGAGCCGCACGATGCGTCCCTTCAGCGCGACGTTGTCGGGCGTGAAGCCCTCGGCGCTCGTCGCGAGACAGGGACCGTAGTCCATCTGGTACCAGGGCTTGGACCGGTCCTGGGCCAGGGCCGGGACGGCGGATGCGAGCAGGAACGCGAGGGTGCTGGAGCGCATGGCGGGGTACGGACGGGGGCAGTTCGCGGAGTCGTGCACGGCGTCGCGGCGGCCGATCAGAGCGCCCAGCCGTCGCGCCAGGCGCGGCGGAGGAAGCCCTCGGCCTCGGGCGCATTGACCGCGCGCAGACGATCGGGCTGCCAGAGCAGGCGCTTGCCGCCGAGGCGGTAGGAGACGTTGCCGAGCAGGACGCATTCGCTGAGCGGCCCCGCATAGGCGAAGTCGCAGCTCGCGCGGCCTTCGCCCCGCATGGCCGCGAACCACTCGGCGTAATGGCCGATCGAGTCCGGGATGCTCGGGGCGGGCGGCACGAAGCCCGCGAACTTCGCCTTCGGGCCGAGCTCGTGGCGGTGGTAATCGCTGACGACGAAGCCCTCGCTGCCGCGGAAGAGCACCGCGCTGCCGAAGCCGTCGACCCCGAGCTCGGCGGCGCTCGCGGGCTTGCGCCCCGCGTCGTGCCACGTGAGCGTGACCGAGGGCCGCCCCTCGCGCGCCGGGAAGTTCCAGGTCACGGCGAGCCCGAGCGGCGCGACGTCGGGGTCGAGCGGCGGGCCCTCGGCCTGCACCGTCTCGGGTGCGCCGAGTTCGAGCGCCCAGAAGGCGAGGTCGATGAAGTGGCAGCCCATGTCGGCGAGGTTGCCGCCGCCGAAGTCCCAGAAGCGCCGCCAGTTCGCGGGGTGGTAGGCGCCCTCGACATAGGGTCGCGCCGGTGCGGGGCCGAGCCAGAGATCCCAGTCGAGGTGCTCGGGCACTGGGCTCTCCGCCTGCGATGCGAGCGGCGAGGGCACACCGCCCCAGGCCGCGGTGCCGCACCAGACGTCGACGTTCTGCACGGTGCCGATCGCGCCGCTGCGCACGAGCTCCACGACGCGGCGGTAGTTCGGCAGGGAGTGGATCTGCGTGCCCATCTGGGTCGCGAGGCCGCGCTCGCGCGCGAGCTCGGTGAGCATCCGGACCTCGGCGACCGTGTGCGCCAGCGGCTTCTCGCAGTAGACGTGCAGGCCGCGCTTCATCGCGCTCGCGGCGACGATCGCGTGCGTGTGGTCGGTCGTGCTGACCACCACGCCGTCGAGGGCATCGCCGTCCTGGCCGGAGCGCGCGAGCAGGTCGCGCCAGTCGCGGTACGTCTTCGCCGCCGGGAGGCCCTTGGCCGCGTGCGCGAGGTGCCGCGCGTCGACGTCGCAGAGCGCGACGATCTCCTCCTCCTTGCAGCCCGCGAGGTTGTCCGCCGCGCGGTTGGCGACGCCGACGCAGCCGAGCCGCAGCTTGCGGCGGCCCGGCCGGGCGCGCGGCGGCGCGGCGAGTCCCGCCGTCGCGTTCGCCGCGAAGCCCCCCCTCGACGTGGCCGCCGCACACAGACCGAGGACGGATGCTCCGAGGAAATCGCGGCGATCGAGCGAGGCGTGCATCGGGGCGCGGAAGGTACTGCCCCCGCGGGCGGCATCCAACGACCCCTTGGCCGGCATCGCGTGACCGCGCGCGCAGAACCTCGCTCGGGAGCGCAGGCCGCGGTTCTTCGCCCGCGCGCGCGTCGCTACAGTCCCGCGGCCTACCATGCACGCACGCGAACCGCAGCCGGCCGAGCCCCCCGCGACCCTGACCGACGCCGAGTTGCGTCGCGCCGCGAACGTCGTGCGCGGCCTCGCGATCGACGCGGTGCAGGCGGCGAACAGCGGTCATCCGGGCCTGCCGATGGGCATGGCCGACCTCGCCGTCGCGCTCTGGCTCGAACACCTGCGCTTCGCGCCCAAGGACCCCGCCTGGCCCGGCCGCGACCGCTTCGTGCTCTCCGCCGGGCACGGCTCGATGCTGCTGTATGCGCTGCTGCACCTCGCGGGCTACGAGCTCCCGCTCGACGAGCTCAAGCGCTTCCGGCAGCTCCACGGCAAGACCCCCGGGCATCCCGAGCACGGCCTCACCCCCGGTGTCGAGACGAGCACCGGCCCGCTCGGCCAGGGCTTCGCGAACGGCGTCGGCATGGCGCTCGCCGCGCGCATGGAGGCCGCGCGCTACGGCTGCCCGCTGCTCGACGCACACCGCGTCGTCGGCATCGTGAGCGACGGCGACCTCATGGAGGGCGTCGCGCACGAGGCGGCATCGCTCGCGGGTCACTGGCGCCTGTCGAACCTCGTCTATCTCTACGACGACAACCGGATCACGATCGACGGCAGCACCTCGCTCTGCTTCAGCGAAGACGTCGAGGGACGCTTCGCGGCGCTGGGCTGGCGCGTGCTCACCCTCGACGACGGCCACGACCAGACGAAGCTGCGCGCGGCGCTCCGCGAGGCCTTCGCCGCGAGCGATCGCCCCACGCTCCTGATCTGCCGCACGCAGATCGGCTACGGGAGCCCGAACAAGGCCGGCAAATCGAGCGTGCACGGATCGCCGCTGGGCGCCGACGAGCTCGCGAAGACCAAGGCCGCGCTGGGCCTCCCCGCCGAGAGCTTCTGGATCCCCGACGACGTGCGCGCGCTCTTCGCGCGCGCCGCGCAGCGCGGCGAGGCTCGCGCGGCGGCGTGGCGCAGCGCGTTCGAGGCGTGGCGCTCCACCGATGCGTTGCGGGCGGCGGAGCAGCGGCGCTTCGCCACGCGCGACGTGCCCGCGGATCTGCTCGAACGCCTCGTCGCCGCGCTGGGCGACGCAGCCGGTGCGACGCGCGCACTCTCGGGCAAGGTCCTCCAGACCGCGGCCGAACTCGTGCCGAGTCTCGTGACGGGCGCGGCCGACCTCGACGGCTCGACGAAGACGAAGCTGCTCGCGTCCGGTGCGGTGCAGGCCGGCGCCTATGGGCACCGCAACCTCCACTTCGGCGTGCGCGAGCACGCGATGGGCGCGATCCAGAACGGGATGGCGCTGCACGGCGGCTTCCTGCCCGTCGGCAGCACCTTCCTCGTCTTCGCCGATTACATGCGCCCGCCGCTGCGGCTCGCGGCGCTCATGGGCCTGCCCTCGATCTTCGTCTTCAGCCACGACTCGATCATGGTCGGCGAGGACGGCCCCACCCATCAGCCGATCGAACAGATCACGACGCTCCGCGTGATCCCGCACCTGCACGTGCTGCGCCCCGCGGACGGCATCGAGGTCGCCGCCGCCTGGACCCACGCGCTCGCGCGGCGCGACGGCCCCACCGCGATCCTGCTGACGCGCCAGGACCTGCCGCGCCTCGCGCGCCCGGCGGACTTCGTGCCGCGCGACGTGCTGCGCGGCGGCTACGTCGTGCGCGAGACCTCGCGCGCGCGCGCCACGCTGATCGCCACCGGCTCGGAGGTCGCGCTGGCCGTCGCCGCCAGCGAGCTGCTCAGCCGCGACGGCTTCGAGCTGCGCGTCGTCTCGATGCCCTCGATCAAGCTCTTCAGCAACCAGGCGAAGGCCTGGCGCGAGAAGGTGCTGCCGCCCGGCCTGCCCGTGCTCGCGATCGAGCTCGGACGGCCCGAGCACTGGGTCATGCTGACGGGCAGTCTCGAGCGCGTCATCGGCGTCGAGCGCTTCGGCCTCAGCGCGCCGGCGGAGAAGCTCGCGGAGGAGTTCGGCTTCACGCCCGAGGCCGTCGCCGAGCAGGTGCGCGCGGTCGTGACGTAGACGCGTGCCGCCGCGGCGTCGTCCTGGCGGGAGCCTTGTCGGGTGCCGTCGCTGGCAGGATCTGACCCAGAACATCGGCGAGCCGATCGAGCGCGTCGTGGTCGTCGAGCGTCACGACGAGACGCAGCCGCCCCTCGTCGTCGGTCTCCACGCAGCGGCGGAGCCGCTCGCGCAGCTCGGCGGACGCCGCGTTCGGCGACGCGCCCGACGCGGCGCGGCGCGACTCCGGGAAGAGCTCGCCGAGGAAGCGGAAGGCGGCCGCGAGCATCCGTCCCCCGGCTGCGGCGACCTTGGCTCGGTCGGCATCGCGCGGGTCCACGCCGGCTGCGACCTCCAGCCGCTGGCTCGCGTCGAGTGGCGCCGGCTCCGGTCTGCCGAGCAGGACCTCGAGGCGTCGCCTGAGCTCCTCCACGCCGCTCCGCAGTTCGAGTTCGTCGATCGTGGAGTCGGGATCGAGCACCGCCATGAACAGCTCGTGCTTCGCGGACAGCGTCGCGAGCATGTTCTCTTCGATGGTGCCGCTGCTGACGAGCACGAACACCTGCACGGGCCGCCTCTGACCCATGCGATGCGCGCGCCCGATCCGCTGCTCGAGCAGAGCGGGGTTCCACGGCAGATCGACGTTCACGACGGTGTTCGCGGCCTGCAGGTTGAGGCCGGTCGCACCCGCGTTGGTGGTCAGGAACACGCGGCACGTCGGATCCTCGCGGAAGCGCCTCACGAGTGCCTGGCGCCGCGCCTGGGGCACCTTGCCGTCGAGCCGCACCGCGGCGCCGCCTGCCGCGACCAGGAGCGGAGTCAGCGCGGTCTCGATCTCGTCGAGCATGGTCGTCCACTCGGAGAAGAGCACGACCTTGCGGTCGGGTTCGGCGAGCAACGACTCGAAGAGCTCGCGCAGGCGCTCGAGCTTGCTCGAGTGACCCGGGCGCTGCTTGTCGACGAGGAAGCTGCTGTCCGCCGCCATGCGCGCGAGGAGGAGGGCCTTCTGGAGGCGCAGCAGATCCACCTCGGAGATCCACGCCTTGTTCACGATCTGCGCCACGACGCGCATCTGGGCATCGTGCAGCTCGAGCTGCTGGCGCGTCGGCTGCACGCGCACGATCTCCGTCGTCCGCTCGGGCAGCTGACGGAGCACCTGCGCACGCGTGCGCCGCAGGAGGATCGGCGCCAGGGTCTCGCGCAAGGCCGCGAGCTTCCTGAAGCCGGCGACGCGGCCGTCCTCGTCGACCACGCGATGCGTGTGGAAGAAGCGGAAGGCCGGGCCGAGGCGCCGGTCGTCGATGAACTCGACGATCGAGTGGAGATCGTCGAGCCGGTTCTCGAGGGGCGTCCCGGTCAGAGCGAGGGCGAAGGGCGAGCGCAGGCTCTTGATGACGCGCGAGGTCTTCGCCTCCCAGTTCTTGATGCGCTGCGCCTCGTCGAGGATCACCAGGTCGAAGGCCTGGCCTTCGATGGCCCGGAAATCCCGGAGCACCTGCTCGTAGTTGCAGACGGTGAAGAACTGGTTGCCGCCGTACTGCGCCGCTCGCCCGGCCGAGCTGCCCGCGACGGTGCGCGCCGTGCGCGTGGAGAAGCGCTCGACCTCGCTGACCCACTGCGCCTTCACCGACGCCGGACACACCACGAGGACGCGCTCGATACCAGCTTCGCGCGCGAGGAGCTCGGCCACGCCGATGGCCTGGATCGTCTTTCCGAGCCCCATGTCGTCGGCGAGGATCGCGCGGCCCGCCGCGGCGGCGAAGGCGATGCCGTCGAGCTGGTAGGGCAGCAACTCCACCTTCAGCAGGGTCTGCCGCAGCGGATGCGCCGCCGGGTCCTTCCGGATCGCCGCGGCCTGGCGCTCGAGTCGCCGACGCAGCAGCAGGACCGAGATCCGCTCCTCGGCATCCGGATGGACCGAGACCTCGTGGCCGAGGCTCGCGAGCTTGCGCATCAGCCGGAGCAGCGCGTCCGCATGCTCGACGTCGACCGGCACCAGCCGCAGGTGCGCACAGAGCTTCGCGAGCGTCGGCCCGCTGCGCTCCGGCAACATCAGTCGGAAGCGGAGCTCCTCGGCATACGCGATGCCGAGCGAGATCCGCCGTCGCTCGTACGGCTGCGCGAGCGCCGCAGCCCCGAAGCGACGTCGCGCCTTTCCCAGCACGTGGAGGATGTGTTTGCAGGTGCCCAGCGTGTTCTTGCGGAAGTCCGGGCAGGAGCAATACGAGTCGCCGCGCGCCGTGCCGCGCAATGCGACCCGGTAGCTGCCGCCGCTCTCGCGGTTGGTGACCACGTAGTCGGTCCAGGGCGTCGCCGGATCCGCGGACCGGAAGCGCATCCGTTCCGTGCGAGCCCGCTCGGCGCGCTCCGCCAACTCCTGATCGACGAGCTCCGCCTCGGTCAGCAGTTCCTTCGGTCGCTTCGGCGACGGCGGGAGCGCGAGTCCCAGCGCGAGCTTCTCCTCGAGCACCAGGTTCCACGCCGTGGCCGCGTGCACGCAGTGCGAGCGGCACGCAGAACAATCCGCGCGCAGGCGACCCCGTTGGCTCTCGTCCACGCACAGCGTGACGCGCGCTCCGGGCAACTCGAGGACGAGTCGTCCCTTCGCCCAGTGGGCGACATCGGCGGCGGCGGCCGGGCTGCGCGCCGCCGCGTCGAGGAGCTGCTTGCCCCGCGCTCCGAGGAGCTTCTCCACCTGCTTCGTGGTGAGCCGTGCGAGGCGCGCACGCAGGGTGGACGCGGAGGGACTCCGGTTGGGGTGCGCGACCATGGACCGCGGGAGCGTGCGGAGCGGGACGCGAGGCCGCAAGACTCGTCGCCGCGCGGTGCACGCCCGCGCTCGCCTCGATCCGAGCGACGGACGGACTTGGAGCCGTCTCGCCGTGGGTCGTACTCGAACTCGCGCCTCGACCGCTACGTTGCGCGGCCGGCTTGGCAACGCGGTTCCTCCCGTCGGGTCTCACCGGCCCGTTCCGCAGTCCTCTCCCCTTCGATCGGGTGCCAGAATGAGTCACATCTTCGCCATCCAGGCGATGTTCCCAGTCCCGGATGGGACCTGGGTTTCTCCCTTCCTGAACTCCAAGGACAGCCAGAGCGATCTCCCCTTCGGTCTGCTCGATGGCTTCAGCGTGGCTGCCGGCGTGATCGATCCGAACACGCGCTCTCGCATCCACGTGATGCCGTTCGTCGCGCAGGTGACCTTTGTGCGCAGCGGTGTCTTGATCGTTCGGACCAAGGGGCCCACGGACACCGCGCCTCGTTCCTTGCGTCTCGTCGCCGGGCAGGCGGTGCTCACCGAACCGGGTGAGTTCTTCCAGCTCGTCAACGAGCAGGCGACTCCGACGGAGGTCCTTTACATCGTGAGTCCCGCCTATGTCTTCGACATGGGACCGAACGGCGAGCTGCGTTTCGACGACGCCGTCGTCCTGACCGAGAGCTGGGAGGACCTGGCCGCAGCCGACGAGCGCGTGCGCGTACCGATGCCGACCGCCGAGCAGCGCAGTGAGGCCCTGCGGCGCATCCGCGCGACCAAGCAGGCTGCCAGTCGAGGACCGTGAGCGGGAGGTCTGCGGCAGGGTCACGACCCGTGGCGCGCAGCTACACTGCCGCGCCATGTCGCGTCCAGCCGCCGTCCGTCTCGCGCTCTGCATCGCCCTCGCCGCGACCCTCCCCGTGCACGCGACCCTGCCCGCCCAGGAGCCCGACGCGCCGATCGCGTCCGGTCCGCCCGCGCAATCGCCCTTGCCCGCGCTGCGCGTCTATGCCGCGGCGGGTCCGGATGCCGGACTCGAGTACGACCTCGCGGCGGCGATCGGCGCGGGGCCGGGGGCCGTGCTCTTCGTGCACGAGCTGACGCGCAACGTCGCGCCGCTCGTGCGCGCGCTGGACCTGATCGGCGACAGCCATGCGCCGCTCGGGCTCTGCACCGCGGTCGTGTTGCTCGCGGAGGATCGCAACGAGGCGGAGCGGCGCGTGGAGCTCGCGTCGCGGAGCCTGCGGCTCGCGCGGCCGATCGGGGTCTCGGTCGACGGTGCGGAGGGTCCGGGGGCCTATGCCCTCAACCGGCGGGCGACCCTCACGCTCGTGACCGCGAAGGACGGCAAGGTCGTGCGGAGCGTCGCGTTCACCGACACCGGGCGGCAGGACCTCGGCAAGCTCCGCGAGTGGGTCGACGAGGTCACGGGCCCCCTGCCGAGCTCGCCCGGTGAGCTGCGCGCGGCGGCCCTCGCGAACCTGCCCACGGACCAGGCGAGCCTGCGCGCCCGCGCGGCGCACCTCGCCCTCGAGCTGCATTGGCGGGCGCGACGCAACGCGGAGGAGGTCGAGGATCGGGCACGGCGCGAAGGGGAAGGCCAACCGCGACGCGGCATGGGCGAGGCGGCGCGCGAGGCACCGGGCGCGACGCCCCGCAAGGGCCAGGCTCCCAGCGACGAGACCCTGCGCGAGCTCCTGCGCGCTGCGATCCAGCGCGATGCCGATGCCGCGCGTCTCGACGACGTGTTCGCGCGCATCCGCACGCGCGCCGGCGAGTCCGCGGAGCTGAAGGCGCAGGGCATCGCGATGCTCGAGCTGATGCTCAGCCTCGAGTACGGCAACGCCGCGGCGCGCGATCGTGCGACCGCGCAGCTCGCGTCGTGGCGCGACGGGCGCTGAGCGCGATGCGCGCGCTCGCGCTGGCGTCGTCGCTCGTCCTCGGCGCGGCAGCCACCGCGCAGTCGCGGCCGTTGGCGTTCCGCTACGACGTCCAGCCCTGGCTCCTCCGCCAGGGTTGTGCGGCCGCAGAGTGCCACGGCGGCGCCCTCGGTCGCGGCGGCTTCAAGCTCTCGCTCTTCGGCGGCGATCCGCGGGGCGATTGGCAGGCGATCGCGGTCGATCGCGCCGCACGCCGTATCGATCGGCGCGACCCGGAGCAGAGCCTCCTGCTGCGCAAGCCGTCGCGCGTGCTCGATCACGGCGGCGGCCTGCGCCTGCCGCGCGCGGGCGAGGCGTACGCGGCCGTGCTCGCGTGGCTGGCGGCGGGCGCACCCTACGGCGACGACGCGACGCCGCTCGACGGACTGCAGCTCGCCCGCGACGGCGATCGGCTGCGCGTGACGGCACACTTTCACTCGCAAAGCGAGGACGTGACCGCACGCAGCCTCTTCGCCAGCAGCGCACCGTTGGTCGTCGACGTCGACGCGAACGGTCACCTCGCCGAGCAGGGTCCGGGCGAGACCTGGCTCGTCGCGCGCTTCGCCGGCCACGACGCCGTGCTGCGCTGCGTGATGCCCTTCCCCCGCGACGGCGCCGCCCGGCCCGATCCCGGCGCGACCGCGGAGTCCCCGCTCGACGCGGCCTGGCGCCGCGGCCTCGACGAGCTCGGCCTGACGCCGGCCCCGCCCGCCGACGACGCGACGCTGCTGCGCCGCCTCTACCTCGACCTCGCCGGGCGCCTGCCGAGTCCCGCGGAACGACGCGCGTTCCTGGCGGCCGCACCGGCGCTGCGCGTCGAGCGGCTCGTCACCCACCTGCTCGCGAGCCCCGACTTCACCGCGGTCGCGACCGAGTGGCTCACCGCGTGGTTCGAGCTGGAAGACCAGGACGGCCCCCGCGAGCTCGCCGCGCGCGCGAGCCTGCGCGAGCTCGCCGCGCAGGACAGCTCGCTGCTCGACGGCCTCGCCGTCCGCTGCGCGCTCGGCGCCCCCCTGCTCGATCGGCTCGCGGACCCGCGCGACCGCGCGGAGCTCTTCGGCCGGGCGATGCTCGGCGTGCGCCTGAGCTGCGCGCGCTGTCACGATCACCCGCTCGATCGCTGGCGACGCGACGAACACCTCGGCTTCGCCGCGCTCTTCGTCGATCCCCGGCCGGCCCCCGACGGCGGTCGGATGGCCGGGGCCCTCTTCGACCCGCGGACCGACGCGCCGGTGCCCCCGCGCGTGCTCGACCTGCTCGGCGATGCCGGGCCCGGGGCGGGCCCGCGCGAGACGCTGCGCGCCGCGCTCGCCGCCGACCCACGCGCGTTCGCGCGCAACGTCGCGAACCGCGTGCTGCACGAGCTGCTCGGCCAGGCGCCGCTGGAACCGACCGACGACCACCGCGCGACGCAGCCCGGTGCGCAGCGCGACCTGCTCGACGCCGCGACCGCGCGCTTTTGCGCCGAGGGCTTCCGGCTGCGCCCGCTCGTGAAGGCCATCGCGTGCGCTCGGCTCTACGCGGTCGACAGCACGCCGCTGCCGGGCGATCCCCGTCGCGATGCGGCGCTCGTCGTGCAGCTCGGGCGCCGTGAGGCGCGGCCCATCGATCCGGCCCGACAGATGCGCATGGTCGAACGCGCGCTCGCGCTCGCGCCCGGCCCGCCGCCGCGACCCGCCGCGTCGCCCCTCGCGTGGTGGCTCACGCAATGGAACGGCGAACGGCTGCTCGGGGCGCTCGAGGCAAAGGACAACGCCCTCGCGCTGATCGCGCTCGACGACGACGCCGAGCGCCAGACCTGCGCGCTCTTCGAGCTCCTGCTCACACGCGAACCGCGCGCGGCGGAACTCGCCGCGTGTCGCGACGCGCTGCGCGGCGCCGAGGATCGGGACGGGACGCTGCGCGCGCTGGCCCACGCGCTGATCCTCTCGCGCGAGTTCGGCTCGCGCCGATGAATGGGGCATGGCCCCGCGCGGCGTCGCATTCCTCGACAGGTCCGGTCTCCCGCTCCTCGCGCTGCTGCTGCCGTGCGCCGGCCTCGCCGCGCAGACCGGCAGCATCGACCCGACGCGGGCCTCGCTCGCCGACCTGAAGACCTATGTCCCGGCCCAGATCGAGCTCATCGAGGAGAGCGCGGTCGATCTGAGGCCCTGGCTCCCGCCCGTCGGCGAGCAACGGCTCAACGACTGCACCGCGTGGGCGATCGGCTACGCCGCGAAGTCCTACCTCGAGGCGCGCGACCAGGGCTGGTTGCCGGACGCCGACGAGCGCGTGTTCTCGCCGAGCTTCCTCTACAACCAGATCAACGGCGGCAGGGACGAGGGCAGCTCGTTCATCGACGCGCTCCGCGTGATGCGCGAGCTCGGCGCGGCGACGCTCGCCACGCAGCCCTATCGACCCGACGACCACCGCGCCGCGCCGTCCGCCCGCGCGCTCGCGGAGGCCCGCGCGTTCCCGCTGCACGACGCCCAGCTCCTGCCCGATCGCGCCGCCATCCGCCGCGCGCTGCAGCGCCGGCAGATCGTCGTGTTCGGCGCGCACGTGAATCCGATCTTCCTCTCGGGCCGCTTCGCGACCTACGACCGCGCGACCTTCGTGCGCGACGAGACGCTGCGGCAACCGGGTCAGCCGCACGGCAAGCACGCGATGTGCATCGTCGGCTACGACGATCGGCAGCACGCCTTCCTCGTGCAGAACTCCTGGGGCACGAAGTGGAACCAGGGCGGCTACGCCTTCGTCCACGACGAGCTCTTCGACGACATCCGCCTGGCCGGCGAGTCCGAAGGCGTCTTCTGCAACTGGGCGATCACGCTGCTCGACGTCGAGGAGAAGCTCGAGCGCGGGCCCGACGGTCTGCCCCGCCCCCTGCCGACCGACCTCGCGACGATCGCCGTGCGCGGCTTCTGCGACGCCGTCGACTTCGATCCGCAGCAGCAGCGCTACGTCTACACCTTCGTCGCCGATCTCCGCGGCCAGCAGGCCGCGCTCGATGCCGTGACCCGCGTGACCTGGACCTGGACCGACGAGCAGGGCAAGCCACGCCAGGCGAGTTCGACCGCGCGCGGGTCCGCATTCGGCATCGTCGGCATGACGAACCAGAACCCGCTCGATCTGCGCGTGGAGTTCCAGGCGACGGACCAGCCCGACAGCCGCCTGCTCCTCGCGTCGATCCGCGGCCCCGTGCCGAAGGCCGAGTTCCGCAGCGCGGCGATCCGCTTCGAGGACCAGTACTGGGGCCGGCTCGACCGCGACGGCAGCACCCCGCTCTTCGAATGGCGCACGCGGCTCGACGTGCCGCTGCAGGACCAGGACGAGATCCGCGAGGTGCGCTGGCAGGTCGGCAAGCTGAACCGGCTCGAACCCGTGCAGGTCTGCACGGGGAACAACGGCCCGGCCTGGGAGCAGGGCGCGGGTGGCCTCGTGAACGAGACCGATCGGATCGTCGCCGAGATCCGGTACCGCGACGGCGGGGTGAAGACGCTCGAACACACGCCGGTCTTCACCGACGTCGTCCGCGACGAACCCGTCATCGAGTCGGAGGTGCGTGCGCTCGGCAAGGGCCGGGATGGCCGCACGCGCTACGCGTTCACGCTCAGCGTCGACGTCCCGCGGCGGGAGCGCCTCGCGATCGATCACGTCGCGTGGGAGCTCGACCCCTGGCTCGTGCCGAGCCGTCGCACCGAGAACCAGGGCAGCTTCGCCTGGGCGACGAGCGGCACGAGCGACCGCGAGTTCCGGGCCACCGCCACCCTCGTGCGCAACGACGGCACGCGGCAGCGGCTCGAGCGCTGGATCGAACTCGGCGCGGATGCGCGCTACGCGGATGCCGATCGGCTCGCGCTCAGCGCGCACGACGTGTACCTCGGCCGCGTCGACGGCGTTCCCGCGTGGCGCACGACGTTCCGCGTCGTCGGCGATCGCGAGAGCCTGCGCGCGATCCGCGAGGCCCGCTTCACGACGGAGTACGCCGGCAGGCCGGGCACCTGGACCGTGCCACCGGGCACCGCGGGCGAAGGCCTGCAGCTCACCATCGACTCGCGCGGACCGCGGACGCTCACCGCGGTGCTCGCGCGCGAGGGCGGCGACAAGCGTCTCGAGCTCACGCACGCTCCGAGCGCCCCGCTCGACGATCAGCTCGGCATCGCGATCGAGCAGGCCGAGCAGACCGATCTCACGCTGCCGCGCGAGGACGGCCCGCCGCGATCCGCGAAGTCGCTGAGCGCCGCGATCCGCGCGCCGCTGCGCGAGCGGCTGCGCATCCGCTCCGTGGAGTGGCGACACGTCGTCCACGGGCGCGTCGAGCGGACCCTGCGCCCCGCGGAGTGGCTGTCCTGGCCTGCGCTCACGGACCTGGCGACCGTGATCACGGACCGCTCGACGATCGAGGCCGTCGTCACGTCGATGGACGGCTTCGTCGAGCACGTGACGGTGCCGGTCTCGCCGGCGGGACTCCAGACGAAGCGCGAGCCGCTCACGCTGCGCGTGCGCGAGAAGTACGAAGGCGGACACGAGACCGCGAAGTCCTGGCGCGTGCGCCTCGCGCTCGCGGGTCTCGCTGAGGCAGTCGCCGAGGTCGAGTCGCTCGACCTGAAGCTGCTCGACCCGTACGGCGAGGACCTCGGACCCCGTGAGCTGTCGGGCTCCCGCGAGACCTGCTTCGACGTGATCGTGCACGAGCCGACCGACGTGCTCGTGATCGCGAGGCGCCGCGACGGCTCGCAGGCGCGCTTCCGCGTCCGCGTGCACGCCGAGGCGCCGGAGCTCGCGGAGCTGGCGGTGCACACCGCGAACCAGCCCTATCCGAGTCCGGCGCAGCCGCAGCGCGTGTGCTGGATCGAAGGCCGCGAAGGATCGTTCGGCGCGATCGCCCGCGTGCGTTGGCTCGCGGCGGACGGCGCGGAGCTCGCCGTCGTCGCGCGGAACGAGCTCGGTGACCTCTGCGGCTTCCCGCTCGTGCGCGAGGCCGGCGCAGCGCTCCCGGCGGTCGCCGAGGCCGTCCTCGCCGACGGCACGACGCACCGCCTCCCCGTGCCGGCACCGCCGACGCCGGGGGAGCTGCGCTGGCGCGCCGTGCAGCGGCCCTTGGCCGACGGTCGCGTCGAACTCGAGCTCGCCCTCGACGGCGACCCGGCCCAGCTCGCGCGGCTCGCGCGCGAGACGCGCTTCGAGCTCGTCGTCGACGGGGTCGCGCGCGGCGGCGAGGAGCTGCTCGCCTTCGCTCGACCCGCGCGCCGGTTCCTGCTCCCGCGGGGACGCTACGAGTTCGCGGGCGTGCGCTACGGCTTCGGCGACGGGACCATCCAGGCGCTCGCGGGGGGCACGCTCGACGTGGACGTGCCGTCCCGCGGTCCGCTCGCGATCGCCGTCGAACGCTGCTTCGCGGAGCCCGCGAGTCCCACCGCGACCGCCTTCTCGATCCGCCTGCAGGGCGACGAGGACCTGCTCGCCCGCGTGCGCGCGGTGGAGTACCGCGTCGGCGGCAGCAGCGCCGTGCGCATCGCGCGCCGCTTCGGCGGCGCCCACGACGGCTTCGAGCTGCGCCGCAACCTGAGCCGCGCGGTGCCAGTGCGGGCGACGGTCCACTTCGCGTCCGGCGAGACCCAGCGGCTCGAGTTCACGCCACCGCCGCGCTGAGCGCTGCACGCGGATCCCCGCCCGGCTACAAGGTCCGCCGATGCCCGCGCCCGGTGGACCGCTCTCCCGCCGCGCCTTCCTCGCGCGCCTCGGCGCGTTGCCGCTCGTGATGCCTGCCCTCGGGGCAGCCGCGCTCGCGGCGCCGAGCACGCGACGCTCGCCCCGCGCCCTGATCCTGCTCTGGCTCGACGGCGGCCTGAGCCACGTCGACAGCTTCGACTGCAAGCCGGAGAGCTCGCCCGACGTGCGCGGTGCGCTGCGTTCGATCCGCGGCAAGCTGCCGGGGACCTTCGTCAACGAGCGCCTCGTCCGGGTCGCCGCGCGCCTCGACCGGGTGGCGCTGCTCCGCTCCCTCTCGCACGGCGAGGGCAACCACGACCGCGGAGCGCAGTACCTCCTCTGCGGCACACGCCCCTCGCCCGTCCTCGCCTCGCCCGC
Source organism: Planctomycetota bacterium (assembly GCA_020848735.1). Classification (GTDB taxonomy): domain Bacteria; phylum Planctomycetota; class UBA1135; order UBA1135; family UBA2386; genus JACRLW01. The sequence goes on along the minus strand of JADLHO010000031.1, from coordinate 1,682 downwards.
GCTCGGCGCGATCGCCGCCTTGCGCGAGGAGCGCGGCGACGGGGAACTCCCGGCGTACATCGCGGTGCCCGATGCGCCGCTCGAAGGCGGAGCCGGATTCCTGCCGCCGAGCTGTGCGCCGTTCGCCGTCGGCGGTGATCCGTCGCGCGCCGACTTCGCCGTGCGCGACCTGACGCCGCGCGCGCGCGACGAGACGCAGCGCCTCCTCGCGATGCTCGACGCGCAGGACGGCGCACCGCGCAGCGCGAGCGAGGCCGCGCGCGATCGCTTCGTGCGCCAGGCCCACGCGCTCGCGCACGAGGACGCGCTGCGCGACGCCTTCGCCCTGGCGCACGAACCCGCGGAGCGACGCGCGCGCTACGGCGCGCATCGCCTCGGCCAGTCCTGCCTGCTCGCGACGCGGCTCGTGCAGCACGGCGCGCGCGTCGTGCTCGTGCGCGACGTCGGCTGGGACCACCACCGCGACATCGCGCGCGAACTCGACACGGGGTTCCCCCCGAAGCTCCAGGCGCTCGACGAGGCGCTCGGTGCGCTGCTCGACGATCTCCGCGACGGCCCGCTCGCGGGACGCGCCGTCCTCTGCGTCGCGAGTGAGTTCGGTCGCACGCCGCGCCTCAATCCGAGCGGCGGGCGCGACCACTGGCCACGGGCGCAGTCGGTGCTGCTCGCCGGGGCGGGCGTCCGCGAGGGCGTCGTCGTCGGCGCGACCGACGCGCGCGGCGAGGAACCCAGCGAGCGGCCGCTCGCGCCGCCGGAGCTCTTCGCGACGCTCGTGCACCTGCTCGGCGTGCCCGACGCGCCGTTGACCACGCAAGACGGCCGTCCCGTCCGCGTCGTCGCGGACGGCGTCGAGCCGATCCCCGAGGTCCTGGCCCCGTGAGAGCGCGCGCACTCGCCGCGCTCGCCCTGCTCACGGCGGCCTGCGCCACGCGGCCCGCTCCCGCGCCGGTCCTGCTGGGCCCCGTCACCGCGCTCGTCGCCACCGCGCGGGGTCTGCTCGCGTGCTCGCAGGCCGGCATCACGCGCGTCGACGTCGAGCCGATGCAGCTGCTGCACACGAGCGAGCTGCGCCTCGTCGCGCTCGCCTGGGACGAGACGAACGACACGCTCTTCGCGGCCGGCGGGATCCCGGGGGAGCGCGGGGTGGTGCTCGCGTGGCGTGGCACCGGTGCGTGCGCGAGCGTCGAACTCGCCGACGACCTCGTCGTGGCGCTCGCGCTCGATCCGCAGCGGACCACGCTCGCCTGCGGCTGCGACGACGGCCGCGTCGTGCTGCTCGACGCCGCGACGCTCGTCGAACGCGCGACCCCACGCACCCACGGCGGCCCGGTGCCGGCCCTCGCGTTCCGCGGGGACGCGCTCGCCAGCGGCGGCCACGACGGCCTCCTGCGCCTCGGCGACGCCACGGACCCGACGCCGCTCGTGATCGCCGACCACGCCGATGCGGTGCTCGCGCTCGCGTGGTCGAGCGAGGGCAGCTGGCTCGCGTCCGGCTCGCGCGACGGCCGCATCCGCTGTCACGATCCGAGCGGACGCCTGCTCGCGAGCAGCCCGGCGCTGAGGACCCCGGTGCTCGGGCTGGCGGCACTCTCGCCCGGCGCGGATCGCGTGATCGCCACGCTCGCCGATGGCCGCGCGCTCGTCATGGACCTGCGCGGCGACGTGCGCGAGGTCCTGCCGGC